>JAYUFR010000037.1:0-7488 GCA_043738625.1 Sterolibacteriaceae bacterium
GCGGTGAGCCTGTAGCCTTCAATCGTGTCCAAGCGTGCCGTGGCCGTTTGGCCCGCGGCATTTTTTACCTCGCCCCACACGTGCGCAGCGCCGCGCTGACGCTGCTCGGCGCTGGGACCGGCGGGCCCGGCATTGATTTTCTGCTTGAGAAATCCCTGCACCAAATTCGACCCCATGATCCAGCCTAGATAGCGCGACGCTTTTGCCATCGCACGCAGCGGGGCAGGTGCGGACATGAAGACCTGAATGTCGGGAATACGCGTCGAAACCCATGCCGTGGCGACATCGCCCCACGGGATCGATACCGTGGGAACAGGCCCGCTGCCGAAGTCGATGTCCCGCGTCGCCCACGCTGACGGCACGGGTGTCAGTTTTCCGCCGCGGCGAATGGCGCCGCCGCGATTCAGGTTTTCCACCATGGTCGTGGCGGTACCGCGCGAAGGCTGGCCAATCGCCTGAATCGCCAGGGTCAGCGAAGTTGCATCCGGCATGCGTCGTTTCAAATGCGCGGCGAGGCAATCACTGGGCACCACATCGAAGCCGCTGCCGGGCATGAGCATCACGCCCGCCGCCGCTGCTTTTTCGCCCATCAGGGCAAGCGCTTCAAAGATCTCGATTTCTCCGGTGATGTCCAGATAATGCACCCCGGCCTTCATGCAACCTTCAGCCATCGCCTTGGCGGTGCGCGTGAAGGGGCCGGCGCAATTGAGCACAACGGCGACACCGGCAAGATTTTGTGCCACGACATTCGGGTCATCCAGAGCGAACGCCCGCATGGGCAAATTGTGGCGTGTGGCGATCGGCGCTATTTTTTCGCGGGAGCGGCCTGCGATGATGGGTTTGGCCCCTTCATCAAGCGCGAGTTGGACGATGATTTCGGCGGTGTAGCCGTTGGCGCCATAGATCAGGATGTCTTTGCTCATGGTTTTGCGTCCTCATTGCAGTCCTGGTAGCAACCAGACCGGCGTCTGATGGCCGGATCATTCACGTTCGACCAACCGACCTTCCTCTGCCTCCCACGTACTGATCCGTGTTTGATCCATGGTGCGCTTGTTGTCATAGGCTTCCATCTGCCTGGCGTAGACGAAATTCTTTGCCCGTTGTTTATCGGCTTTTAGTTTGAACAGCAGGACGAGAAGCAACAACAGAATGGCCATTGTCGTCCAGTCTTTGAGAAATGCCCCAATGAACAGAATCGCGATGTCGATACAGACAACAGGATCATTCGAGCAAGTCGAAAGCATCACTGCTTACCGGGCCCTTGATGGCTTTGCCGCATTGCGCACGTTCAGGATGGCGCAACGATGCTGAAGTTTGAAAGATATGTCCGCGCCCAATCGGGGATCTCGCACGACTTGCGAGTCTTCTCGTCAATCATCACCATGATCGATTCGGCGCTGCCGACACAACGTTCGCCATCGAACAGCCCTTGACCAACGCGACAGGAACTCCGCCCGACCGAAAGTACTCCCGTACCGATGTCGATCGTGGCGGGCCAATTTATTTCCCCGATAAAATTGACCGTGAGCTGGGCAATCAAAAACATCGCCCGCGGATCAGCATCCTTGTCTACAAACTTGCGCATGAAATGGGTTCGTCCGGTCTCGCAATAGACGGCGAACGCGATATTGTTGACATGTCCCACCATGTCCGTATCCGACCAGCGCACCTGCTCCGTCATCCAGTGCGAGTAACCGGATCGACGTGTCAGTAAATTGTCCTTGTGCGGGTTGACCGCGGTGTTCATGTTTGGTCCTGCCGCACGCAATCCACGTAGTAGTGGCCCTTGCCATGGTTGTTGTTCTTCACAAGACCATGGATATCAGTCTCGAAACCGGGGAAACGGTCATTGAACTCGCGCGCGAACTTCAGGTAACGGACGATGGTGGCGTTGAAGCGCTCGCCCGGGATCAAGAGCGGGATGCCCGGCGGATAGGGGGTCAGCAGCACCGCCGTGACGCGGCCTTCCAGGTCGTCAATATTCACCCGCTCGATTTCGCGATGCGCCATGCGCGCAAAGGCAGCGGCGGGCGGCATGGCCGGCACCATGTCGGACAGATACATCTCGGTGGTCAGGCGCGCCACGTCGTTCTTTTTGTAGACACCATGGATTTCGCTGCACAAGTCGCGCAGTCCGATGCGTTCGTAGCGCGGATGCTTGGCGGCGAACTCCGGCAGCACCTTCCATAGCGGGTGGTTCTTGTCGTAATCGTCCTTGAACTGTTGCAGCGCCGTCACCAGCGTATTCCAGCGGCCCTTGGTGATGCCGATGGTGAACATGATGAAGAACGAATACAGGCCGCACTTCTCGACGATCACGCCGTGCTCGGCGAGGTACTTGGTGACGATGGCCGCAGGAATGCCGAAGTCGTCGGCAAAGTCGCCGTCGATATCAAGTCCCGGCGTGATGACGGTCGCCTTGATCGGATCAAGCAGATTGAAGCCCTCGGCGATATTGCCGAAACCATGCCAGGGTTCTCCGGCCTTGAGCATCCAGGCTGCGCGCTCTTCAATGCCTTCTTCGGAAAGATCTTTCGGGCCCCATACCTTGAACCACCAGTCGACGCCCCATTCTTCATCCACCTTGCGCATGGCGCGGCGAAAATCCAGCGCTTCGCCAATGGATTCTTCCACCAGCGCGGGGCCACCCGGCTCTTCCATCATGGCTGCAGCCACGTCGCAGGAAGCGATGATGGAGTACTGCGGCGAGGTCGAGGTATGCATCAGGTAGGCCTCGTTGAACACGTCGCGGTCGAGCTTGTTGTTCTCCGCGTCCTGCACCAGGATCTGCGAAGCCTGCGACAGGCCGGCGAGCAGCTTGTGCGTGGACTGGGTCGAGAAAATGATCGACTCCTTGCAGCGCGGCCGATCGGCACCCATGGCGTGATAGTCGCCATAAAAATCATGGAAGGCAGCATGCGGCAGCCAGGCTTCGTCGAAATGCAGCGTGTCGATCTTGCCATCGAGCATTTCCTTGATTTCCTCGACGTTGTAGAGAATGCCGTCGTAAGTACTCTGCGTGATGGTCAGCACTCGTGGTTTGCCCTTGACCTTGCTGGCGAAGGGATGCGCGGCGATTTTTTTCTGGATATTGTCCCAGAGAAATTCCTCTTTCGGGATCGGGCCGATGATGCCGAAGTGGTTGCGCGTCGGCATCAGGAAAACGGGAATCGCGCCGGTCATCATGATCGCGTGCAGCACTGACTTGTGGCAGTTGCGATCGACGATGACGACGTCGCCGGGCGCCACCGTGGAATGCCAGACGATCTTGTTCGACGTCGACGTCCCATTGGTGACGAAGTAAAGGTGGTCGCTGTTGAAAATACGCGCCGCATTGCGTTCGGAGGCCGCAATAGGCCCGCTATGGTCAAGCAGTTGCCCGAGTTCTTCCACCGCGTTGCAGACATCGGCACGCAACATGTTCTCGCCAAAAAACTGGTGGAACATCTGCCCCACCGGACTTTTCAGAAAGGCGACGCCGCCGGAATGACCGGGGCAATGCCATGAATAGGAGCCATCCGCGGCGTAGTGCACCAGGGCGCGAAAAAATGGCGGCGGCAGTGAATCGAGATAGGTTTTCGCCTCGCGCACCACATGGCGCGCAATGAATTCCGGCGTGTCCTCGTACATGTGGATGAAGCCATGCAGTTCGCGCAGGATGTCGTTCGGAATGTGACGGCTGGTGCGGGTTTCACCGTGCAGGAAGATCGGAATCTCGGCGTTCTTGTAGCGGATTTCCTCGACAAAATGGCGCAGGTTCAGCACGGCGGGATCAAGTTCCGGACCGGGCGTGAATTCCTCGTCGTCGATCGACAGGATAAAAGCCGAGGCGCGCGACTGTTGCTGGGCGAATGACGACAGGTCGCCGTAGCTGGTCACCCCGAGCACATCCATGGCTTCGTTCTTGATCGCTTCGGCCAACGCGCGAATGCCGAGGCCGGACGCGTTTTCGGAACGAAAATCTTCGTCGATGATGATGATCGGAAAATGAAAGCGCATGGTCGAGCTCCGCTGGTAGGGGCTGGGGACTAGGGGTTAGAGGCTGGAGAATATTTGTGCGCCTCAAGGCGCACCCTTTCCCTAACCCCCAGTCCCCAGCCCTTGGCCCCTGATTTCAGATTTTAGGCAGGGTGACGCCGGTCTGGCCCTGATACTTGCCGCCGCGATCCTTGTCCCACTCCGGCTCGAATGGCTCGATCATGCCGTGGCTTTCTGCCATGCGGCGTATCCATTTATCCGATTTGATGCTCATTGCCGGTGAGGAGTGAGGAGTAAGGGGTGATGAGTATACGGTAGGCGCGGCGCCCCGCCGCGATTTTCCATCGGCCCGGGGGCGGGCCTCCTACGTGTTCTGAACCACTATATTGGGGAATTTTCCGGTCATATCCCTGGCCTTGTCGGCGATCTTTACCGCGATAAGGCGGGCGATGCTGCGGTAGATCTCGGCCACCCGGCTGTCCGGTTCCGATACCACGGTCGGCGCCCCGCCGTCGGCCTGTTCGCGGATTTTGATGTCGAGCGGCAACGACCCCAGCATATCAACGCCGTAGTCTTTCGCCATGCGCGCCGCGCCGCCCTCGCCGAAGATGTGCTCCTCGTGACCGCACTTGGAACAAATATGGGTGCTCATGTTCTCGATCACGCCGAAGATCGGAATGCCGACCTTCTCGAACATCTTGTAGCCCTTGCGCGCATCGAGCAGCGCGATGTCCTGCGGCGTGGTGACGATCACCGCGCCGGTCACCGGCACCTGCTGGGCCAGCGTGAGTTGAATATCCCCCGTGCCGGGCGGCATGTCGACCACCAGATAGTCGAGATCGCGCCAGCGTGTGTCATTGAGCATTTGCATCAGGGCCTGCGTCACCATGGGGCCGCGCCACACCATCGGTGTTTCCTGGTCCACCAGGAATCCGATCGACATGGCCTGGAGGCCATGCGCCTCCATCGGTTCGAAGGATTTGCCGTCCTTGCTTTCCGGTTGCCCCTTGAGGCCCAACATCTGTGGCTGCGATGGGCCATACACATCCGCGTCGAGCAATCCGACCTTGGCACCTTCAGCGGCCAGGGCCAGAGCCAGATTCACCGCGGTGGTGGATTTGCCGACGCCGCCCTTGCCCGAGGCCACGGCAACGATGTTGCGGATGCCGGGAATCGGCTTGACGCCACGCTGCACCGCATGCGCGACGATCTTTGCATACACGTTGGCGCTGACTTTGCCGACACCGGCAACGCTTTTGATCTTGTCTTCCACCCTCTTGCGCATCAACGTGATCTGGCTCTTTGCCGGATAGCCGAGTTCGACATCGAGGGACACGTCAGCGCCATCAAGCTTGATGTTTTTCGCGCTGCGCGAAGTGATGAGATCCTTGCCCGTGTTGGGATCAACGACTTCCTTGAGTGCAGTTTGAATTTGAAGTTCCGAGAGGCTCATGGTGACCTTGATTTCCGCCTGTTGCAGCGGTTGTTGAATGGTTGAGTAATGCCGTCGAGTATAGCCCAGGAGGGTAATGCGCCCTGATCCAGTCAGGCACCTTGCGATTTATCACCGGGCGTGGGATCATCTTGGCTAACCATAGCCAGACTCAGACCATGCAAGTCAATATTCTCGATGCCAAGAATTCGCTCTCGCGTCTCGTTGCCGCTGCCGAGCAGGGTGAGGAGGTCGTGCTTGCCCGCAACGGCGTGCCCGTAGCCCAACTTGTGAAGTATCAGCGTCCCACGGTAAAACCGCCCGGCGCCTGGTGCGGGACGGTCAAGCTCAAGAAAGGGTGGGACAGCGCCGAGACGGATGCCGAAGTCGCGCGCTTGCTGGAGGGCGATGCGCCCATGGCGAAAACCCCCCAGCGCCGCCGCTGAAATGCTGTTGCTGGATACCAATATTGTTTACCGCTGGTTGCTGGCGCTTGATTTGCCGAGCGGCCTCGTCGCCCGCGTCGAGCGAGATGGGGCTTACGTCAGTCTGCTCTCGCCATGGGAAATGCTGATCAAGCATCAGATCGGCAAACTGGCCTTGCCCACCCTCGATGTGGTGGCAGAAATTGAGGCACAGGGCTTTACCCTGTTGCCCATCAAGTCGGCCCACCTCAAGGAATTGGGCGGCCTGCCCATGTTGCACCGTGACCCCTTTGACCGCTTGCTGGTTGCACAAGCCAAAGCGGAAGACTTGATCGTCGCTACTTCCGACCGGCTTTTTTCTGCGTATCTGCCAACGGCCCTGATCATCCAGACTGCGGCATCTCCCAATAAAAAATAAACACTCTCGTTTCCATGACTCGCAAAATCCTCGTCACCTCCGCTTTGCCCTATGCCAACGGCGCCATCCATCTGGGTCATCTGGTCGAGTACATCCAGACCGACATCTGGGTGCGTTTCCAAAAAATGCAGGGTCATGAATGCTGGTATGTCTGTGCTGACGACACCCATGGCACACCCATCATGCTGCGCGCCGAGAAGGAAGGCATCACGCCGGAAGCCCTGATCGCCCGTGTGCACGGCGAACACACGCGCGACTTTGCCGGCTTCCATGTGGAGTTCGACAACTATTATTCGACCCACTCGGAAGAAACGCGCAGCCACGCCGAAGGAATCTATCGCAAGCTCAAGGACGCAGGGCTGATCGAAGTACGCTCCATCGAGCAGTACTACGATCCGCTGAAGCAGATGTTCCTGCCCGACCGCTTCATCAAGGGTGAATGTCCCAAGTGCGGAACCAAAGACCAGTACGGCGATGCCTGCGAATCCTGCGGCGCCGCCTATGCGCCCACCGATCTGAAAAATCCTTACTCCGCCGTTTCCGGCGCCAAGCCCGAGTTGCGCAGTTCGGACCATTATTTTTTCAGGCTCTCCGATCCGCGCTGCCAGCAGTTTTTGCGCAGCTGGACGACACAGGGCGCACTGCAGCCGGAAGCTGCCAACAAGATGCAGGAGTGGTTGGGCGGTACGGACGAAAACCGCCTTACCGACTGGGACATCTCACGCGATGCGCCCTACTTCGGTTTTGAGATTCCTGGCGCGCCAGGAAAGTTCTTCTATGTCTGGCTCGACGCGCCGGTCGGCTACATGGGGTCGTTCAAGAACCTGTGCAATCGCACAGGTATCGATTTCGATGAGTTCTGGAACCAGGACTCCACGGCTGAGCTGTATCACTTCATCGGCAAGGACATCCTCTACTTCCATGCCCTGTTCTGGCCGGCGATGCTGGAATATGCCGGTTACCGCACGCCGACCAAGGTGTTCGCCCACGGATTCCTTACTGTTGATGGACAGAAGATGTCCAAGTCGCGCGGCACTTTCATCACCGCCGAGAGCTATCTGCAACAAGGCCTGAATCCGGAATGGCTGCGCTACTACTACGCCGCCAAGTTGAATGGGACGATGGAAGACCTTGATCTCAACCTTGATGACTTTGTGGCGCGCGTCAATTCGGATTTGGTCGGGAAGTACATCAATATCGCGAGTCGTTGCGCAGGGTTTATTACAAAACGGTTT
>JAYUFR010000038.1:0-2407 GCA_043738625.1 Sterolibacteriaceae bacterium
ACCGCGCATGCCATCAGTTGTTTTGCTGGCATATGAATGCCATCAGCGCCAACCAGGCGGGCCAGACCTTCATCGCTGTTAATCAGTAAACGCGCGTCATGTTCCCGGCACAGCGTTGCAACAGCGTGTGCAAAAAGCTCGCGGCGGGATTTGTCCAGATTCGGTTCACGCAACTGCACCAGTTTCAATCCGTCGCTGAGCGCATTCTGTAGCGTTGCCAATTGTGCGTCCACGCCCACTCGGCCAGCATCGGTGATCGCGTAAAACGTCGGCAAAGCCAAGGCGTTGAGCACACGCGCATTGGCGGGCAACATCGGCGACACAGTCAAGGCATCGGCACGCTGCCAGGCCAGCGCAGAGTGAACGTGATCGCGCAACTCGCCTTTCCATTCGACAACGCGAAAGAAGTGCAGCATTACATGGGCGTGTTCGTAGCGGTGTTCGCGTACCAGCCATGGATAGGCCTTGCGCACCTCAATGCCGAGTTCTTCGCGCAACTCACGATCCAACGCTTGCCGGGGGGTTTCGCCGGCTTCGACCTTGCCTCCGGGAAATTCCCAATAGCCGGGATAGAACGTGCCGGCAGCGCGCTGACCGAGCAAAAATGTTCCATCCGACCGTTGGATGACGGCCGCAGCAACCTGGGTAAGCTTCACTTGCGGGATTGTTCGGGGCTGCGTCCGGCATAGTCGCGCGCGAACTGCCAGGCCACGCGGCCACTGCGCGAACCACGCAGCAGTGTCCAGCGCAGCGCTTCGCCGCGGGCAGCGTCGATCTGTTTGGCGCTGAGTCCAAACGTGCCAAGCCAATGCGCGCAAATCGACAGGTAATGCTCTTGATCGAACGGATAGAACGACAGCCACAATCCGAAACGTTCGGAGAGCGAAATCTTTTCGTTGCTGGCTTCACCGGGGTGAACCTCGCCCTCGGCAGTGTGTTTCGCATCAAGATTTTCGCCCATGAACTCGGGCATCAAATGACGCCGATTGGACGTTGCATAGATCAACAGGTTGTCCGGCATACCGCAAATCGATCCATCCAATACGCTCTTCAGTGCCTTGTAGCCCGGCTCACCGGCTTCGAAGGAAAGATCGTCGCAAAATATGATGAACCGCTCGGGACGCATCGCGATCTGGTCAACGATTTCCGGCAGGTCAACCAAGTCGTCCTTGTCGACCTCAATCAATCTCAAGCCCTTCGGGGCAAATTTTCCAAGCAGGGCCTTCACCAGTGATGACTTGCCGGTACCGTGGGCGCCGGTCAGCAAAACGTTATTGGCGCTGCGTCGGCTCACAAACTGGCGCGTGTTTTGTTCGAGACGCTGTTTTTGCTCGTCAACGCATTGCAGATTTTCGAGGAAAATCTGATGCAGCAGGTTCACACCTTCAAGACGGCCACGTCCGCCATGTTTGCGCCAGCGAAAAGCATGCGCACGCCAGTCGGGAGCAACAGCGGGTGGGGGAAGCAAGGTTTCAACCCGCGCCAGCAATGCTTCTGCGCGCGTCAGAAAGGCCGTCAGTTCGGTCGTCTCGATGTCTTTCATGCGGTAAGCTAGCCAATTTTCAAGCGTCGAACTCTAGCAGATTCATTTCGCGATCATCTTATGGCCCGCCTCCTTTTCGTCTTCTGCATTCTTGTGCTGCTATACGGCTGCACATCTCCACCGACTCGCGGCCCGGAAACTACAGTGTGCGTTGCGTGCTCCTGCGACACTTGTCCAAAAGTGGTGCCGCCCAAGCCGACGGAAAAGCCGCTGCAATCGGCGAATTGGAGCGATCTGCCAGGTTGGTCAGAAGACGACCTCAAGCCAAGTTTCGAAGCCTTTCTGGCTTCCTGCAAAGTGCTGGAGAAACAGATGACATGGACCGTGACCTGTGCTTCCGCCCGAACAACTGCACCTACCGATTTGCGCGCCTGGTTTGAGGCGCAATTCCAGCCGTGGCAACTGGTGAATCCAGACGGTGAGCGCGAAGGTCTCGTTACCGGCTACTACGAGCCGGTGCTGAAAGGCGGCCGCCACCGCAAACCACCCTATGTTGTCCCGGTCTTTGGCACACCGGATGATCTGATCACCGTGGATTTATCCGAGGTGTATCCCGAACTCAAAAACATGCGCTTGAAGGGGCGAATCAAGGGACATAAGTTAGTGCCGTATTTCCCCCGCTCGGAATGGGCCAAGCAGGAACAAAAACGCGCCGGGGAGGCCTTGCTTTGGCTGACTGATCCAATTGATTTTTTCTTCATGCAAATTCAGGGTTCCGGTCAGATTCAATTCGACGATGGCAGCAGCGTTCGCCTCGCCTATGCCGACCAGAACGGTTACCCCTATCGATCCGTGGGCAAATGGCTGGTCGATCAGGGCGAACTAAAAGCCGAAGAAGCTTCGATGCAGGGCATCAAGGCCTGG
>JAYUFR010000039.1:0-7428 GCA_043738625.1 Sterolibacteriaceae bacterium
CCGTCGCCACGAATATCCTTCACGCCGCCAACGCCAAGCAGCGCGGTGCGGAATCCGTTGCGTATCGTGTCGCCAAGACTGGCGGCATGCTGCATCAAGCCATCCTGCTCGATCACATCAAGCGTTGTGAGCGCTGCGACACAGGCCAAAGGATTGCCGCCAAAGGTCGAGCCATGATTGCCCGGCTTGAACACGCCGACCGCCTTGCCCGCCGCAAGGCAAGCGCCGATTGGCACGCCGGAACCGAGGCCCTTGGCCAGGGTCATGACATCGGGTTTGATGCCGGCATGTTGATGGGCGAACCAGACACCGGTGCGCCCGACGCCGCACTGCACTTCGTCGACCATGAACAGCCAGCCCTTGTCGTCGCATATGCGCCGCACGGCCCGCATGTAGTCGTTATGAACAATATTGATGCCGCCCTCGCCCTGTATCGGCTCAAACAATACCGCGACAACATTTGGATTGCGTTCGGCAACCAGTTCGATGGCAGGCAGGTCGTCGAACGGCACACGCACGAATCCGCCTACCAGCGGCTCGAAGCCGGCCTGCACCTTGCGGTTGCCGGTCGCTGAAAGCGTTGCCAAAGTACGGCCATGGAAAGCCTGTTCCATGACGATGATGGCAGGTAGCTCAATGCCCTGCTGATGGCCATAGAGACGGGCCAGCTTGATCGCGGCTTCGTTCGCCTCGCAACCGGAGTTGCAGAAGAAGACCTGCTCCATTGCGGAAAGCGCAGCCAAGCGGTCGGACAGCGCTTCCTGTTCGCGTATACGATAAACATTGGAGACATGAATCAGCCGCCCAGCCTGGTCGGCGAGCGCCTTTACCAGACGAGGATGATTGTGCCCCAGCGTATTGACGGCAATGCCGGCAAGCGCGTCGAGATACGACTTGCCCTGTTCATCGAACAAGTGGCAACCCTGCCCGTGCGTAAACGCTACGGGTAGCCGGTTATAGATATCCATCAAATGCGGCATAGAATGCTCCGCGTAACGCTAAAAGGCCGCGACAAAAAGGACACGGCGGCTTGCGCCGCCGTGCTTGCAGAAGCCCGGATTTTAGGTGAAAAATCAGCCCCTGTACAGGGAACGACCATGCGCGTAACGGTTTTCAATCAGAAAAGGCGGCGGCGGAAAAACCACCACGCTGATCAACCTCGGCGCGGCGCTGGCGCGACAGAACAAACCTGCACTATTGATTGATCTGGACCCCAGGCGCACCTCTCGGCAATACACGGCGGGGTTCGGGGCAAGATTGAACTGAGTGTTTTTTCGTACTTCAAGGACAGCACCCATTATTGTCGCTGGAAATTCAATGGCCCGGCATCGGCAGCCTGATACCGGCTCATGCCGAGCTGATCAAGGTTGACTCCATCTTCGGCAAGGGCCCGAACGTGCTCAACAAGCTCAATCAGGGTATCGAAGAGATGAATACCGGCCGCACCATCCTGATCGACTGCTGCCCGTTTCTCGGCGTACTGTCACTCAACGCCATCTTCGCCGCTGATCGCATGCTGGTCCCGGTGTCGTCGGATTTTCTTTCTTTGCGTGGTGCGCTACAGATCGAGCACGCGCTGAAAGCACTGGAACCAGTGTTGAAACGGCGCATGGAACGGCGCTATGTGCTGACCCGCTACGATCGTCGGCGCAAGATCAGTTCGGAAATACCGGATCCCATGCGGCGCCAGTTCGGCAGCGACGTGTGCGCGTCAGTGATTACGGAAAATGTGGCCGTGACGGAAGCTCCGGCGTTCAGCCGCGCTATTTTTTTGCGTCAGGCATCAAGCCGCGGCGCGGAAGACAATGTCGCGTTGATGGAAGAGCTGACCAACTGCGGGTTTGTTTAACGCGTAATCAGGCTGGCGACGTCTCCGAAGCTGCCGCCAGCTTAGCTGGTTCCTTGGGAGCCCTGATCAAAGCTGACAGGGCCTGTGATCGTCCGGGTTGAACTCGGAGAGCGATCAAAGTCCCTTGATGGCCGCAGAAAGGCGGCTCTTGTGGCGCGCAGCCGCGTTCTTGTGCATGATTTTCTTGTCGGCAATCGAGTCGATGGTGCTTTGCGATGCCGTGAAAATCACTTGCGCAGCGGCTTTGTCGCCGGCGGCAACCGCCTTGCGCACGTTCTTGATGGCGGTACGCAGCGTCGAGCGCTGGCTGATGTTATGAGCACGCTGCTTGACCGACTGACGGGCGCGCTTGCGGGCTTGTGCACTATTGGCCATTTCTGTCTGTCCGGGTGGGTGATGGCGAAGGGTCGGGATTATAGGGATTCCCCCCAGTCTTTGCAAGGCGGCAAGTGTGGGCCTGATAACAGCTACCATGGCGGAACTCTTCGGCCCGCCCATGAACCTGCTCAAAACCCTCGCCACCGTCAGCAGCATGACGCTGCTGTCCCGCATTCTCGGATTTGTGCGGGACTTCGTCATCGCCCGCGTTTTCGGCGCTGGCGTCGCCACCGATGCCTTTTTCGTTGCGTTCCGTCTGCCCAACCTGCTGCGCCGCTTGTTTGCTGAAGGTGCATTTTCCCAGGCGTTCGTCCCAATCCTTTCGGAATATCACCTCCGCCGCGGTGATGTCGACACAAAACACCTGGTGGATAGGGTCGCAACGACGCTGTTTCTGGTGGTGATGCTAGTCACTGCGGTGGGCATGATCGCCACACCTGCCATCATCTACCTATCGGCGCCGGGTTTCGCCGCCGAGCCGGACAAATTTGCGCTGACCGTACAACTGACCCGCATCACGTTTCCGTACATTCTGTGCATGTCGTTGGTCGCGTTCTCGGCCGGCATACTGAACACATGGAGTCGCTTCGCGTTACCTGCCTTTACGCCGGTAATGTTGAACCTGGCGATGATCGCCGGCACGCTGCTGCTTGCTCCTTATTTCGAACAGCAGGTGATGGCACTGGCCTGGGCGGTTTTCGTCGGCGGTGTTCTACAACTGGCGATCCAGATTCCCGCCTTGGCACGGATTGGCATGCTGCCGCGCTTCGACCTGGCCTGGCGCGATGAGGGCGTACGGCGCATTCTCAAACTGATGGCGCCGGCAGTGATCGGTGTTTCCGTCTCCCAGATTTCGCTGGTAATCAACACCATTTTCGCTTCGTTCCTCGAACATGGCAGCGTGTCCTGGCTGTATTACGCCGACCGGCTAATGGAGTTTCCGGCCGGACTGCTCGGCGCTGCGCTGGGCACCATCCTGCTACCCAGCCTTTCGAAGACGCATGCCAACGCGCAGCCGGCAGAATTTTCGGCATTGCTGGACTGGGGCTTGCGTCTCACGCTGCTACTGACCTTGCCTGCCGCATTGGCCCTGGCAATCCTGGCTACCCCGCTGCTATCGACGCTGTTCCAGCACGGCGCGTTTCACGCCAGCGATGTACTGCGGACGCGTGAAGCGCTGGTCGCCTACAGCGTAGGGCTGACCGGATTGATTTTGGTCAAAGTCCTTGCGCCCGGGTTTTATGCACGGCAGGACATTCGGACCCCGGTAAAAATTGCCCTCATGACTTTAGCTGTGACGCAACTGATGAACCTCGTTTTCGTCTTCTGGCTGAAGTTTGCTCATGCGGGCCTCGCCCTTTCCATCGGTCTGGCGTCATGCCTCAACGCGGTGCTGCTCTATCGCGGATTACGAAGACGCCAAGTTTATGTTCCGTCCCCCGCGTGGCGTGCCTTCAGCGTAAAGCTGTTGCTCGCTCTCGCTGCTCTGGGCAGCGTGTTGTGGGTCGGCACGGGCGACCAGA
This sequence comes from Sterolibacteriaceae bacterium, assembly GCA_043738625.1. Classification (GTDB taxonomy): domain Bacteria; phylum Pseudomonadota; class Gammaproteobacteria; order Burkholderiales; family Rhodocyclaceae; genus JANYCD01. The sequence continues at coordinate 3,751 of JAYUFR010000039.1, forward strand.
GCGCATGGTTGGTCATGTCCAGTTCCGCGAAATTGTTTCGCTTGACGGCACTGGTTGTCGCTGGCGGAGCGGTCTATCTCGGTACGCTTTGGCTGGCCGGATTGAGGCCGCAGGAATTCATGCGCAGAGCCGCATAAAATTCCCCGGGTTTGTCCTAAAAAAAGAGGCGGTCAAAAATCCTCGATAACACCCAGGCGACGCAATTCATCAAGGATGTGCGCCACAGCACCATCCACTGATAGCGCCGTGGTATCGATGCGGATCTCTGGATTCTCCGGTATCTCATAGGGCGAATCGATGCCGGTGAAATTTTTCAGTTCGCCCCGCCGCGCCTTTTTGTAAAGCCCCTTGGGATCGCGGTGTTCAGCCACAGCCATTGGCGTGTCAATGAATATCTCGACAAATTCGCCGTCTTGCAAGAGGTTACGGGCGAGCCGTCGTTCTGAACGGAACGGAGAAATAAAAGATACCAGGGTGATCAGTCCTGCATCGGCCATCAGCTTGGCCACCTGCCCCACACGACGGATGTTCTCGACCCGGTCGGCGTCGGTAAAGCCGAGGTCGTTGTTGAGACCATGGCGGACATTGTCGCCATCGAGCAGATAAGTGTGCCGACCCTGGCTGAACAATTTCTTTTCCACCAGGTTGGCAATGGTGGATTTACCGGCACCGGGAATACCGGTAAACCACAGTACGCTGGCCTTCTGGCCCTTCATGGTGGCGCGCGCTTCCTTATTGACATCCACATGCTGAACATGAATGTTATGGGCACGGCGCAACGCGAAGTGCAGCAAGCCGGCGCCGACCGTGTTGTTGGTCAACCGGTCAATCAGGATGAAGCCGCCAGTATCGCGATTCTCGGTATAAGGATCAAACGCGATTTGACGATCGAGATTGATGTTGCAGGTGCCGATTTCGTTGATCTCCAGCTTCTTGCAGGCAAGGTGCTCAAGGGTGTTGACGTGTATCTTGAACTTGAGGCTGGTCACTGTCGCGGTTACCGTCTTGGCGCCAATCTTGAGCAGCAGCGGGCGTCCCGGCAGCAGGGCCTCATCGCTCATCCAGACGATGGTGGCTTCAAACTGGTCAGCGACGCCAGCCGGAGCCTCGATGATGGAAATCACATCGCCGCGACTGATATCAATTTCATCCGCGAGGGTCAGTGTCACCGATTGTCCTGCAACACCCTGTTCGAGGTCTCCGTCATAAGTAACGATACGCGCCACCTTGCTTTCGCGACCCGAGGGCAACACCCGGATGCGGTCGCCGGGTTTGATCACACCGCTGGAAATCGTTCCGGCAAAACCGCGGAAGTCCAGGTTAGGCCGGTTGACCCATTGCACCGGCAGGCGGAAAGGCAGACTGCGGTTGCGCTCTTCGTCGATCTCCACGGTTTCCAGATAACCCATCAAGGTCGGGCCGTGGTACCAGGGCATCTTTTCACCATGATCGATGATGTTGTCGCCCTTCAGCGCCGACATGGGAATGCTGGTGATATCGGTGATGCCAATCTGCTTGGCAAACTCGCGGTAGTCCTCGTTAATTTTGTTGAAAGTTTTTTCCGAGTAGTCGACCAGATCCATCTTGTTGATGGCCAGCACGAGATGGCGGATGCCGATCAGCGAGACCAGGAAACTGTGCCGCCGGGTTTGGGTCAGAATGCCTCTGCGCGCATCAATCAGGATGATCGCCGCGTCAGCGGTGGACGCACCGGTGACCATGTTGCGGGTGTATTGCTCGTGGCCCGGCGTATCGGCGACGATGAATTTGCGCCGGTCGGTGGAGAAAAACCGGTAGGCCACATCGATGGTGATGCCCTGCTCACGCTCGGCAGCCAGCCCGTCTACGAGCAGGGCAAAGTCGAGATCGCCCCCCTGGGTGCCGAATTTTTTCGAATCAGCTTCGAGCGCTTCCATCTGATCTTCAAACAGCATTTTGGATTCATACAGCAGGCGCCCGATCAGCGTACTCTTGCCATCATCCACACTGCCGCAGGTGATGAAACGCAGCAGCCCCTTGTACTGATGGGCTGCAAGATATTTCTCGATATCCTCGGCGATCATTTCCGATACGTGTGCCATCAGAAGGTCTCTCGCTGGGCCGCCCCTAGGGGGACCGTAACCCCCTTGGGGGGCAGTGAAGCGGCGCAGCCGCGAACGTCGGGGTTCATCAAAAGTAGCCCTCCTGTTTTTTCTTTTCCATGGATGCGGCCGTGTCGTGATCAATCATGCGACCCTGCCGCTCGGAGGTCTTGGTCAACAACATCTCCTGGATGATGTCGGTCAGCGTGGCGGCCTCGCTCTCCACCGCGCCGGTGAGCGGATAACAGCCGAGAGTACGAAAGCGCACCTTGCGCAGCATCGGCACTTCACCTTCGCGCAGCGGCATGCGGTCATCATCAACCATCACCAGTGTGCCGTCGCGATCCACCACCGGGCGTACTGCTGCGTAATACAGCGGCACGATGGGAATTTTCTCCAGATAAATGTATTGCCAGATATCCAATTCGGTCCAGTTGGAAATCGGAAATACCCGGATGCTCTCGCCCTTGTGCTTGCGGGCGTTATAGATGCGCCAGAGTTCCGGGCGCTGGCTTTTTGGATCCCAGCGGTGCTGTGCCGAACGAAACGAGAAAATACGTTCCTTGGCGCGCGACTTTTCTTCGTCGCGACGCGCGCCGCCGAAAGCTGCATCGAAACCGTATTTGTCGAGCGCCTGCTTGAGGCCCTGGGTTTTCCAGATGTCGGTGTGAATCTGCGACCCGTGGGTAAAAGGATTGATGTTTTTTTCCACGCCCTCGGGATTGATATGGACGATCAGATCCATGCCGACCTTTTTGGCCATCTCGTCGCGAAAGCGGTACATTTCCTGAAATTTCCAGGTGGTATCGACATGAAGCAGCGGAAAAGGTGGCTTGGTCGGAAAGAACGCTTTCATGGCCAGATGCAGCATGACCGCGCTGTCCTTGCCAATGGAATAGAGCATCACCGGGTTCTCGGTTTCCGAGACAACCTCGCGCATGATGTGAATGCTCTCCGCCTCAAGGCGTTGCAGGTGGGTCAGAGACATTGGTTTCTTCGCTCCATGAATGATGTGGCGGATATTTTTATTCGCTGTTAACGGTACTGGTTCCGTCTTCACGGCTTTTGCCGTGGCAGGCACCAGCCCCTGCTGTTTGTTCTCCGATTTTTTTGCGTGACCAACACCTGCGCTGCGCCCTCTGGGCTTTACCGGTACAGCGGCCCAGCCACCCGCCAAATAGGCTTTGTGCGCTGAAATCACGGTGGGTACGCTGAGCCCTGCCTGCTCGGCGACTGCGACCACCTTTATGCCATTCAAACGCAAACGTACCGCGATGCGGCGGCGCTCATTGAGGACTTCAACAGAGACATTTCGCCCGTCCGCTTGCTTCATCTTATTGAATATATTTAACTATTTAAAAGTAAAACATTAAACATCAAGTGGGGTTTAAAGTTCAAGTTAGCCTCTGAAATTACAATACAATCCGAAAAATTACAATCCTCCCAAAGGTGTGCGGCGTGGAAATGACTCGAGATGAAGTGCTGGAACGGCTTTTACCAGTGGTCCATGCCGCAGGAGATATCATTCTTGAAATCTACGGCACCGATTTCGCGGTACGACAAAAACCAGACGCATCGCCAGTCACCGAAGCAGATG
>JAYUFR010000040.1:0-2366 GCA_043738625.1 Sterolibacteriaceae bacterium
TCTTTTTGTCGGCGGGTCGGTAGCTCAGTCGGTAGAGCAGCGGACTTTTAATCCGTTGGTCGCGAGTTCGAGTCTCGCCCGACCCACCAGTACTGGAAGCCAGGTCCGCGTGTGTATAATTCGCGCCTATTTCGGGTTGTTAGCTCAGTTGGTAGAGCAGCGGACTCTTAATCCGTCGGTCGACAGTTCGAATCTGTCACAACCCACCAGACACATGCAACGGACAAGCAGGGGGACAGGCAGAGATGCCGCCCCCTGTTCTTTTTGTAGGGATACGCACCATGAATCTGGATCGGGAAGTGACGCGGCGGCGCACCTTCGCCATTATTTCCCACCCGGATGCCGGCAAGACCACGCTTACCGAAAAGCTGCTGCTGTTCGCCGGCGCGATCAATATCGCGGGCAGCGTCAAGGCGCGCAAGGCCACACGCCATGCGACTTCCGACTGGATGGAAATCGAAAAGCAGCGCGGCATCTCGGTCGCCAGCTCGGTGATGCAGATGGAGTATCGCGACTGCATCATCAACCTGCTCGACACGCCGGGCCACCAGGATTTTTCCGAGGACACCTACCGCGTGCTGACTGCGGTCGATGCGGCCATCATGGTGATCGACGCCGCCAACGGCGTCGAACCGCAGACCAAACGATTGCTGGAAGTCTGCCGCGCCCGCAATACGCCGATCCTGACCTTCATCAACAAGCTCGACCGCGAGGTGCGCGCCCCGCTTGACCTGATGGATGAACTGGAACGCGTGCTGGGCATGGATGTCGCGCCGTTCACCTGGCCGGTCGGCATGGGCAAGCGGTTTCATGGCGTGTTCGACATTCGCGACGATTCGATGCGCATCTTTCGCGCCGGCGCCGACCGGCGCGGTGGCAATGATGAAACACTGCGCGGCCTCGACAACCTGGACAGCGCGCAACGCTTCGGCGAAGAGTTTGCGCAGGCGCGCAATGAAATTGAATTGATTGTCGGTGCGTCGCCCGAGTTCAATCGCGATTCTTTTTTGCATGGCAAGCAGACGCCGGTTTTTTTCGGCTCGGCGATCAACAACTTCGGCGTCCAGGAAGTGCTCGATGCGCTGGTGGACCTGGCGCCCCATCCCGGTCCGCGGCTCGCCATCGAACGCGAGGTGTTGCCGACCGAAGAGAAATTCACCGGCGTTGTTTTCAAGATCCAGGCCAACATGGACCCGGCGCACCGCGATCGCATCGCTTTTGTTCGCGTCTGCTCGGGCCGCTTCGAACGCGGCATGCGGCTCAGGGTCGGCCGCAGCGGCAAGGATATTCGCCCGGGCAGCGTCGTCAGTTTCCTTTCGCAGCGGCGCGAGCTGTTGGACGAAGCTTATCCCGGCGACATTATCGGCATTCCCAACCACGGCACGCTGCAACTCGGCGACACGTTGACTGAAGGCGAATCGCTGCAATACACCGGACTGCCTTTCTTTGCGCCGGAAATGTTTCGCAGTGTGGAAGTGGCCGACCCGATGCGCGCCAAACAATTGCGCACCGGGCTCATGCAGCTCGGCGAAGAAGGCGCGATCCAGGTATTCCGGCCCCAGCTTGGCGGAGCGCTGCTGCTCGGCGCCATCGGCGTACTCCAGTTTGAGGTCGTCGCCCACCGCCTTCAGCATGAATACGGTGTCGCGGCGCGCTACCTGCAAACCCGGCACACCATGGCGCGCTGGGTGACGGCGGCCGACCCGCGCGAACTCAACCGCTTCATCGAGGCCTACAGCCAACGCATTTACTACGATGCGGTGGAAGCCCCGACCATCCTGGTATCGAGTTCCGCCGAGATCAAGGTGGCGCAGGAAAATTGGCCGGGCATCCGCTTTCACGCGCTACGCGAACATGCCGGGCTGGTGGGCCACACGCCGGCGACGGCCTGAGTTTCCAGTACCACAGAATCAACGGCTGGCACTAGCGGCTGCGCTCGATCTGCACGCCTACCCGGCGCACGCCCTTCATCACGCCCAGTTTGGCGATGCTGATCTTCGCCCACGGCGCGTTGAACTCCTTCAGCATCAGCTCGATGACGAATTCGCCCAGCGTTTCCAGCAGATTGAATTGGCGCGCCGCCAGCTCCGCGCGAATGCGTGCGATCACCGTCGCGTAGTCGATGGTCCGCGCGATGTCATCGTTTTGTGCGGCCTCGTCGGGCACGCCGAAGGTCAGGCTGATCTCAAGCGTTTGCGCGGCAACCTGTTCGCGCGGATAAATGCCGACGTGGGCGTCCACACGCAAATCGTCGATGAAGATGAAGTCCATTTAAGCGCTTGGCCCCTCGGTTAGAATGGCCGCGATTGTAAGTCACGAGTCACTCATGAATGCCCAAACCCTGTTGCTGTGCGCGGTACTGATCG
>JAYUFR010000041.1:0-7351 GCA_043738625.1 Sterolibacteriaceae bacterium
GCAAGCCGGCGGACCATGGATCTGCTACGCAAGCTCGCTGGTCTATGCCGCGCAGTGCCGCTGGACTCTGGACGACGGCCGAGTCGGCTACGGCCTGGCCTCTGAAATCACTTCACTGCAAGCCCTGACCCGCCGTCACGGCCGGCGCTGGACTGAATCCTCCGGACACATCACGTCCTGAAGCACTCGCATCAAGGAGAGAGAGAAAAAATGAAAATAATCGACAAGGATAAGCCGTCGCCAGAGTGGATCGCGGCGACGCGCAAGCGTTTTGAAACGGAAAGGGAAGTTGATCGCGCTCTGACCCGCAAGATGGAAAAACGCGCCGGGCCCGGCTATACCAAGCTGCCTCTGGAAGCGCTGGTCAAAGGCGTGACGTCGCTGATCGGTTCGCAGTTGAAGGAACCGTTCGAAATCACCGATGCGCATTGGCTGGCCGGCGGCGCATCGAAACTGCAGATGGGTTTCAATCTGTCGTGGAACCGTCCCGGCGTCGGCCAGGAAAAGACGCGCATGGTGCTGCGTACCGACTTGGCCGAATCACTGCATGCGACGAGTCGTCTGCGCGAGTTTCAACTGGTCAAGGCGCTCAAGGGCGTCATTCCGGTGCCTCCCGTGTTCTGGGTCGACAACGAAGGTGAGCACCTGCCGTATCCTGGCCTGGTTTACGGATTTGCCACTGGAGTCACCAAGCCGACCAACGTAAAAAGCGGCGTTTCCGGGCTGGGTACGCATCTGCCGGAGGAACTGCGCAAGAAACTTGCCCCGCAGTTTGTCGAGCACATGGCGAAACTGCACACCTTCGATTTCCGCAAGGCCGACCTCTCCGCTTTCGACATTCCGAAAACCGGAACACAGAACGCGGAATGGGCCGTGAATTGGTGGGATCGTGTGTGGGAAGAGGATTCCGACGAGGACGTGCCAATGATGTCACTGGCGTCTTCATGGCTGCACAAATATGCGCCGTCGGTTGAACATCTCTCGATCGTGCATGGCGATTTCCGCACCGGTAATTACCTGTTCACCGAAAGCGATGCCCGGATCACCACGTGGCTGGACTGGGAACTTGGCCGCATCGGCGACCGTCATCAGGATCTGGCCTGGAGTACCAGCCACGCATTCTCGGTGCCCGCCGAAGATGGCAAGACGCTGCTGGTCTCCGGCCTGATGGGGGAAAGCGAATTTCTCGAAGCCTACGAAAAAGCGTCAGGTCTGAAAGTCGACCGCAAGTCCTTGCATTGGTATCAGGTGTTCAACGCCTACTCGATGATCGGCATGACCCTGGCGACCAGCTATCGTGTCGCCCACAATGGCAAGTCACATCAGGACATTCTGCTGGCCTGGCTGCTCGGCGTCGGCTACATGCTGCTCGACGAAATGCGTGGCCTGATCGAGAAGGGGATCTAATCATGCAACTGCGACCACAGATACAAATCCAGGCCGTCATCAAGGCGATGATGGAAGACGTCATTCCCGCGCTCGACCAGACCAATCAGCTAGCCATGCAGTCGGCCCAGCTCACCATTGGTACGCTGGCGCTGATTGCCCAGCACCTGCCGCTGGAGTACCGCTACGATTGCGACGAGTTGGCCCGCCTGGTCGGTCTTGCGGGAACGCTGGGCGCCCAAGCCAGGGATGGCACCAGCATGGATGGCGTTGTCGCGGAACTTGCCGCAGCGGCAAAATCCGGCACCGATGTGCTGGATCGTGCGCGTGCGGAACCGACTGAAATTGTCGCTGCCGTGCGCCGCCTGCGCTCCGCCACCGGTGAGGCCGTGCGTGCCGTGTTCAAGGCCGGCACCGAAGCGGCGCAGGCCGCCGCGCAGGCGGCAGTGCTGTCGATGTCCAAGGAGCAGTTGCTGCGCGACCGCTCCTGGCTGTTAATGCAGGGCTGGGAGCCTGACCCGAAGAGCGTGCCAGCCATCGACACGTTGCTGGCACCGCTCAAGAAATAACGGGTACTGAATTCAAATAACGATCATTCAAAGGAGACAAAATTCATGAGCAAAGCCATAGAACGTTTTTCGCTGGTCGGCAAGACCGCGCTGGTCACCGGGGCCAGCAGCGGCATGGGCCGGCATTTCGTGCAGACATTGTCCGAGGCCGGTGCGCGCGTGGTCTGCGCGGCACGCCGCAAGGATTCGATCGAGGCCTCTGCCAAGACCGTTCGCGACAATGGCGGGCAGGCAGTGGCCATCGAACTGGACATCGGCAACACGGCGAGCGTGACGCGGGCATTTGACGCAGCGGAAAAGGCTTTCGGCACAATCGATATCCTGGTCAACAACGCCGGCCAAATCGTGTTCGCACCGTTTCCCGATATCACCGACGAGCAATGGGAAAACCTGTTCAACGTGAACGTTCAGGGCTCGATGCGCATGGCGCGCGAATTTTCCAAGCGGCTCATTGCCGCCAAGAAGCCGGGCTGCATCGTCAACATTACGTCGATCACCGGGCAGCTGACCAAGCCGTACCTGTCGATCTATGGCAGTGCCAAGGCTGCGCTGATCCAGTTCACCAAGCAACTGGCCATTGATTTGTTGCCGCATAACATCCGTGCCAACTCGATTGCCCCAGGCTATTTCCGTACTGAAATGGTGGATTGGTATTTCGACAGTCCGGAAGGCAAGCTTGAAGTAGAAAATCTGCCGGCCAAGCGGGTAGGGCGGCTGGATGAACTCGATGGCCCGTTGCTGCTGCTCACCAGTGACGCTGGCTCCTACCTGAATGGCGTGATCCTGCCGGTGGACTATGGGCACGTCGTTCGTATTTCCATGACCTGATTATTTCGCAAGAAGAATTCTTCATGAGCGCCCAACCGAAATTCGAATTTCCCCTCAACCTGAATGCCCCCGGGATCGCCACGTATCGACAACGGTCTCGACGTGCTTGAACCGTCGCGCTATTACTCGCGCGAATTCATGCAGAAGGAGTGGCAGCACTTGTGGCCGAGTGTCTGGGTGCTCGCGGCTACGACGGCTGATATCGTTGAACCCGGCGACTAAACGCTGTATCAGCACGGGCATGAGGAATTCCTGATCGTCGTCAGGATGATGCTTCGATCAAGGCCTTTTACAACGCCTGCCCGCGTCAGCGGGGTTTGAGTATCGTGTCTTTCGCCGTTGCCAGCGTTTTCGGATAGTCCGGGCTGAAATGCAACCCCCGGCTCTCTTTGCGCTTTTGCGCACTGTGTACGATCAGGGTGGCGCTGAGTACCAGGTTGCGTAGTTCGATCAAGTCATTGCTGACGCGGAAGTTGGCGTAGAACTCCTCGATTTCCCGCTCCAGCAGACTGATCCGATGGACCGCGCGTTCCAGCCGCTTGTTGGTGCGCACGATGCCGACGTAATCCCACATGAAACGACGCAGTTCATCCCAGTTGTGGGCGATGACCACTTCCTCATCCGCGTTGGTGACGCGGCTTTCATCCCAGCGCGGCAGCTTGGGTATGGGTGGCGGCTGTTGCGTTTCAATATCCTTGGCGGCAGCCTGGGCAAACACCAGACATTCAAGCAACGAGTTACTGGCCAGCCGGTTGGCGCCATGCAGACCGGTGCTGGCGGTTTCGCCGACGGCATACAGGCCGGGCAGATCGGTGTGTGCGGCCAGATCGGTGATCACCCCACCGCAGCAAAAATGCGCCGCCGGCACCACCGGTATCCATTCCCTGGTGATGTCGATACCCAGATCCAGACAGCGCGCATAAATATTGGGAAAGTGACTCTTGATGAAGTCAGCCGGCTTGTGCGTGATGTCGAGGAACACACAATCCACCCCGCGTTTTTTCATTTCGAAGTCGATCGCCCGCGCCACCACGTCGCGGGTTGCCAGCTCGGCGCGAGGATCGTGGTTTGGCATGAAGCGCGTGCCGTCGGGTAAGCGCAGCAGGGCACCTTCGCCGCGCACGGCCTCCGAAATCAGGAAGGATTTGGCCTTCGGATGATAGAGACAGGTCGGGTGAAACTGGATGAACTCCATGTTCGCCACCCGGCAACCGGCGCGCCAGGCCATGGCGTAGCCGTCGCCGGTGGCGGTGTCGGGATTGGTGGTGTAGAGATAGACCTTGCCGGCGCCACCGGTGGCCAGCACGGTGTGCGCTGCGCCGACGGTGATGACGTGATTGCTGTCGATGTTGAGGATGTAGGCGCCCCAGCACCGATTCTCGGCCAGCCCAAGCTTGGTGCCGGTGATCAGGTCGATCGCGACGTGGCGTTCAAGTACATCGATGTTGGGATGGGCGCGGACTTTTTCGGTGAGCGTCTGTTGCACCGCCGCGCCGGTCGCATCCGCAGCATGGATGATGCGGCGTTGACTATGGCCGCCTTCGCGCGTCAGATGAAATCCGGTGTTTGAATCACCGTCGCGGGTAAACGGCACGCCCTGCTCGATCAGCCATTCGACAGCGGCCCGGCTATGCTCGACGACATAGCGTGTGGCCTTGGCATCGCACAGGCCGTCGCCAGCGCGCAGCGTATCGTTGATATGGGAATTGACTGAGTCGGCCTCGTCCATCACTGCGGCAATACCGCCCTGGGCCCAGGCCGTGGCGGTGTTTTCCAGATTCAGCTTGGTCACAAGGACGACGCGCCGGGTTTCAGCCAGGCGCAAGGCCAGTGACTGACCGGCCAGGCCGCTGCCGATGACCAGAACGTCGTAGTGGGGGATGGCGGACGACTTCATGTGGCCGGCGAATATACCACCCCATCAGCTTTCATCGGCAACGGAACTAATGCGAAATCACCGGGTCTCTTGCACAGGTGGGAAAATGCTGCGCGTAGGCCGGACAGCCTAGGTATACTAAGTCAGCCCGGTTCGTCGAGGGCTGCCGACAAAAACAGGGATTAACCCCCAATGGGAGAGCGCGAAGCAGATCAGGCGCTGGTTGAGCGCGTGCAGGCGGGTGACAAGCAGGCGTTCGGGCTGCTGGTCACCAAGTATCAGCGCAAGTTGATCAGGCTGGTGTCGCGGTTGGTGCGCGATCCCGCAGAAGCGGAAGATGTGGCGCAGGAGACGTTCATCAAGGCTTATCGTGCGCTGCCCAATTTCCGTGGCGATAGTGCGTTTTATACTTGGTTGTATCGCATCGGAATCAATACCGCCAAGAACTGGCTGGTGGCCAATGGCCGCCGTGCGACGACCAGTTCCGACGTGAGTAGTGAAGACGCAGAACAATACGATGAGGGAGAGTTGCTGCGCGATGTCGACACCCCCGAGCGGGTGCTGATGTCAAAGCAGATTGTCGATGTGGTTAACGCGGCGATGGAACGGCTGCCGGATGATCTGAAGACAGCCATCACGTTGCGCGAGATTGATGGCATGGCGTATGAGGAAATTGCGCAAGTGATGGATTGCCCGATTGGCACGGTGCGTTCCCGGATTTTTCGGGCGCGTGAGGCGATTGCCCTGGAGTTGCGCCCTCTTTTGGATACGGCGCCGGATACGAGGTGGTAAACATGAAAGAAAAAATTTCCGCACTATTCGATGGTCAACTGGATGATGATGAGGCAACCCGGTTGTTCGCATCGTCCGCAGGCAAGACCGCGTTGCGACAAGACTGGCGCAGTTATCAATTAATTGGTGATGTGCTGCGCAAGGAAACGTCGCTTGATGCGGACATCACGGATGCAGTCATGCTGCGTCTGCTTGAGGAGCCGACCGTTCTGGCGCCCAAACCACGTCGCGCATGGCAGCGCCCGACCCTGGCGCTGGCGGCGTCCCTGTCCGGAGTGGCCATCGTTGGGTGGCTGGCCATGCAGCAATCGCAGGAGGCTGCTGTGCCGATTCTGGCGCAAAACACCCCTGCGGCAGTTCGAACCGTCGCCGCACATGACATGCAGGAATACGTCATTGCCCATCAGGCGCAAAGTGCCAACATGCAATTTCAGGGCGGTACGGAACATATTCGTACGGTTGCCCTCGGCTACGGGAAGTGATGCGATACCCGGTCATCTGTCTGTTGCTGGCGGGGCTTTCTCTGCCAACCCTGGCGCAAAGCTCCGCGGATGCACTGCGCAGGATGCAACGCGCCAACGAAGTTTCCCGGTCGCTGACCTACACCGGCACCTTCATCTACCAAAGCGATTCGCGCACTGAAACTTCGCGCTTGGTGCATGTGGTGGATGGTGGGCGGGAGTTGGAACGGTTGGAGGTGCTCGACGGCAGCCCGCGTGAAGTTACGCGCGACAACAACGAAGTCAAATGCTATTTGCCTGACAGCCACACGCTGGTGCTCGAGCGCCGCAACACGCGGCGCAGTTTCCCCGCCGTGTTGCCGGAAGGCCCGGGCGCGCTGACCGAGGTTTATCTCATTCGCTCCGGCGCACCCGCGCGCGTTGCCGGATTCGAGACCCAGTCGATACTGGCCGATCCGCGTGACGAATTCCGCTACGGCCGGCAATTCTGGGTGGATGCGAAGTCGGGTTTGTTGTTGAAGTCGAGTTTGCGCGCTGAAAGTGGCGAGTCGCTGGAGAGTTTTACCTTTACCGAACTGCGCATTGGCGGGACGATTGATCGCGAGGCGCTTAAGGCGCACGCCAGCACCCGTGGTGGAGAGTGGAAGATCCATGATCTGCGCTCGACGGAAAGCGTCGGCGATGATGGTGCCTGGGTATTCCGCAACCAGATTCCCGGCTTTCGTCGTGTCTCGGAGATGAAACGTCCGTCGCGCCCCGATGCCGCCGAGAGCAGGCATGTGGTGTTTTCGGATGGACTTGCAGCAATCTCGGTATTTATCGAGCCTCTACCTCAAGGCAAGCCAAGACCGGAACCCGGCATGTTTGCGATGGGTGCCATCAATGTCTACAAACGGTTCGCAGGCGATATTCTGCTGGTGGTGATGGGCGACGTCCCTCCCGCTGCGCTGAAGAGACTGGGTGACGGCATCGAAGCGGGGAAACGGTAGGCAATCGGCGGCAGCACAGTAGAAGTAGAAGCAAGTGCGTTTTAAACAACTTTACTTTAAGAAGGAAACATGAATATGCTCAAACGTTTTGGTGTGTTCCTTGGGTTGTTGGTTGCGACGGTGTTTGCCGTTGCGCAGGTGAAAGACCTGCCGGATTTCACCAGTCTGGTCGAAAAGCAGGGCGCCGCAGTGGTCAATGTCAGCACGACGCAGGTCGTCAAGAACAATCGCATGATGCAGGGCGGCAGCCCCTTTGATGAAGACGATCCCGCTTTCGAATTCTTCCGCCGTTTCGGTCAAGGCCAAGGACAGGGGCAGGGACCGAGCATGCCGAAGGAGTATGAAAACAAGGGCACCGGATCGGGGTTTATCGTCAGTGCCGACGGTTATATCCTGACCAATGCCCACGTCGTGGCAGATGCCAGCGAGGTGGTCGTCAGGTTGACCGAC
>JAYUFR010000042.1:0-2337 GCA_043738625.1 Sterolibacteriaceae bacterium
GTACCGCGTTATGTAATCTTTCTGACTGCCCAGGAAATTCCGTACACCGCGACGGGAAGGGCACAGAAATTTCGCCTTGCCGAGATTGCCAAGCAGCAACTCGTTGCCATGGGAAATCCGCCCGCCTTGCGACCGTCTTGAACCACCCTCCATACCGTGTTGACACGGTGTTCCGATAACGGATAGAGTCGCAAAAAAATCGATTGTTTGTCGCGTCCCACGCGAATGTAATACCCTCGACAATCGCCACGAATTTTCATACGCTGGAGGACAAAAATAATGAGCACGTCAGTCAAGCAAGCCGACTCGGACAAGGCACCGACGAAAGAAGAGTTGATCGCGCGGTTCGGTCGCGACATATTCAATGACTTCGACTACAACGACCCGATGTTCAACACCAAATTCAACGAGACCCTGGAGGCCCATCTGGAACATTGTCCGGTGGCGCACAGCAAGGTCGGCACTGGCTATTGGTGGGTGAGCCGCAATGAAGATGTACGGCGTATCGGTCAGGACTGGAAGACGTTCTCCAGCGCCAAGGGCTACCAACCCAACCGGCCCGAAGGTCTGCCGCTGCTGCTGCCGGAGGAAAGCGATCCGCCCATCCACACCGCGTGGCGGACGGTCATTGACCCGCACCTCAGCCCGAAGACGGTCGCCAGCTACGATGCGAACATTCGCGCTGACGTCAATACCCTGATCGACGGTTTCATCAACAAGGGAGAGTGCGAATTCCTCAGCGAGTTCGGTGTTCTCCTCCCCGGATGGGCGTACTTCAAGAACATTCTCGGCGTGCCGGTTGACGACCTGACCAAGTTGGTCGACGGCGTCGAGCAGGGAACATTTGGTCCGGTTGATGAGCGCGGTGGGCATTTCGCTTACGTGTTCGAATATCTCGACAATTACCTCAAGGTTCGCGCCACGCAGCCACCAAAAGGTGACATGGTCGATACCATTCTTGCCGGTGTGATCTACGAAGGCGGCCAAGCGTCAACATGGGCCGACAAGGTCAGCATCCTGGTCGACCTGACATTTGGCGGGATTGCCACCACGACCTACGTGATGGCGTCGGCGATTCACTACCTCGCCACCCACCCCGCCGATCGCGAGTGGCTGCTCAACAATCCGGACCAGATGCCCAATGCTATCGAAGAGTTTGCGCGGGTTTTTCCGCCCATCGTTGGCCTGGGGCGCACCTGCACCCGCGACGTCGAGGTTGCCGGCACGCAAATGAAGGAGGGCGACTTTGTGATGCTGGCCTATTCCGCCAGTTCGCGCGACCCGAGGGTCATCGACAATCCACACCAGGTGGATCTCACGCGCAAGAACGTGATTCACTCCACCTTCGGCGTCGGCAAGCATCGCTGCATTGGCTCCAACCTGGCCCGCCTGGAACTGCGCGCGACATTGGAAGAGTGGCTCAAGCGCATTCCGAAATTCTCGATGAAGCCCGGTACTGAGCCGACATACGAGACTGCCTTCCTGCGCTCGATGCGCAAGCTTGAACTGGTATTCTGAGGATATGTCTTCAGTCGCCGCTCGATTCGATCAATACCGCAATCGCTATCAGAATATAAAGCTGGAGCGTGAGGATGGCATCCTCACGATGACCCTGCGAACCAATGAGAGCAGCTTCGTCTGGAGTGCACTGGCCCACGAGGAACTGGGTTACTGCTTCACCGACATTGGCACGGACCGCGAGAACAAGGTCGTCATCATGACCAGCACCGGCGACAACTGGTGCGCCGAAATCGATGCGGGCAGTTTCAAGTTGAGTAACCCGGGCGACTGGGATCTGACGATCTATGATGGTCGCCGCCTGCTGATCAACCTGCTGGATATAGAGGTTCCGGTCATCAGCGCCGTCAATGGCCCGGCGCGGATTCATCCGGAAATTCCGGTGTTGTCCGATATCGTCATTGCCTCGGAAACCGCCGTGTTCCAGGATGCACCGCATTTCATGTCCGGCATCGTGCCGGGCGATGGCGCGCATGTGGTATGGCCGCATTTGCTGGGCGCCAACCGGGGGCGCTATTTCCTGCTCACGGGTCAGGAACTTGATGCGCGCACCGCCCTTGAGTACGGCGCAGTGAGTGAAGTAGTGCCGCCATCCAGGCTCATGGCGCGGGCAAAAGAACTTGCAACAATGATTGCCGCCAAACCGCAACTGACGCGACGTTACAGTCGCATCGCGTTGACCCAGCGTATAAAGCGGTTGATGCATGAAGGCCTTGGGTACGGATTGGCGATTGAAGCGCTCGCAGCGGTCGACCAGTTGCCTACCGAAGGCCGCATGAAATCGACAAAGTAAGACAGGCCATTCCCCAAAAACAGATT
>JAYUFR010000043.1:0-7252 GCA_043738625.1 Sterolibacteriaceae bacterium
CCTCTGCCGGAGCGAACGGCCAGCCGGCTGCTGGTGATGCGTGGCGCCGGCCAGAATGACCGAAGCTTCCGCGAACTTTCCGATTTTCTGGCGCCGGGCGATCTGCTGGTCATGAACGACAGTCGCGTGCTCCATGCCCGATTGCTGGGCCGCAAGGAAAGTGGCGGCCAGGTGGAGGTACTGATCGAACGTTTGCTCAGCGACACCGAAGCCCTCGCCCAGGTGCGCGCCAGCAAGACACCCAGGCCGGGTTCATTCCTCATTCTGGAAGACACTCTGCGCATCGAAGTGCTTGGCCGCAGCGAAGAGTTTTATCGGCTGCGTTTTCCGGGCAATGCGTTGGAACTCATCGAACGTCATGGCCGCCTGCCGCTGCCGCCGTACATCGAACGCGCTGCCGACATCGCCGACGAATCCCGCTATCAGACCGTCTTCGCCCGCGAGAGCGGCTCCGTGGCGGCGCCCACTGCGGGCTTGCATTTCGATGACAACCTGCTGGCGCAACTTCAAGCACGCGGCATCAACATCGCTTACGTCACACTGCATGTCGGCGCCGCTACCTTCCAACCGGTGCGGGTACAAAACCTGGCCGAGCACCGCATGCACAGCGAACGCTATTCATTGCCGCAAGCTACCGTCGACGCCATTGCCGCGACGCGCCAACGTGGCGGTCGCATTGTCGCGGTGGGGACCACCAGCCTGCGCACGCTGGAGTCCGCGGCACGCAGCGGTGCGCTTGTGGCCGGCAGCGGCGACACTGATTTGTTCATCACGCCCGGTTTCAAATTCAAGGTGGTCGACATGCTGGTTACCAATTTCCATTTGCCGAAGTCGACGCTGCTGATGCTGGTCTCGGCCTTCGGCGGCAGCGAAAACATTCGCGCCGCCTATCGGCACGCCATCGCAACCGGTTATCGATTCTTCAGCTATGGCGACGCCATGCTGATCCACCGCCATGAAATTTGACCTTCTCTCCAACGACGGCGCCGCCCGCCGCGGTCGTCTGCAACTGGCGCACGGCAGCATCGAAACGCCGGTGTTCATGCCGGTCGGAACTTATGGTGCGGTCAAGGCCATGTCGCCTGACGAACTGGTCGGGATCGGCGCCCAGGTCGTGCTCGGCAATACCTTCCACCTGTGGCTGCGGCCGGGGCTGGAAGTGATTCGCGCCCACGGTGGCCTGCACCGTTTCATGGGCTGGGACAAACCCATCCTCACCGACTCGGGCGGCTTTCAGGTGTTCAGCCTGGGCGAACTGCGCAAGATCAGCGAGGACGGCGTGAAGTTCCAGTCGCCAATCAATGGCGACCGACTGTTCATGCGCGCCGAAGATTCGATGCAGATTCAACACGTGCTGAATTCCGACATCGTGATGATCTTCGACGAATGCACGCCCTACCCCGCCACCGAACGCGAAGCCGCCGACTCGATGCGACTCTCGCTGCGCTGGGCGCAGCGTTCCCGCGCCGAACACGACCGCCTGGAAAACACCAACGCCCTGTTCGGCATCGTCCAGGGCGGCATGTACGAAGGCCTGCGCGACGAGTCACTGGCGGAACTCACTGCGATCGGCTTTGACGGTTATGCCATCGGCGGGCTCTCGGTTGGCGAACCGAAGGCAGACTGCGCCCGTATCCTCGCCCACACCACACCGCGCCTGCCAGCCGACAAACCACGCTATCTGATGGGCGTCGGCACGCCCGAGGACATCGTCGCCGCGGTCAGCGTCGGCATCGACATGTTCGATTGCGTGATGCCGACACGCAACGCCCGCAACGGCTGGCTGTTCACCCGCCATGGCGATGTCAAGATCAAGAATGCGCGTTACAAGGACGACCTGCGTCCGCTGGATGACACCTGCGGCTGCACCACCTGCCGGCATTTCACCCGGGCCTATCTGCATCACCTGCACCGCATCGGCGAGATCCTCGGTGCGCGCCTCAACACCATCCACAATCTCTTTTACTACCAGACCTTGATGGCCGAATTGCGCGACGCCATCGGCGCCGGGCGGCTGAATGAACATATCGCCGAGTTCCATCGGGGCCGCGCCAGCGAGCCGGTATAATGCGCGGTTTGAATTTCCGGAGCCTGAAATGAAACGACCCCCACGCGCACTGCGTTCGCTGCCCCCCGAGGGGGCGTGTCAGTCCCTTGGGGCGGCCCGGCGGAGACAGCCATGCTGATTTCGAACGCTTACGCCCAAGCCGCCGCAGGAGCCAGTCCACAAGGGTTCTTTGAACAGTTCTGGATATTCCCGCTGATGATCGCCGTGATGTACTTCATGATCATTCGGCCGCAACAAAAGAAAGCCAAGGAATTGCAGAAGACGCTCGCCGCCCTGCAAAAAGGCGACGAAGTCCTCACCCAGGGCGGATTGGCCGGCCGCATCAGCAAGGTCGGCGAAAACTACATCACGGTTTCGATAGCGGAAGGCAAGGATGGCCCGATCGATGTCGTCATCCAGAAAAGTGCGGTGGGTACGCTGCTGCCCAAGGGCACGTTGAAAACGCTGTGAGGAGCAAGGAGTCAGGAGTGATGAGTAAACCTCACACCACGACTCCCAACTCATCACTTATCACTCCTCACTGAATCAAGCCATGAACCGATATCCACTCTGGAAGAACGCCGCCGTTTTCATCGCCCTGATGATCGGCATGCTGTACACGCTGCCCAATTTTTATGGCGAAGTTCCGGCGGTACAAGTGTCCAGCGTGAAGGCCACCATCAAGCTGGACGCGGCATTGCTGGCGCAGGTCGAGGAGGTGATCAAGACTGCGGGCATTGCCAATAGCGGTGTATTCACCGACGCCAACAGCATCCGGGTGCGCTTTGCCGATACCGACATTCAGCTCAAGGCCAAGGATGCCATCGAACGCGCGCTGAATCCGGATCCGAACAACGCCTCGTACAGCGTCGCCTTGAACCTGGTGTCCAATTCACCGCAGTGGCTAACGTCCATCAACGCTCTGCCCATGTATCTGGGCCTGGATTTGCGCGGCGGCGTGCATTTCCTGCTGCAGGTCGACATGAAGGGCGCGCTGACCAAACGTCTTGATGCCATCAGCGCCGATCTGCGTTCGCAGTTGCGCGACAAGAACATCCGTCACAACGGCATCTCTCGCGAAGGTCAGGCAATCGTCATCAAGTTTCATGACGCCGAAACACGTGACAAGGCGCGCAGCCTGATCAGCGACCAGCAGCAGGATCTGGCAATGACCGACGGGCAGGACGGGGCCGATCTCAAACTCACCGCGGCGTTCAAGCCGACCGCCGAGAAGACCATCCAGGAGTTCGCACTCAAGCAGAATATCAACACCCTGCACAACCGCGTCAACGAGCTCGGCGTGGCGGAACCCATCATCCAGCAGCAAGGCGCCGACCGCATCGTGGTGCAATTGCCCGGCGTGCAGGACACGGCCAAGGCCAAGGATATTCTCGGACGTACCGCGACGCTCGAAGTGCGCATGGTGGACGACGAAAGCAGCGCCAACCCCGAAGTGATGCGGCAAGCCGCTGCCGGGCAGCCACCCATGGGTACCGAGTATTACGTCGAGCGTGGCGGGCGCGGGCTGCTGGTGAAGAAGCAGGTGGTACTGACCGGTGACCGCCTGACCGACGCCCAACCCGGCTTCGACGGCCAGACCCATGAACCGGCGGTGCATCTGGCGCTCGACTCGGCTGGTGCACGCATCTTCAAAGACATCACCCGCGAAAGTGTCGGCAAGCGCATGGCCATTCTGCTGATCGAGAAGGGCAAGGGCGAAGTGGTCACCGCGCCAGTGATTCGCAGCGAAATCGGCGGCGGCCGGGTGCAGATTTCTGGCCGCATGAGCACGCAGGAGGCCAGCGACACCGCCCTGCTGCTGCGCGCCGGTTCGCTCGCCGCGCCAATGGACATCATCGAAGAACGCACCATCGGCCCATCGCTGGGTGCCGACAACATCAGCAAGGGTTTCCACTCGACGTTGTGGGGCTTCACCGCGATTGCCACCTTCATGGTGCTCTACTACCTGCTGTTTGGTTTGGTGTCGGTGCTGGCGCTGGCGTCCAACCTGCTGCTGCTGGTGGCCCTGCTGTCGATGTTGCAGGCGACGCTGACCCTGCCCGGTATCGCCGCCGTGGCGCTTACGCTGGGCATGGCCATCGACTCCAATGTGCTGATCAACGAACGCATCCGCGAGGAACTGCGCAACGGCTCCACGCCGCAGGCCGCCATCGCCGCCGGCTACGAGCGCGCCTGGGCGACAATTCTCGATTCCAACGTCACCACGCTGATCGCCGGCGTCTCGCTGCTGATCTTCGGCTCAGGCCCGGTGCGCGGTTTCGCAGTCGTGCACTGCCTCGGCATCCTGACCTCGATCTTCAGTTCGGTGGTGATGTCGCGCGCACTGGTAAATCTGATCTACGGCTCACGCCGCAAGCTCGCCGCGCTGTCCATCGGGCAAGTGTGGAAGCCTGGTGTTGCAACCGGCAAGGGGAAATAATCATGGAATTTTTCCGTATCAGAAAAGACATCCCGTTCATGCGCCATGCGCTGGTGTTCAACATCATTTCGTTGATCACCTTCATCCTGGCGGTGGTCTTTCTCACCACCAAGGGACTGCATTTCAGCATCGAGTTCACCGGCGGCACACTGATGGAAGTGAGCTACGCCGAAGCGCCGGATATTGAGAAGATCCGCAATCGCCTGGCGCAGGAAGGGTTCCTCGACGCCCAGGTGCAAAACTTTGGTACCTCGCGCGACGTGTTGATTCGCGTACCGCTGAACAAGGACAGCGATACCGCCAAGGTCGGCGACCATGTGCTGGCGACCCTGACCGCGCTGGGTGGCGATCCGCAGAAGAAACGCGTTGAATTTGTCGGCCCGCAAGTAGGCAAGGAACTGGCGTCCGATGGCGCCATGGCGCTGCTGCTGGTGGTGTTCGGCATCATGATTTACCTGGCGATCCGCTTTGAGTGGCGTTTCGCACTTTCGGCCATCATCGCCAACCTGCACGACGTGGTCATCATCCTCGGCTTCTTCGCTTTCTTCCAGTGGGAGTTTTCGCTGCCGGTGCTGGCTGCCGTGCTGGCGGTGCTGGGCTACTCGGTAAACGAATCGGTGGTGGTGTTCGATCGGGTGCGCGAAACCTTCAAGAAGAAACGCGGCATGAGTACCCCAGACGTGCTGAACCACGCCATCACCAGCACCATCTCGCGCACCATCATCACCCACGGCTGCACCCAGATGATGGTGACATCGATGCTGATCTTCGGTGGCCCGGCGCTGCATTACTTCGCGCTGGCACTCACCATCGGCATTCTGTTCGGTATCTATTCCTCGGTGCTGGTGGCCAGCCCGCTGGTGATGTGGATGGGCGTCTCGCGCGCGCAGTTCATGAAGGTCACGGTGGAAAAGCAGGAGGCCGTGGTCTGATCAAGACACACGCTGCAGCAAACAAAAAAGCCCGTCATTGACGGGCTTTTTTCTGGCCTGCGCTACCGGCTAGTTCTTGATCGCCTCGATGCCGAAGGCGATCTTGATGTCGTCGCCGACAAACGGAATGAATTCGCTCATGCCGAACTCCGAGCGTTTGATGGTCGCCGTGGCATTGGCGCCGCAAGCATCCTTCTTCAGCATCGGATGCGGTGCGCACTTGAACAGGTCAACCGTCAGCGTTACCGGCTTGGTCACGCCGCGCAAGGTCAGGTCGCCATCGACGGCAACCAGCGTGTCACCCTTGAACTTGAACTTCGACGATTTGAAGGTCATGGTCGGAAACTTCTCGACGTTAAAAAACTTTTCGTCCATATGCTTGTTCCATTCGTCAAAACCCATGTCGATCGAACCGGTCTGGATGGTGATGTCGGCACTACCCGTCTTCGCCACCCTGTCGAGCGTGATCGTGCCGCTGGTCTTGTCGAAGCGGCCGCGCTGGATCGAGTAGCCGAGGTGGTTGACCTCAAAGGTCGGAAAGGTGTGATTCGGGTCGATGGTATAGGTCTCGGGCGCCGCCATGGCGGAAGTCAGGGCAGCAACGGACAGCGACAGTGCGATTAAGCTACGTTTCATTGCGATTCTCCTTGAGGGTTGGATAGTTTACTTTTTTGTCACCAGCAACAACTTGAATTTGACCTGCACTGCATCGGCGACCGTATCGGTGTCGGACCACTCGCCTTCGCCAATCTTGAACTGCAGGCGCGGCAAGATGAACCCGCCCTCGATCCACGTGCCCGCAGCGTCGCTGCGCATGGTGAATATTGCAGTGGTGTCGCGGCCGACGCCCTTGATGGTCAGCGGACCACGCGCTTCATAGCGTCCTCCGCCCAGCGCCTTGATGCTGCTGGCAACAAACAACGCCTTGGGAAACGCGGCGGTATTGAACCACGGCTTGTCCTTGACCGCATCGTTGGCGTCCGAACTTCCGGCGTCTACGCTGGCGAGATCGACTTCGATGCGGGCCTTGCCCGATTCCGGTTTCACCGGGTCAAGACTCACCTGGGCATCGAATTTCTTGAAACGGCCTTCCACCGGGACATTCATTTCCTTGAAGACGAAGGTCAGCTGGCTTTTTTCGGCCACCACCTGGTTCAGGTCGGCCGCCTGGACCGACAGCGACAACAACATGGCGGCGCAGAATGGCAACAGCGTGCGGTGCCTCATGATGCCTGCCCGCGTGAAAATGGATTCATGCGCTGAAGCAATCCATCCTTGTCGATGAATTGATGCTTGAACGCCGCCGCTGCATGCAGACCGATCAGCGCCAGCATGGCCCAGTTGAGGTATTCATGCACCGCGCCCAGTGTCTCACCCAATGCCTTGTTCTTGTCGAGCAGGTCGGGCAGCGGCACAATGCCGAGCCATACCGTCTGATAGCCGTCGGCGGAACTCGTCAGCCAGCCGCTCAGCGGGATGACGACCATCAGCAGATAAAGCGTGTGATGGGTGGCGACGGAAACGATTTCCTGCCAGCGCGGCATGCCTGCCAGCGGCGGCGGAACTTTATGCGTGGCGCGCCAGGCAAGGCGGATGGCCACCAGAAAAAAGATGGTGACGCCAATCCACTTGTGATACGAAAACAGCTTGACCATGGTCGGCGACAGCTTCAGGTCGGCCATATAGAGGCCGAGCGGAAACGTGATGAAAATCAGCAGGGCGATCAACCAGTGCAAGGCGATGTGCACATTGTTGTAGCGCTCCATCATTTTTTCTCCCTTGTTAAAACGTCATTGTTGGCGGCTGACAGTGCCGCATTCAAAGTTCTGAGTC
>JAYUFR010000044.1:0-20480 GCA_043738625.1 Sterolibacteriaceae bacterium
GCGGCGGGCTTGGGCGCGACCTCAAACCGCAGCGCTAGTTGCGGGTCGCGTGCCGTCATCGCGGTACAGGTCGGGGCTGATGCGGCGCATCTCGGTTTCGATCCATTTTTCGGCGCGGTTATTGACCTCTTCTGCGTTCAGGCCGGCCGGGTCAATGGCGGGGCCGATGCTGAGTGTGACGATGCCGGGCCGTTTGAGAAAAGCATTGCGCCCCCACACCTCGCCGGAATTGAGCGCGACCGGAACTACCGGCGCGCCGCCTGCCACCGCCAGATAGGCGCCGCCCGCCTTGTAGCGGCGATGGAGGCCCGGCGCGACACGCGTGCCTTCGGGAAACACGATGACCGAGTAGCCCTGTGCAAGCCGCAGCTTGCCCTGTTCCACCAACTGCTTCAGCGCGTCCTTGCCGGTGCTGCGGTTGATACAAATGCTCGGGATGACGGCCAGTGCCCAGCCGAAGAACGGCACCCACTTCAGCTCTTTTTTCCAGACAAAAATGGTATCGGAAAATATGGTTTGCAGCACGATGGTTTCCCATGCCGACTGGTGCTTGGCAAGAATCACCACCGCTTGTTGCGGGATATTTTCAGCGCCCAGCAAACGGCAACGAATGCCGAGCAGATGCTCGATCAGCCAGTTCGCCAGGGCGACCCAGGGCACCACCAACTGCCGCCGCATGCGGTGCGGCAGCCAGAAACACAACATGATCAGCAGCGCCGTCGGCGGCGTCACCACAGACAATATCGCCATGAACAGCGTGGAGCGCAGCAGCGAATTCATCCGCTCATGACTGCGTCAGGTACGCGGCGGCGGCCGCAAGATCGACGAACACCGGCGTGCCTTCGGGCACACCTGCCTCCAGCCGGGTCTTGGTGCCCTTGCCGGTCAGCACCAGCATCGGTTGGGCGCCCACGGCCTGCGCCGCTTGCAGATCGCGCAGTGAATCGCCGATGGCGGGCACGCCGGACAGGTCGACATTGAAGCGTGCCGAAATCTCCTTGAGCATGCCGGCCCTGGGCTTGCGGCAATCGCAATCGTCGCTACTGGCATGCGGACAGAAAAAGATCGCGTCGATGCGCCCGCCGGCGTGCCCAACCGTGCGCATCATTTTTTCGTGAATGGCGTTGAGCGTGTCCATCTCGAACAGGCCGCGACCGATGCCCGATTGGTTGGTGCACACCACGACGTGATAACCCCACTGGTTGAGGCGGGCGATGGCCTCGGGGCTGCCGGCGATGGGCAGCCATTCTTCGGGCGACTTGATGAAGTGGTCCGAGTCGTGATTGATCACGCCATCACGGTCGAGGATGATAAGTTTCATGTAAACATTTTCACTGCGGAGGGCGGCCGGGACACGAAAGAATACAAGGAGAATTCCGGTCTTCTCTGCATGCCGCAGTCAGGTGGAGAGTTTCGACAGATCGGCCACCTGGTTCATGGCCTGATGCAGCGTCGCCAGCAGACCGAGGCGATTGTCGCGCAGCGCTTTGTCTTCGACGTTCACCATTACGTCGGTGAAAAATTTGTCCACCGGCTCGCGCAGCGCCGCCAGTGCTTGCAGCGAGGCGGTGTAGTCGCCGGCCATGAAAGCGATATCCGCCTGGGGTTTCACACGGGCAAGAGCAAAGCCCAGGGCGGCTTCGGCGGGTTCCATGAGCAGCGTTGCGTCGACCTTCGCTTCGACGGCACCCTCAACTTTCTTCAGGATGTTGCCGACGCGTTTATTGGCGGCGGCGAGGGCGGCGGCTTCAGGCAGTGCCGAAAAATTCTTGACGGCCTCAAGCCGACCGGCAATGCTCATGATAGGAATGTCTCCCACCGACAAAACGGCATCGATATTTTTGATTGGATATCCGCGCTCCTTCAAATAACTGGCAAAACGTTCCGATATGAAGTCGTGCAGTGTTTGATGGTTCAACGAGATGGTAGTACCTGAAAAGCCCGAGAGACCACGCAAAATCAAATCGGCAATTGTGAAACTCAGCTTGTTCTCCAGCGTAATTCTTACAACGCCAAGGGAATGCCTGCGTAGTGCGAACGGGTCCTTGTCGCCAGTCGGAATTTGCCCAATGCCGAATAGCCCTACCAAAGTTTCCAGCTTATCGGCGAGCGCCACCACTAGCCCGACTTGACCGCGCGGCAGAGTGTCTCCCGCAAAGCGCGGCTTGTAGTGATCTTCGATGGCATCGGCGATCTCTGCCGAGAGCCCGTCGTGCAGCGCGTAATAACGCCCCATGATGCCCTGTAATTCGGGGAACTCGCCGACCATGTCGGTCAGCAGGTCGGCCTTGGCCAGCAAGGCCGCCTGGTCGGCCTGCATTGCCAGCGCCTCGCCGCCGAGCTGTGCGCCGATGGCGCGGGCAATGGCGCAAACGCGTTGCACACGCTCGCCCTGGGTGCCAAGCTTGTTGTGATAGATCACTTTGGCCAATCCCAGCACACGTGATTCGAGCGGCTTCTTGCGGTCCTGATCGAAGAAGAATTTTGCATCGGCAAGTCGCGGTCGCACCACTCTTTCGTTGCCGGTGATCACCGCACTCGCGTCAGCGGGACTGATGTTGCTGACGATGAGAAACTGGTGGGTGAGCTTGCCGCCGGTATCCAGCAGCGGGAAATATTTCTGGTTGGCTTTCATGGTCAGGATCAGGCATTCCTGCGGCACTTCCAGATACGCCTGCTCGAACTGTCCGAGCAGCACATTGGGGCGCTCGACCAGCGCGGTCACTTCGTCGAGCAGGGCATCGTCGGCCACGGGCGTCAGATTTGCCCCGGCTTGTTTTGCAGCCACTTCAAGCTGGCGAACGATCTCTTCGCGCCGTGCGGCGAAGCTGGCAATCACAGCGCCTTCGCTTTCGAGTTGCTGCACGTAAGTCCCGGCATCCTTGATCACGATGGGATCGACGCTCGCTTCGAAGCGATGGCCGTGGGTAGTGCGACCTGCCCTCAGGCCGAGTACCGACACCGGCACGATGTCGGCGCCGTACAACGCGACCAGTCCGTGTGCCGGACGGACAAAATTCACCGTGCTCCAGCCGTCAGCGAGCTGGTAGGTCATGACCTTGGGAATCGGCAGTGCGGCAAGCGCGGCTTCGATGGCTTTTTGCAGTCCTTCAGCGAGGGTTGCGCCTTTCGCCACGCTGTCGAGGAACAGCACTTCGGCCTTGCCGTCGGATTCGCGCCGCAGTGTTTTCGCAACGCTGGCATCGGCGCCGAGTGCTGCGAGTTTTTTCAGCAGTGCGGGTGTCGCATTACCCGACGCATCCAGTCCCACACTCACGGGCATGAGTTTTTGGCGTGCTGGACGATCGGGCGCTTGGCTTGATACTTCCCGAATTAAAACAGCTAAACGTCTTGGCGAAGCGAACGCGGTATACGTTTCTCCGTATTTGATGGTTTGGCTTGTATCTACCAAAAATTGGTCGGCCAACTTTAGCCATATTTCTAAAGCAAAAGTATCGCCGAGCTTCTTCAACGCTTTCGGCGGCAGTTCCTCAACGAACAATTCGACCAGCAGATTTTTGCTGTCGCCCATGCTCATGCCGCCCCTTCGACTGCGCTCAGGGCAGGCTTCTTCGCTGCGAGCTGCGCCAGTACTTCGTCGGCGTGAGGGCGCGATGCCATCGGGAAGCCCATCCGGGCGCGACTCTCCAGGTAACTCTGCGCCACACTGCGGGCAAGGTTGCGAATGCGGCCGATGTAGGCGGCGCGCTCGGTGACCGAGATGGCGCCGCGCGCATCGAGCAGGTTGAAGGTGTGCGCCGCTTTCAATACTTGTTCGTAGGCGGGCAATGCAAGCTTTTCCTGGATCAGGTGTTGGGCCTGCTTTTCGTGCGCGCCGAAAGCGGTGAACAGAAAATCCGCGTCGCTATGTTCGAAGTTGTAGGCCGATTGCTCGACTTCGTTCTGCCGGTAAACGTCGCCGTAAGTCAGACCCGGTGTCCACACCAGGTCGAACACGTTCTCGACACTTTGCAGATACATCGCCAGACGTTCCAGGCCGTAGGTGATTTCGCCGGTGATCGGTTTGCAGTCAATGCCGCCGACCTGCTGGAAGTAGGTGAACTGCGTCACCTCCATGCCGTTGAGCCAGACTTCCCAGCCCAGACCCCAGGCGCCGAGTGTGGGATTTTCCCAGTCGTCCTCAACAAAGCGGATGTCGTTCTGCTTGAGGTCGAAACCGAGTTCCTGCAAAGAGCCCAGATAAAGTTCGAGGATGTTTTCCGGCGCCGGCTTCAATACCACTTGATACTGGTAGTAGTGCTGCATGCGATTCGGATTCTCGCCGTAGCGGCCGTCCTTGGGACGGCGCGAGGGCTGCACGTAGGCGGCCTTCCACGGCTCCGGTCCGAGCGAGCGCAGAAAGGTGGCGGTGTGGCTGGTGCCGGCGCCGACTTCCATGTCGTAGGGCTGCAGCAGGGCGCAGCCCTGTTGGTCCCAGTAGGCCTGCAGGCGGAGAATGATTTCCTGAAAAGTGGGTGATGCCATGACCAGATCGGTAATCTCGCGAAAGCGCGATTTTACAGGCTGGCGCGACCACACGCTTAAACCAACGGGAAAGCACTTTCACCACAGAGGACGCGGAGGACGCAGAGGGAAAACAAGAATCCGATAGAAAATTAGTCTTTGAATTCCTCTGCGTCCTTTGCGTCCTCTGTGGTGAGTCGCCGTTTCGGGGTTAGACGAAATGGCGAAATATCTGGAAGAAGACGAAACTCGTCACCCATGCCAGACCCAGCGCCCAGAGGACGGCGAAAGTCGCGAATTTGACGCTGCGCGATTCGGTGCGCATGGTGGCGATGGTCGACACGCAGGGCGTGTAAATCAGCGTGAACAACATGAAGCTGTAGGCCTGCACCCAGTTCATGCTGTGGCCGATGTGGCTGGTCAGCGCGCTGCCTTCGAGGCCATAGATCACGGCCAGTGCGCCGATCACGATTTCCTTGGCGACAAAGCCGAACAACAGCGCCACTGTCATCTGCTGGTCGATGCCGATCGGCGCCAGCACCGGCTGCATCAGGTGGCCGAGCATGCCGGCGTAAGTGTCCGGACCGGCCGGGGCAACGCCTGCCGGTAGATGCGTGAGCAGCCACACCAGGATCACACCGGAGACGATGATCTTGCTGGCGCGCACCAGAAAATGCCGCACCTCCAGCCAGCCGCGCATGATGACCTGGCGCAGGGTCGGCAGCCGATAGGGCGGCAGTTCGATGACGAAGGGTTCTTCGGAACGGAACGCGTTCTGTCCCTTGAACAGCCACGCGGTGAAAAAAGCCACGACGAAACTGAAGACATAGAGCGAGAGCAGCACCCACGGCGCCTGATGCGGCGTGAACAACGCGCTGATGATGAACA
Organism: Sterolibacteriaceae bacterium; assembly: GCA_043738625.1. Taxonomy (GTDB): domain Bacteria; phylum Pseudomonadota; class Gammaproteobacteria; order Burkholderiales; family Rhodocyclaceae; genus JANYCD01. Next base: position 5,353 of record JAYUFR010000044.1, read on the forward strand.
GAAACACCTGCAGCCGCGCTGAACACAGCGAGAACGGAATGATCAACATCGACAGCAGGCGCAGCGCGCGGCTGCGCATCACCCGCGTGCCCATCAGCGCCGGCACGTTGCAGCCGAAGCCCATCAGCAGCATGACAAAGCTGCGGCCGTCGAGCCCGACCCGCGACATCAGCGCATCCATCAGGTAGGCCGCGCGCGACAGGTAACCGGAGTCCTCGACCAGCGCCATGAAAAAGAAAAACAGGAGGATCATCGGCACGAACGAGGCGACCGTGGACACGCCGTTGTAGAGCCCGCCGACGACCAGACCGCGCACCAGTTCGGGAGCGTCACTGAGCGCCGGGGTCAGCACATGGTTGCCGAAGGCGTTGAACAACTGCTGTAACAAATCCTGCAATGGCGCGCCCAGCCAGAACACGCCGGAAAACACGCCGAGCATGGCGAGGAAGAACAGCGGCAATCCCAGCCAGCGATTCATCACGATGCGGTCGAGCCGGTCGGAGTGTTGCTCGGGCAGGCGAATCGGCATGTCCACGGCCTGCTTCATCAAGCCGGCGACGCGAGCCTCCATGGCGTCGTCCTGCGCCAGCCGTTCGCGGGCTTGTGGCGGTGCTGCGTTGATCACGCTGCTGCTCGCGGCCTGGGCGATGGTCTGCATCATTTCCTTGTGCCCGTCGCCATATTTGGCGCTGATCGGCACCACAGGCACGCCGAGTCCGGCGGAGAGCTTTTCCTGATCGATGCCGATGCCAAGCTTGCGCGCCTCGTCGATCATGTTAACCAACACCACGATGGAGAAGCCGAGTTCCTTCAGTTGCAGCGGCAGCACCAGTTGTCGTTCAAGCTGGACGGCATTGACCAGCACCACCAGCAGATCCATCGGTTGCTGTTCGAGAAAATGGCGCACCAGTTTTTCGTCGTCGCCATAACCGTGCAGATCGTAGATGCCGGGCAGGTCGACCAACTCCACCATGCCGCCGCCAATCAGAATTTTCGCGGTCAGCAAGTCCACCGTTACGCCGGGCCAGTTGCCAACGCGCGCCGATGCACCGGTGAGGCGGTTGTAGAGGGTGGACTTGCCGGTATTCGGCATGCCCAGCAGGGCGACTCTTTTCATGCTCAGAGCGCTATTTCAATGCAACGTGCGTCGCGCTGCCGGATGATGACGTCGGTACTGCCGATGCGCACATGCAGTGGGCCGAGGAAAGCGCCGCGCCGCATCAACTGGATGCGCTTGCCGACGCGGAAGCCCATGGCTGTGAGCCGGTGGTGCAGGGCTTCTTCGGCGTGGACGGCGACGATGCTGGCTTCACCACCCGGTGGAAGAGAGGCTAAGGAATTAGGCATGACCACATAGGTAAAGCGATTTGAGAATTGTTCTCATTATCGCGTTTTTGGCCGCTTTGCGCAACCGATCCGGATGACTTCAGAGCTGGATCTTGAAAGGATTGAAATTGGTGTGGCGGTCGTAATAGTCCTCGTGCTCCTTGCGCTTGAGGAAGGAAACCACCTTGTAGGTCAGCGGTGTCGCCAGGATTTCCCAACTGGTCTTCAGCACGTATTGGATGATGGCGATGCGAATCAGCTGGTCGGTCGGCCAGATGCCGTAAAAAGCGATGACATAGAACAGCGAGGAATCGACCAGTTCGCCGACCATGGTCGAGCCGATGGTGCGCGACCACAGCCATTTGCCCTGGGTGGCAATTTTCATTTTTGCCAGCACGTAGCTGTTGGCAAAACTGCCGCACCAGAACGCGATCATCGAGCCGAGCATGATGCGCGGCGTGTTGCCGAATACGCCTTGCAGGTGAATCTGGTATTCGCGATTGAAATCGTTGGCGGCCGGGGTCAGCGCCAGCACCACCACCGACATCAGGCTGGCGAAGGCCAGCGCCGCAAAGCCGGCCCAGACCACGCGGCGATCACGGCCGTAGCCATAGACCTCGGTGAGGATGTCGCCGAAGAAATAGGAAATCGGAAAAAACAGGATGCCGCCACCGAACTCCAGCGTGCCGAAAAACGGCAGCGTCACCTGTGCCGCCTTGGCTGCGCCGATCAGGTTGGAACACAGCAGCACAGAGACAAACGCTGCCATGACGAAGTCGTAGTACTTGTATTGTCGCTGCTCCACGGAGCGCCCCTTTTCGCCGGATGACCCGCGCAGCATATTGCTTTTGCGCGGCCGCAGGTGCGTGGAGAAGAGGGAGTGGAGCGGGCGAAGGGAGTCGAACCCTCGTTATCAGCTTGGGAAGCTGGAGTAATGCCGTTATACGACGCCCGCGCACTGCACAGATTTTACGGGCATACCAGAATTGCCGCAAATCGTCATTGCGAAAGTGGTGCGATTACGGTGATGACTGCTTTGATGTTGGGGATGATGAATTGAGAGACGTTGCTGTACATAATCCGCTTGCGCGCCTTTAACCGCGTTTGGGGTTGCGGTAAAAGTTCTCGTGCGTACCAACCAGGAGCAACAGACGGGATGCGGGGTCGTATTCGTAGGCGAGTAGAAACAGGTGGTTGACGTAGTCAAACTCGTGAACAAAAACACCCGAGAGGTCGCCTTTTTTGGCCTCGCCGATGGCCGGATCGCGAACGATATCGGCGACAGCCTGATCAACCGCGTCCTTCTGGTTGTTGTGCAGTTTCTTGTAGGCCCGCAGAAATCCGTTGGTTTGCTGAACGCGAATCTCAGCCACGGAACTGGCCTGGCTCAAAGGCCGGGAATTGCTTGGGATCTTCTGCCCTGGCAATCAGCAATTCCCTGACGAATTCAATCGGCAGGTCGGGATTGTCAAGTGCAGCCCTGCCGATCTTGGCCCAGAATTCGAGTTGACCCGCGATGGTGCGACACTCGCCCTTTGAGGCGACCTTCGCCTGCTCATTCACTCCAGCTTGCCGAGCTGGTGCCGGTCAGCAAGGACCACAGTCAATGCTGCCGGTGCTTTCAACAATCACTTCTGCAACAAACTGCGCAGCATCCACGCGTTCTTCTCGTGAATCTGCATGCGCTGGGTGAGCAGGTCGGCGCTGGGTTCGTCGTTGGCCTTGTCCACAACCGGGAACAGGCCGCGCGCGGTGCGTGCCACGATCTCCTGGCCTTCCACCAGCTGGCGGATCATTTCTTCGGCGTTGGGCACACCTTCGCTTTCCTTGATCGAGGTCAACTTGGCGAACTCGCGGTAGGTTCCGGGCGCCGGGAAGTCGAGGGCGCGGATGCGCTCGGCGATGATGTCCAGCGCATTCCACAACTCGGTGTATTGGGTCATGAACATCAGGTGCAGGGTGTTGAACATCGGCCCGGTGACATTCCAGTGGAAGTTGTGCGTCTTCAGGTACAGCGTGTAGGTGTCGGCGAGCAGGCGCGACAATCCGCCGGCGATTTTTTCGCGATCTTTCTTGCTGATGCCAATGTCCATGGTCATGTTCCTTTTGGTCAAAGGGCGGCTTGCCGCCCGGTTGCAGAAGAATCGCTAACCTACTTCAGATCAGCCACCAGCGAGCGCCGCACCGGCTCAGCCAAGCCGCCGATCGCAGCGTGGGAGTGCTCGTGATCCACACCCACGGCGAGGGACTTTCCATCTTTCAGCGCAGTGATCATCGGCGCAGAAAACGCGAAGCGCAGGAAGTGAACCGCCGCAATTTTTTCGTCGTTTTCGCGTGACATGTCCTCGTCGACGAACGCCGGCTCGAAACCGGCCACGCATCACCCGGACGCGGCGTTCGATACCCTTCAGTTTCACCAGCATGCGCGCGCGCTCGACTTCGTCGACGTACTCAATCTGCATCGTCGCCTTGAGGTTGCTGCCGCCTCGATGCCTGAACGCAGAGTAGAGCAAGCGTACCGATCAATCAAATTGATTGTGCAAGAGATCCTGATAGGGGTTGCCTATCGCGCGATAGGCTTGGTTCCAGGCAGGCGACAGTCGAGCAGGGCCTTGCGCAGCGCGTCAACCGCGCGATGGCGGGGAAAGCTGGAGCGCCACACCAGTCCGACACGCCGCGTCGGTTGCGGGTCGGCGAAAGGACGCACACGCAGCAGCGGATCCTTGGCGGGAATGCCGTCCACCGCCGAAGCCGGCATGACCGTGACCCCCACGCCGCTGGCCACCATGAGGCGAATGGTTTCCAGCGAGCTGCCTTCGAGCACCTGCGGCGAATTGCCCGCATCGCGAGTGGCGCCGGAACACAAGTCGAGCACCTGGTCGCGAAAGCAGTTTCCTGGTCCCAGCATCAAGAGCGGTGCATCGAGCAACCAGGCCGCATCGATGACCTTGGTTTTGTTCCAGGCATAGCTGGCGGGAAACAGCACGCGGAAAGCTTCGTCATACACCGCTTGCGCCACCAGTCCCGGCTCATCCACCGGCAGCGCGACGATCGCCACATCCAGCTCGACGTGCTTCACTTTTTCGAGCAGGCGCGCGGTGAAGTTCTCTTCGATGAACAGCGGCATTGATGGCGCGCTTTTCCTCAGCAGAGGCACCAGCTTCGGCAGCAGATAGGGCGCGACGGTATAGATGCAACCCAGCCGCAGCGGCCCGTTGAGCGGATCCTTGCCGGCTGCCGCAATCTCGGTCACCCGCGCCGCTTCGGCCAGCACCCGTTCGGCCTGCGCCACCAACTGGCTACCGATCTCGGTGACACGCACCTCGTTGGAGGCGCGCTCGAACAAGGCCACGCCCAGCTCTTCTTCGAGCTTCTTGACCGCCACCGACAGTGTGGGTTGGGAAACAAAACACTTCTCTGCCGCACGGCCGAAATGACATTCGCGGGCCAGGGTAACGATATAACGCAGCTCAGTCAGGGTCATGGCCGGATGATAGCAAGCGCACTGTTTTCAAAGTGCCGCATAAAGTACTCGCCTCGCGTAGTGCGCGAGTTTCAGACCGGCACTGGCAACGGCGTGCCGTCGGGGCGTGCGAAACGTGCAGTGAAATAAAACCGGCTGCCCTGATCCAGCTCGCTTTCCACCCAGATCTTGCCCTGCATCATTTCAACCAGCCGGCTGCAGATCGAGAGTCCCAGTCCGGTGCCGCTGTAGTTGCGGGTTGTTGACTGGTCCACCTGGGTAAAGGCTTCGAAGATGATCTGGCGCATTTCACTCGGGATGCCGATCCCGCTGTCAGCCACGGTAAATTTTAGTTCGACCCTATCCGCTTCAACCAGCAGCGGCGCGATTTCGACACGAATACTGCCGGCGGCGGTGAACTTCACCGCATTCGCGACCAGGTTGATCAACACCTGCCGCAAACGTCCGGCATCCCCCACCAGGGTGAGTGGCGTGTCCGGGTGGATATGGGTGCTCAGCGTGAGCCCTTTTGCCGCAGCCTCCACGACGAGCGCGCTGGTGGATTCGTTCAGGGTTTCGTCGAGTCGGAAAGATGTTTTCTCCATCCGCAGTTTGCCCGACTCGATGCGCGAATAATCGAGGATGTCGTTGAGGATCACCAGCAGGGATTTTCCGGCATCCTGCAAAATGCCCAAATAACGTTTCTGTGTCTCGTCGAGTTTTGTTTTGCCCAGCAGTTGCGCCATGCCCAGCACCGCGTTCATGGGCGTGCGAATCTCATGACTGGTGTTGGTCAGAAACTGACTCTTGGCGCGGGCGGCGCTTGCGGCCTGCTTGCTCGTCCGCTCCAGATCCTCGATCAGGTGTCGTTGTTTCAGCGCCAGCAGAATCGATTCATGCACCGTCTCATGCAGATAAGCGGCGGCGCGCAGCATGGCAAACAGGAAGACTACCGATGTGAACGCCAGTGCCCACTCCAGTCGGCTTTCCGCGCGCAACACGGCTACGCCGGTAACGGCCAGGAAAACCGGAATGCTATAGCCGCGAAACGCCGCAGGCATGGGCCCCAGGATGGCCAGGGCGCCTGCCACCATGCCGGCCATCATCATCGCGCCGAAAAACAGTTCTGCCTTGGGGGCATCCCAACCTATCAGTAAATAACCCGCGCCCCAGGTGACGCCGGACAGGGTTGCGCCGACAATGAAACGACGGCACCAGAGGACCCCATCGTAGTCCTGGCCTGATACCGCATTGAAGCGGCGGACCATCAGCATCCGGCCGAAAACCAGCGCGCAGGTCATCACCCACCAGATCTTCATCGCCGCTATTGGCCACACCACAAATGCCAGCACACCGGCATTGACGACGATGACTGCCTGACCCAGCCAGGCCTGCCGGAACAACAGCCGGGTTTTGAGTTTGAGGATTTCGAGGTCGAGCGAATTCATTGGCTTGGCGGATTTGGATGGCGTGGCATGGTCATGAGAACTGCGTGATGGGTGCCGTCCACCACTGAATTATTTTGCGACTGATCATACAGCACCATGTAATGCCTCGCTCCTTGGAGCCTGTTCTTGCTCGGACATCGCCGGGATGAGAACAGACCTTACCCCACGGGCGCGGTACCATCGGCAAACACATCGTCAACTCTGCCAACGCCCCATGTCCGAATCTGCAATCCCACCGCGTTCCAGTAATCGTTCTACAGCCCGCCTGATTCGGGATCTGCTGCGCCCCTACCATGCGCGTATCGCCATCGCCGCCGTCGCGCTGATCGTGGCCGCCGCCAGCCAGTTGCTGGTCGGGCAGGGGCTGCGCATGGTGATCGATCGCGGCTTTGTCGCCAGCAACCCTTCGATGCTCGACAATGCGTTGCTGGGGCTGTTCGTCATCATCGCCATCATGGCCGCCGCGGCCTACACCCGCTTCTATCACGTGTCGTGGCTGGGTGAGCGGGTCACCGCCGATTTGCGCGCGCGCGTGTTCGACCACCTGATGAATCTGCCGCCTTCCTTCTTTGAAGCCGGGCGTACCGGTGACGTCATCTCGCGCCTCACCAACGACACCACGCAACTGGAAACCGTGATCGGTTCCAGCGCCTCGATGGCGATCCGCAACGTGTTGCTGCTGATCGGAGGGCTGGGCCTGCTGCTCGCCACCAGCGTCAAGCTCACCTTGCTGGTGCTGCTCTGCGTGCCGCTGGTGGTGGTGCCCATCCTGCTGTTCGGGCGGCGCGTGCGCAAGCTGGCGCGCGCCAGTCAGGATCGTGTCGCCGATATCGGTGCTTTCATCGACGAGACGGTGCACGAAATCCGCATGGTGCAGGCTTACGGCCATGAAGACCAGAACCGCGCCAGCTTCGCCAACACCGTCGAGCAGGCCTTCGCCACCGGCCGCAGCCGCATCCAGCAGCGCGCCTCGCTGATCGCCGCAGTGATGATCCTGGTGTTCAGCGCCATCGCGTTGATCCTCTGGATCGGCGGCCACGACGTGCTCGCCGGCAAAATCTCCGCCGGGCAGCTTTCGGCCTTCGTGTTTTATGCCGCGATCGTCGCCACCGCCGTTGCCACCCTCTCCGAAGTGACCGGTGATCTGCAACGTGCCGCCGGCGCCACCGAGCGCCTGCTCGAACTGCTGCGCGCCGAACCCGAAATCTGCAGCCCGCAAAACCCGCTCATCTTGCCGGTGCCGGCGCGTGGCGAACTCGATCTGCGCGACGTGACCTTTCATTATCCCAGCCAGCCCGACCATGCCGCGCTGGAAAATTTCTCGTTGCATGTGGCCGGCGGCGAAAAAGTAGCGTTGGTCGGCTCCTCAGGTGCTGGCAAGACCACGCTGTTCCAGATGTTGCTGCGCTTCTACGATCCGCAGCAGGGCGAGATTGCCTTCGACGGCGTGCCCCTTTCAAGGCTGGACCCCGGCGCACTGCGCCGTCACATCGCGCTGGTGCCGCAAGAGCCGGTCATCTTCGCCACCAGCGTGATCGAGAACGTGCGCTACGCCCGACCGGAGGCCACGCTGGATGAAGTCAAGGCGGCGTGCGTTGCTGCCTTCGCCGATGAATTCGTCGAGCGCCTGCCCGAAGGTTACGAGAGCTATCTCGGCGAACGCGGCGTGCGCCTTTCCGGCGGACAACGCCAGCGCGTCGCCATCGCCCGCGCCATCCTCGCCGATCGTCCCCTGCTGCTGCTCGACGAAGCCACCAGCGCGCTCGACGCCGAAAGCGAGCGTCAAGTGCAACATGCACTGGAGCGACTGATGCAGGGTCGTACGACCCTGATCATTGCCCACCGCCTCGCCACCGTGGTGCACGCCGACCGTATCGTGGTGATGGACCAGGGTCGTGTTGCCGCCATCGGCAGCCATGAAGAATTGATGCGAACGAATGACCTTTATCAACACTTCGCGAGCTTGCAGTTGATGCGTTAAGCTAGCCGAGGCAACGGCGCGGCCACTAATATTTGGTGACGCATTTCTTGGGGTGCTGCTATGAGGTTTTGGTTGGGCGTTACGGATAACGATTGATTTAATTTCCTGAGCCAAAACGGGGTAGATGAGGTTAACTTCTGGCAGCCCAGTGGTACGGCCCCTTTCGTTGGACTAGAACCTGGTTCATTATTCTTGTTCAAACTCAAGAGACCATTCAATCATGTTGCCGGTGGTGGCACTTTCGTCAAGTTTTCCAAGCTCCCACTATCGATGACATGGGAAGCTTTTGGTGTAACAAATGGCCGCTGTGTCAGCTAAATTAGTTGCGAACGCTCAGAAGTACCCGATTGATAAGGCGCGTGGATCGAACAAGAAATACACTGATCTATAGAGGGGCTACGCCTATGGATGCTGAACCAAAAAGCGTTGCCGGGTTTCCTTGCTAATAGAGCTTGGGGTAGTCCGCCAGAGGACATCAAACTCGCCGCCATTACATTTATCCCATGTCATCCGGGGTATGAGTGTTCCGGTAACGCGTGACATCATTGACGGCACAGTTTGTTTTCCATCGGTGCTGGAAAACAAACCTTGAATGTGCGGAAACCCAAATTAAAACAACCCAGTAGGAAACGGGTTGTTTTCCAGACGACCACCCTGGTGAGGGAATCAGTCGTGTCCCGATATTGCCGAACGACCTACGCATGAGTTGACATACGGCCGAAGCTATGTCAAATATTGTGGGTCTAATTGACATAAGCGGATTCCTTAAATCAAGTTCCATCTGCCCCCAAGCCCAATGGATATCAAAGACTTTAAAGCCGGTATCGAAGAACAGCAGTACCAATATCGGAGTTTTCTGCCGAATCAGATCAATCGCGAATGGGCGCTGTCCGATCCCAAGACGCTGACCCTGCTCGAAGATGCTAACCGGCTGCTTGGTGAACTGAACGCCTATTCTCACATCATTCCAGATGTGGATTTCTTCATTCGGATGCACCTGACCAAAGAGGCCACGACCTCAAGCCGTATCGAGGGCACGCAAACTAACATGGAAGAAGCTTTGGTCGATGCCGGCCACATCGATCCGGAAAAGCGCGAGGACTGGCAGGAGGTCCACAACTACATCGAAGCGACAAATTTCGCTATTACCAAGCTCGGTACTCTACCCCTGTCGAACCGGTTATTGCGTGAGACCCACGCCATTTTGCTCAGCGGCGTGCGCGGAAAACACAAGCTACCCGGCGAGTTTCGTAGCAGTCAGAATTGGATCGGCGTTAGTTTGAAACACGCCACCTTCGTTCCGCCGCATCATGAGCGTGTGCCTGAGTTGATGAGCGATCTCGAAAGTTTCATGCATAACGATCAGATCCATGTACCGCATCTGATTCGGATCGCGCTGATCCACTATCAGTTCGAGACCATCCACCCCTTCCTCGACGGCAACGGCCGCCTTGGACGGTTGCTGATCGCGCTGTATTTGGTGAGCTTCGGCTTGCTTGCCAAACCGGCGTTGTATCTCTCGGATTTTTTCGAACGGCATAAGGGCCAATACTATGATCAGCTCATGGCAGTACGTAGCACCAGCAAGCTACAGCCGTGGTTTCAGTTTTTCCTGCTCGGTGTGCGCGAAACTGCGGCCTCGTCGATCCAGGTATTTCGTGACATCCTGGTGCTGAAGGAGCGCATTGAGCGCGAGAAGCTTCCAACCTTCCACATTCGCCGGCAAACCAATGCGCAAGCGTTGATGCGTGGGCTTTATCAAAACCCGGTCATCAACATCAAGATGGCAACAGAACAACTCGACATCCAGACCAACACAGCTGCTGCATTGATTGATGATTTCGTCAAACTCGGTATCCTGCGCGAAATAACTGGTGGTCAGCGCAATCGCCTATTTATTTTCAGCGATTATGTGCGCTTGTTCGTACATGGCTCAGCGGAGCAAACAGGCACAAGCTGAGGACCGGCATGACGTCGTACTTCTTCGTGCTTACCGGTGAGCACATTCGGCGTTTGCGTCGCCCTTCGACAAGCTCAACGGCAATGGAAATGCTGAGATGGAACTACCCACGCACTTGCGCGACAATGCGTCAAGGTACGCCTCTTGCTATATAACGCCACATGCGCCTCCGTTACCCCAAATCCTTCTTCAAACTGCTGTTCGCCGGCTTTCTGCTGGCGGTATTGCCGCTCGTAGTCGGCCTGCTGGCGAACACTGTCGCCATACAACGACTGGCGAACCAGAGTCAGCGTGCGGTGTATGACGCAGCTCGGGTTGCCCACGCCACGCGCGATTTGAGCGAAACCGCCATCTCGCTTGAGCGCACCGCTCAGCAAAGCGCGGTGCTGCATGACGCCACCCTGTGGCAGGGTTACCTTGCGCTGCACGGCCGCTTTGTCGAGGCTGGTCGGCGGTTGGCTGCGTTGCCGCTGGAAATGCCAATGCGGACCGAACTCGAGACGATGTTGCAACACGAACAAAAACTCAGCGACGATCTCATCAAGATGGGTTCTGAGGCGCCACAGGCCGTTGTATTGTCCAAACGTTATGGCGAGATCGCGGCGAGCGCGCGGGGTTTGCTGTTGAGCTCCAGCAGCGTGATCGACCGCGAAGCCGAATCGCTGCGTGACCGGGCGGCGGAAATGGAATCACAAGCGCGCGGCCAATTGTTTCTGTTGTTGCCCGTTGCGTTGTTCGTGGTGGCCGGCTTCACCTACCTGCTGGCCAAGCCTATCGCGCAGATCGAGCAGGGCATCCGCGATCTGGGCGAACGCCGTCTCGATGTCAAAGTCGAGGTCAACGGGCCGGACGATCTGGAGCAGGTTGGACGGCAACTGGACTGGTTGCGCCTGCGCTTGATCGAGTTGGAGGAACAGAAGAGTCGTTTCCTGCGCCATATTTCGCATGAACTAAAAACACCACTGACTGCGCTGCGCGAAGGATCGGACCTGCTTGCCGAAGAAGTGGCCGGCCCGCTGACGGACCGCCAGAAAGAGATTGTGCGCATTCTCAGGCAGCACAGCCTCGACCTGCAACGCCTGATTGAAGCGCTGTTGCGCTATGGTGAGACCGAGTTCCAGCAAACACCGATCAAGTTGCAGCCGGTGAAGCCGGCAGAAGTCATCGCCCATGTGCTCGGTAAGCAAACCCTGGCCATGGCGGCGCGCGATATCCACCAGGTCAGGAAGCTGGAAGACTTTGTGATGCACACCGACGCCGAACGATTGCGCGTGGTGCTGGACAATCTGCTGTCCAACGCGGTCAAATTCTCTCCCAGCGGCGGCACCATCACCATCGCCATGCGAAAAGAAAACGGCAGCGCCGTGCTGGATGTCATCGACGAAGGACCGGGTATTGCGGTAGAAGATAGCGAGCACATTTTCGATCCGTTCTATCAGGGCCGCGCCAAGGCCAGTGCCGCCGTGAAGGGCACCGGTCTTGGTCTTTCCATCACCAAGGAGCACGTGCTGGCGCTGGGTGGGCAGATTGATGCAGAAGTTGGAAAAGGACATTTCACTGTGAAGTTACCGCTGAACCCATGCTGAACTTGCTCAGAATCATCGGCCCGCAAAGCCACCGCACATGGTTGGCGCTGCTGCTCGCCGGGCTGGCTGGTTGTGCGCAATTCAAGGCGCCGCAGGATGAGTACCGCCTCGGCGTGGGCGTAATACAGCCAGCCGGTGAGGCGGTCTCGCTGTTGTATTACTTTGACTATGCACGCGGTCTTTCGGCTGCCGACCTGGCCAAGGAAACTGAACGCATGCGCCTGCTTCACGTCCGCAACACATCGGATTTTCATGCCCTTCAATACGTTATGCTGCTTTCCATTCCCGGTGGCGATGCACATCGCGCCCAGCAACTGCTGGAACCGCTGACGCGCGAGGGCGGTGCACAAAGTCGTGAATTGCGCGCGCTGGCGTTGCTGCTGACAACTGATCTGGCGGAGCGCCGCCGTCTTGAAGACGGCGTGCGCAAGGCCGATGTCCTGGAGAAGAAATTGGAAGCCCTGAAAAACATTGTAAAGAGCCTGAACGTGGCGGAGCGTCGCCGTCTTGAAGACGGCGTGCGCAAGGCCGATGACCTGGAAAAAAAATTGGAAGCGCTGAAAAACATTGAAAAAAACCTGATCCAGCGCGACATCATCGAGCCTGGAGAAAAGAAATGAACAGCGTACAGCGTTCGCTGTTGCTGGTTGACGATGATGCCGATTTATTGCGGCTGCTGACCATGCGTCTGGAAGCCGCAGGCTACGCGATTACTACCGCAGGGAGTGGCGCACAAGCGCTGGCGCGGATTGCGGCGGAACGCCCGCAACTGGTGATCACCGACATGCGCATGCCGGGCATGGATGGGTCGGCGTTGTTCGAGGCGATTCGCGTCGAACACCCTGCCCTGCCCGTCATCATCCTCACCGCCCACGGCACGATTCCCGACGCGGTGGCAGCAACCAATCGTGGTGTGTTCAGTTATCTCACCAAGCCATATGATGCGAAGGAGTTGCAGGAACATATCACGCGCGCGCTCAAGCTTTCGGGGCCCAATCTCGGCGAGCACTCGACCAGCGACGTGTGGCGCACCGAGATCGTCACGCAGAACGCGGCGATGGAGGATTTGCTGGCGCAGGCGCGTCTTGTTGCCGCCAACGATGCCAGCGTGATGCTGATGGGTGCCTCGGGTGCCGGCAAGGAAATGCTGGCGCGTGCGGTCCATCTCGCCAGTCCGCGCAGTGGCGGGCCGTTCGTCGCGGTGAACTGCGGCGCGATCCCGGACAACCTGCTCGAAGCGGAACTGTTTGGTTACACCAAGGGCGCCTTCACCGGCGCCACGCGCGATCATGTTGGCCTGATCCGCGAGTCCAACACCGGCACGCTGTTCCTCGACGAAATCGGCGACATGCCGTTGCCCTTGCAGGTCAAACTGTTGCGTGTGCTTGAAGAGCGCGAAGTGCGCCCGGTCGGCGCTACCCGATCCTACGCGATCGACATTCGCGTGATCAGCGCCACGCACCGCAATCTGGAAGAAGAGATGGCCGCCGGCCGCTTCCGCAACGACCTGTTTTATCGCCTCAACGTGGTTGCCCTCACCATCCCGGCACTGGCTGAGCGCCGCGACGACATTCCGCTGCTCGCCAATCATTTCCTGCGCAAAATTGCCGAGCGTTACCGCAAGAAGGTGAACGGTTTTGCGCCCGAAGCGATGGAGTTGCTGGTACGCGCCAGCTGGCCCGGCAACGTGCGTCAGTTGCTCAATGTGGTGGAACAAGCGGTGGCCCTGTCCACCGCGCCGATCGTTCCGCCGACCCTGGTACAGAACGCGATCCGTGAACTGGAAGACATCATTCCGTTTGATGAAGCCCGCCGCCGCTTCGAGTGCGATTACCTGACACGGCTGCTCAAGATGACCGGTGGCAATGTCGCGCAGGCCGCCAAGCTGGCGCATCGCAATCGCACTGACTTCTACAAGTTGTTGCAGCGGCACTCGATGGATCCTTCGCTGTTCAAGTAAAGTCGCAAATCTGCGACGGCTGAAAGCCCATGGTTTCAGGGCTTTAAGGCACATCACCGACCCCCTGTCGCCAACCCTGTCGCCAACCGGCGACGGATCAATCGTTCGCGGAATTCCCGGCTGATCGTAACGCCCTGATTCTTCTCTGGAAGAAACATTGGCACGGCCATTGCACTTCTGAACTTGAGCAGGGCAATCGATGCCTGGTCAATGACAGGAACCACGGTATGGATGTCCCGCTGAAATTACACCGTCGTCTCGTCGCCTGGCCACCGCTCAGGCGCTCGCGCCGCAGCCTGCGCAAGCCGCTAAAAAGTGCGTTGCTCAACGCAACTGCAATCAACCAGAAAAGGAGAGCCCAAATGGAAAATCGCCCAAAATTTTTATACCCATCGATGGTGATTGCCGCAATCACCGTCACCGTATTCAGCTTGCTGGGTATCGCGACGCTGACCGGAACCCTGCCGCTCGCCCACTCCGAAGCGGGCGCGCCGGTGGCCATGCTGGATCGCCCTGCATCAAAAGCGGCTTCCGACAACGGCAAGCGTGATGGGGCAATGGCCTCTGCCTGCCACAGTTGCGGCATTGTTGAATCGGTGCGCGTGGTCGAAGTGAAAGGCCAGGGTAGCGGTGTCGGCGCAGTGGCCGGTGGCATTACTGGTGCCTTGCTTGGCAATGGTGTCGGCCAGGGCAATGGGCGTACCGCCATGACGTTGCTGGGTGCCGGTGGCGGCGCCTACGCCGGCAACGAAATTGAAAAAAATACGCACAAGAGCGCCTCGTACCGCATCAAGGTGCGCATGGCGGATGGCTCAATGCGCGCCCTTTATCAGCGCGAGCAACCTTCAGTGGCGGATGGTGACCATGTGAAGATCGTCGACGGCCGAGTCGTGCAGCAATCATGAAGGAGCACAGAAAATGACAATGTTGAACCAGATTGCAGAATCGCGACGTCCGCTGATTCGACTGATCGCCAGTGCGCATACTGTTAATGGCTATGCCTACCGGATCTGCGCCGCGCCAATGGCCAAGACGCTGTTTGCGGTGGTATCGGCCCTGAACCTGATGCGCATCAAGGTTGCATCGATCCGGCGCGGCGCGCAGCGTGATGTCGTTCGCGCCATCAGCGGAGAACGTGATGTTGAGGTCGAGGTGGAAGCAATCAGCCCCACCACCACCCGGGTGCGCACCGTTGCCCGGCAAGGGGCGAGTTACGACAGCGCCACGGCCGTCGAGATCATTGTTCAAACCGAAAAAATTCTCGTCACCGCCTGAGCAAAAAAATGAAACAACACCGCTTGAGACAACTGTTGCTCCTGGGTACCGTTTCTCTCATGCTTACTGCTGCGATGACATTGAACCGTCATTGACGGTGACGGCGTTGCGACCGTGGCCGCAGTATTA
>JAYUFR010000045.1:0-7220 GCA_043738625.1 Sterolibacteriaceae bacterium
CACCGACAAGCGCCCGCTGATGAGCGACTTGCGCGAATCCGGCGCCATCGAGCAGGACGCCGACATCATCCTGATGATGTACCGCGAGGAATACTACAAGCAGGACACGCCGGAAAAGGGCGTCGCCGAAGTTATTATCGGCAAACATCGTAACGGGCCGACCGGGGTGGTGAAGCTGACCTTCCTTGGCGAGTACACCAAGTTCGTCAATAACGCCTCGGCGGGAAGTTACTGATTCCTGCTGCGGGAACGGAAATGTATATCCTGGTGATCCGGAACAAGGGTGCTTGCCTTCAATAGGCGACCTTTACCAGAGATGTGTCCATGATGTTACCGGCGGGGACTTCCCCGAAAACCGCCTTAGCGGATGGCTCCCGCCAATCGTCAATGCTGGGCAGGATGCGCGGTTCTCCGTCCGTGATGAATCGTTTCGCGTGCGCGGTCGCCGCCGGTTTCCTCCCGGATAGAGCGAGCACGGGTCCGCGCATCATGTCCGGATGCAAGGCCGCGCCGCTGGCGATACTGGTCGCGGTGACCTTGCCAATGGCTTGTGCGGGTGCATTCAGGACGTCCGGTGGGAGTCGTGCCAGATCTCCTTCCATGAAGACAAGGTCATCCTTGCGCAAGGTCTGGCCTGGAGCGATCGGTCGTGCGGCGACGAGGTAGTAGCCGGTCACCTGGATTTGCACGTGAAGAACGATGGTCCATGGCGTGCCATCAAGGCAGCGCACGCCAACCGAGGTGTCGCCCGTGAGGCTGGCACCGTCTGGGATGAAGGCTTGAAGCTGCGCGCAATCGGCGAGCGAGATACGCATATCGGCGGCGTTGATCTGTAATTCCACCGTGCCTGGCAATCCCGAGATTTCGTGGCGCAAGAAATTCTTGACTGTGTCAAGGATCGCACCTGCATCCTGGCGCGCGGCTGCGAACACCGACGTTGTTAGCAGCAGCAATACCCATATGATGGAACGTGGAAACATCAGCCGACTCCCAAATGATGAAGGAATTGACTTCATAACGGCCGGCGATCATGTTCCTTTAGCGAGGGAACGTCCTGTCGTAAAACCAGAAGCACAGGGGCCAAATGACCGCAAATGCCATGCTGTAAGCCGCAAGCAAGTGAAGTGGTGTGACGTAATGCCGAAATTTCATCAGATTCAACATAAAATCATGGAATTGGCATTGACACAGCAATCCTTGGCAAGGATGATGCGTCCTGCTTTGCGTCAATTCGACTTTTTTGTGAAGGAAAATTTCAAATGAATCTGAATAAACGTCTGCTTGTATCCTTGATTTCTGTCGCGTCGCTGATCGGCATGGTGCCGAATGCAAGCGCCGTTGGTTCGGCCACTTTTAACGTCACGGCAACCTTGACTTCGGCATGCACTATGGGTGCTTTCTCAGGTCCTCTGGCGTTTGGCACGGTCACTGCGTTTGTTGCTCCAGCCAACCCCACTGCCGTGACGTCCACCATTTCCTGCACGCGCACGCTTGCTGGCGTGACTGCTGTTTTTGATACTGTTGGCGGTTCCACCTTTGGCAGCGCTGCCAGCACTACACCAACCGGTAGCGGCCTATTGAGCAACGGTCTCGAGTACACCATCTCAGCGACGCTTGGCGCTCTTAGCGGAGGTACTGCGGCGACTCCAATCGCGATTGGTACTGCGGATACCGCCACCTTTACTGTCAACGGAGCCATGGCTGCTCAGGCCGGTACCTGTGCCGGCGCCAGCTGCGGCCCGGCGACGCAAACTCGTACGGTGACGCTCAATTTCTGAGACTGGACTTGAGCAAGCGGGTGGTTCCACGCTGCTGCGTTCCATGAAGGTAGCAGCATCACCGCCAAAAAAGTTAACCACTGCCAGCTTGATGCTGGCAGTGGTTTTTTCTATCCTTGCGGTTTCGACCAACGCCAGTCAGGGGAACGGTCAGTTTGTGGTCACGGCCACGCTGCTGGGCGGCAATAACCCCACAGTCAACCTCGCAAAGTCGGCGACCGGATTTTGTGTTAGAAACGTCGGCCCAAACGGTTTTGGGGCCACGGTAACAGTGGTATGCTCAACCGGCGCGGTGGTGGATCTCTTCGCCAATCCTTGGCAAACTCCTCAAGGAGGCGCTTATCGCTACTTGTACCAAGTCAGCTCCGGCGGTGTCCTGTTGGGAACCATTGACAGCTATTCCGGGAGCGGCAATGAAACATCGTGGCGCGTCATCGACTTGATGAACCACAAGTATCTGGAGATGCAGGTGGGCTGGTAGGTAGGCAAGTCGGGCCACGAAGCCTGGTCGCGGCAAGCAGGAGTCGCATAACTTGACGAGAAAATAATGGCGCAAAGCCACAAGACAATGATGCAACACCCCGGTTTGAAGAAACTCAACTTGCTCATCATGTTCCTCGTGATGGCTTCGGTGTCTTGTCATTCTGTGTTCGCCGGCACTTTTTCCGTAACGCCGGTACGCATCTACATGTCGCCCAAAGACCGCGCTGTTGCAATCACCATTACCAATGACGGCGACGAAGAACTGGTCATGCAGGCTGACCTCTATGACTGGAAGCAAAAACCGGATGGCTCAGACGACCTGAAGCTCACCGAGGACATGTTCCTGTCGCCGCCTATCATCAAGATGGCGCCAAAATCCCGTCAAGTGGTGCGTTTGGCGCGGCTCATACCGGTGCAGTCGGCGAATCAAATTACCTACCGCATGATCGTGCGCGAGATTCCGGAAGCCAAAGCTCCCATTGAAGGCGTCCAGGTGCAGCTCGCCCTGGCTTTTTCCATGCCGGTGTTCATCACGCCGCCCGGGGTCAAGCCAAAACTGGGCTGCACCGTGGAAAGAGCGACGGCTAACAGCGTCAACGCCGTTTGCGAAAATACGGGCAACGCCTATTCGCATCCCGTTGCCTTGTTGTTGAATAGCGCAACAGGAGAAAAAATCGCGGACAATCCAAGCGCTGGTTACATCCTGCCCGGAATCAAGCGCAGTTTCAGCATCAAGCGCGAAGGTGGCGCGATATCCGCTGGCGCGGCCAAACTGGCAGTGACTCTGGACGACGGAACAACGGATACCTTTGCGGTAACGATCTCGGAATAGGCGGGTCGTGAAGTGCCCGTTTCATCCCGCCGCGTTCGCATTGCTTTTGCTTGTTGTTAGCTGTACCGCTTCCGCCGCCAATTTGTTTTCGCCGGAGCTTATACCCGCGCCGTCACCGGCAACGGAGCCTGTGGTCAGCAGTGATCGCATGCTGCCCATGGCCGTTTTCGTCAATGGCACCGACAGTGGTACCTGGTTGCTGGTGGAGCACCAGGGCGTGCTGTATGCGCCGGGCGAGGCGTTTGAAGAATGGCGTCTGGTGCTCAACGCCGACATCACGCCGTATGAATTCAAGGGGCAACGCTACTGGCCATTGAGCGCCATCCCGGGTTATCGCGCGACAACCAACCTCGCCAACCAGTCGGTCGAGCTCCAATTTTCGCCGCAGGCTTTTGCCGCCACCACGCTGTCGAGTGACAAGGTGAAACGGCCTGTGCCAAGCCCGGTGTTGCCCAGCCTCCAGTTCAGCTACGACATCAGCTATTCGCAGTCGCACCAACGCAGCGCGCCCTCAGTGGAAGACTTGAGCGCGCTGACGGAAATCGGCTACTCCAGCCAGATGGGCGTGATCACCAGCAGCGCGATCGGCCACAACCTGACCGGCAGCACGGCCCTGGGCAACCGCACGCAGTGGCTCCGCCTCGAAACCACGTTGACCAGGGACATGCCCGAACTCAATAGCACCTTGCGGCTTGGCGACACCAGCACACGCGTTGGCATGTTGGGCAACAATGTGTACTTCGGCGGCGTCCAGTTCGGCACCAACTTTGCTTTGACGCCGGGTTTCGTCCATCAACCGTTGCCCTCCCTGACCGGCTTGTCGGCCGCGCCGTCCACTGTGCAACTCTATGTCAACGATGTGTTGCGCCAGGTTTCCAGCGTACCCGCCGGGCCATTTGCCATCGAGAATTTTCCCAACCTGTCGGGCGGCGGCGATGCGCGGGTGGTGGTGACGGATCAACTGGGCCGGCAAACGGTGTATCAACAATCTTTTTTTACCAACAGCCAGCTTCTCGCCCCCGGCCTCAACGACTGGAGCGCCGAAGCGGGCAGCGTGCGGCGCAATCTGGGCGCCGCCAGCGGCGACTACGGGCCGGGGTTTGTTAACGGACTGTGGCGGCATGGCTATAGCAACAACTTGACGCTGGAGGGGCGCGCGGCGGTGTCCTCGTCGCTTAAATTGTTCGAACTTGGCGCCGTGACCGGCTTGCCGTTCCAGTTGCTGGGCCGGGCCGCGATAGCCAATAGTCACGACAAAAACTTGGGCAGTGGCACCCAAGAGCTGTTCGGCGTCGACCATCAGGGCCTGCGTTTGAACGGGTCACTGGAAGTGCAGGGCGCGTCCATTAATTATCGCGATCTCGGCCAGGACACGGCGGTGACGCCGATCAAACGACAGATCGCCGGCAATCTGAGTTATGCCAACGAGCGGCTCGGTTCCTTCGGCGTCGGCTACGCCCGGATCAGCAACTATTCCAATCCAACCATCACCACGATCTCGGGTAACTATTCGATCCGCATCGGGCAAACGGGAAATCTGAACTTCAACGTCAGCCGGGCGCAAAGCCAGATCAGCAGCACCTCGGTCGGCGTCACCTTCACCATGCTGCTGGAAAAAAACCGCGTCGCCACCGGGTACTTCAACCACAGCGGAGATACCACGGATACCTACGCTACGTTCGCGCAAAGCCCGGACCTGAACAACCCGCTGGGCTGGCGCGTGCTGGCGGGGCAGTTGCAAAACCAGTCGCATCAGGAAGGCGGCGTGAACTATCTCGGCCAATACGGCAACCTCACCGGCGACGTGAGCACCACACCGAATCAGACCGCCGTGCGCCTGGGCGCGAGCGGCAGCGTGGTGCTTGCCGACAATCATTGGTTCGCCACGCGACGCATGACCAATAGTTTCGCCGTGGCGGAAATCAAGGACTACGGCGATGTCGGCGTCGGCATCGGCAGCACCATGTTGACCAAGACTGATCCCACAGGCGTCGCCCTGATTCCAAATTTGACCGCTTATCAGAGCAATTCGATACGCCTCAACGCCGAAGATTTGCCGATCAGCGCCGAGATCGATTCCATCGAGCGTGACGTAGTGCCGTCGTGGCGCAGCGGCGTCAAGGTAGTCTTCCCGGTGCGTGGCGGACGTGGCGCCTTGATCAAGATTGAACTGGACGATGGCGGGCCGGCGCCGGCCGGTTCTGTGGTACAGCTTAAAGATGACAAGCAGGAGTTTTACGTCGCGCGGCGGGGCGAAGCATTCGTGACCGGACTGAAACCCGCCACTCAACTACAGTTGAGTTGGAAGGGTCAACAATGCAAATTCGAGGTCACGTTGCCGCCGGTGAACGGTGACGAAATTCCGCGCCTGGGACCGTTGCTGTGCAAAGGAGTATCGCGATGAATTCAACAGTTGTGCGGTGGCTGGCGGCGCCGATTTTGATTGCTGCAGGCGCACTGGCGCAAGCCGCCATCACCTGCACCAGTCCCGTCTCGAGCGGATTTTCGACAACCTACGCGCCAACCCAAACCGTTGCCAACATTACCCAGGGTACGATCAATTTTAATTGCACGCGCGCCCTCGCAGGTGATCCGACAGCGGTGATTATTGCGTCGACCACGGGACTAAATCCCACAGGGACCATCGCCAGAGCCAAGTTTGGCGCAAATTTTATTCAATATGATGGGTATAAAGATAGTGCATGTACGCTGTTGTGGACCAACCCGACGATCCCGAACTCCATCACGGCAACGCTGCTTCCGATAATGACGTCGCAACCGGTCACCGTCAGCTTTTGGGGTTGCATCACGCTTGCAGGCCAGGTCGTGCCTGCCGGAACTTATATCGATACGATACAGATGGGAGTTTTCACCACGACCGGAACGGCGATTTCTCCTCAGCCAACTTTTCCGGTGTCCATTCTCAATCCGGCGACCTGCAATATCACTAGCGTAGCGAACGTTGCCTTCGGCACCTACGTCGCGCTTCGGAGCACGCCACTGGTGTCGCCGACGGCCAACGTGGTGATGAACTGCACCACCAATCTGCCTTACTCGCTCGCCCTCGATGCGACCACCGGATTGATCGCTGGCGTGGGTTTGAATTATTCGCTGGCGACAAGTTGGACCGCAGGCAGCCAACTACGCGGCACAGGCCCGGGCCAGACCTTTACCATGACCGGCACCTTGCCGGCGAATCAGGCCGGCACATGCAGCACCGGGAGTTGCAGTGGATCTGATACACGCACGTTGACGGTTACCTACTAGAGGTGAATCAGGCCGTAACCTTGGCCCTGCCATAGATAGATCGGGAGGATGCGGGTGATGACCCGAATATGCCGGATTTAGTTATCGGGTCAGTCGCGGCAATATCCGGAGCACTGCCTGAAATTCAGTTCGCTTCGAGTGCAGGTTCTTGTGCCAGTGCGATGATTTCGTCCGGCGTGATTCCGAAAGTTTTCAGCACGAATTCCTCATCGGATTCCCAGTCCGGGCACACGCCACCACCGAAGGGGAACGTCGCTATCTGCTCCATCAGCAGACCGAAGGCGACGAGTTTGCGATTGGCGGGTTCAGTCTCGCGGCGCCCGCTACGTGCTCAAGCCGGTCAAAGATATTGGCGTAGTCATCGAACTTGCTGATCATGACCGGCATGCCGCAATCACGAAACAAGGTGCAGGTATGGACGTTTACGAACATCGAACTACAGCACCTCCGCCGCGTGATCCGCCAGCCGCGAACGTTCACCACGTTGCAGCGTGATGTGACCGCCATGCGCCCAGCCCTTGAATCTATCCACCACGTAGGTCAGGCCTGAACTGCCTTCAGTGAGATAGGGGGTGTCGATCTGGGCGATGTTGCCCAGGCACACCACCTTGGTGCCGGGACCGGCGCGGGTGATCAGGGTCTTCATCTGCTTCGGCGTCAGGTTTTGCGCTTCGTCGATGATCAGGAATTTGTTGAGGAAGGTACGGCCACGCATGAAGTTCAGCGACTTGACCTTGATGCGGCTGCGGATCAGGTCCATGGTGGCGGCGCGGCCCCAGTCACCGCCGTAGGTGCCGCTGCTTTGGCTGGCGGGCTCTTCATGGGGTTTGTTGAGCACGTCGAGATTGTCTTCCAGCGCA
>JAYUFR010000046.1:0-2312 GCA_043738625.1 Sterolibacteriaceae bacterium
TGATGGCGGGGCCGGTCGACACCCGCGTCAACCCGACTAGCGTGAATGAGCTCGCCATGAGCCATCCGATCGAATGGTTCGAGCAGAACCTGATCGGCAGCGTGCCACTGCGCTACAAGGGCGGCATGCGCCGCGTTTATCCCGGCTTCATGCAGATCACCGGATTTGTCAGCATGAACCTCGACCGCCATGCAAATTCATTTCTCGATCTCTACCGTAACCTTGTCGATCAGCAAATCGACAAGGCCGAGATCATCCGGACTTTCTATGAGGAATATTTCGCGATCATGGATCTGTCTGCGGACTTCTATCTGCAAACCGTGCGCACCGTATTCCAGGAACATCACCTGCCGCTGGGCAAATTCGAATATCGCGGGCGATGCATCGATCCGGGCGCCATCCAGCGCACCTTTCTGCTCACGGTCGAGGGTGAACGGGATGACATTTGTGCTGTCGGCCAGACACTCGCAGCGCAAGACCTGTGCACGGGCATCCGGCCCGACATGAAGCGCCACCACGTCCAGGCGGGCGTCGGCCATTACGGCGTGTTCAATGGAAGGCGTTGGGACACGGAGATCTATCCGCTGGTGAGAGATTTCATCCACGTCAGCGAATAACCCGCCGGCGTTTGCCAGCGGGTGCTTGAATGCTTATCTGAATCGGGCCAGAAAGCGCAGATCGTTTCCTACACGGCGCAACTCGCGCAGGTCGAGTTCCTTCTTGCCGGAAAGCTCGGTCAATTCCGGCAGGTCGAATATGCCGCGCGCGGCATCGCCGAGCAGGATGGGCGCCTGGTAGATCAGCAATTCGTCGACACAAGCTTCACGGATCAGCGAACCGTTGAGTTTGAAGCCGGCCTCGACCAGAACCTCGTTGATGCCGCGCCGCGCCAATTCCAGCAGCAGCGCCGGCAGATCGACCTTGCCATGCTGATCGGGAATCACCACGACCTCGGCACCCAGCGCGCGCAACGCAGCGATCTTCATATCGTCCTGCACTGCGGCCGCCACCAGCACATTGCCACCATCGAGCACCCTGGCGGCGAGCGGAAGTTCGAGTCGACTGTCGACGACCACCCGCAGCGGCTGGCGCGTCGTTGCCACGTCGCGCACGGTAAGACGCGGATCGTCGTCGCGCACGGTGCCGATGCCGGTGAGGATGGCGCAACTGCGCGCGCGCCAGGCGTGGGCATCGCGTCGCGCATCGGCGCCGGTGATCCATTGCGACTTGCCGTTGTTCAATGCCGTCTTGCCGTCGAGGCTGGCCGCAATCTTGAGCCGCAGCCAGGGCCGGCCGCGCGTCATGCGCGAGACGAAACCGATGTTGAGTTCGTGCGCCTCGGTTTCCATCAGTCCGCTGGAAACGTCGATGCCGGAGGCGCCAAGTTCGGCCAAGCCTTTGCCCGCCACTTGTGGATTTGGATCCTGCATTGCAGCGACAACGCGTGCCACACCTGCTGCGCGCAAAGCATCGATGCAGGGCGGGGTACGGCCGAAATGGGCACAGGGTTCCAGTGTGACGTAGGCAGTGGCGCCGCGCGCGGAGTCACCCGCGTCATGCAAGGCGTTGACCTCGGCATGCGCTTCGCCGGCTTTTTCGTGCCAGCCTTCACCGATGAGATGGCCATCGCGCACCAGCACGCAGCCGACACGTGGATTGGGCGTCGTGGTGTACAGGCCGCGCCGCGCCAGCCGCAGCGCGTGGGCCATGAACTGATGGTCAGTAATGGAAAACATCTGATCTCACCACAGAGGACACAGAGGACGCAGAGGGAGTCGCAAAAACTTCCGTCTTGAGGTTTCCTCCGCGTTCTCTGTGTGCTCTGTGGTTCAAGGAACTTTCCTGGGCGTTCGCGGCTTCTTCACTTCGCGGATGGCATCGGAGAACTCATCCACGTCTTCGAAGTTGCGATACACCGAAGCGAAGCGGATGTAGGCGATCTTGTCGAGTTTCTTCAGTTCGCGCATCACCAGTTCACCAATGCGATCGGAAGCCACTTCACGTTCGCCCAGCGTGACGAGCTTTTCTTCGATGCGGTCAATCGCCGCGTCGATGCTTTCGGTGGTCACCGGACGCTTGCGCAGCGCCAGCATCAGGCTGCTCTCCAGCTTCTCGCGGTCAAATTCGGCGCGGCTGCCGTTCTTCTTCACCACCTGCGGCAATTGCAACTCGACCCGCTCATAGGTGGTGAAGCGTTTGTCACAAGCCAGGCAGCGACGACGCCGACGCACGGTGTCGCCGTCATCGTTTTCGCGCGTGTCGATGACCTGGGTGCTGGGGTCGTTGCAATAAGGGCACTTCATAACTTGCTC
>JAYUFR010000047.1:0-7160 GCA_043738625.1 Sterolibacteriaceae bacterium
TGACCAGATCGCTTTGCTCGATGCGACGGCGCAGATCCTGAATCATGTCGCCGTAGAGGGTCTGGCCGGCCAACACCATCTTGAGGCCGTTGTAGTCGGGCGGGTTGTGGCTGCCGGTGACCGAAACACAACTGTCGGTTCCCAGTTCGTGGGCGGCGAAGTAACTGACTGGGGTTGGCACGCAGCCGATATCGATGACATCGACGCCGGCCTGATTGATGCCCTGTGCCAGCGCAGCGGAAAGCTCCGCGCCCGACAGTCGGCCGTCACGACCGACGGCGATGCTGCTGACCTTGCGCGCACGCGCCTCGCTGCCAAGGGCGTGGCCGATGGCGCGTACGGTTTCCGCGGTTAGCGTTTTGTCGACGATGCCGCGAATATCGTAGGCCTTGAAGATTTCAGGGGCTGGAGTATGCATGGCTGGATCCCAGGAGAATTGCCGGATTATCCCAAATTCGTGTGACGATTGCGTTGATCCGAAAGGATCATATGCAGGTTCTTTGTTTCATGCCAATTCGACAAAATGTGTCAGCACGCGTTGCGGCAGCCAGTCGAGTTGGCCGGGAAAACGTCCAGCGACGAAGCCGACATGACCGCCTTGTCCAGGTGTTTCAAAACAAACACGCGGGCTGATCTCCTGGCTGCGCGGCAGCGCCGCTAACGGCAGGAAGGGGTCGTTGAGGGCGTTGATGAGCAGCGTCGGTACCCGAATGTCGCCGAGGAACTGCTTTGCCGAGCAGCGTGCGTAGTAGTCGTTCGCACCGCGAAAGCCATGCAAGGGTGCCGTGACGGCATCGTCGAAATCGTAGAGCGTTCTGGCGCGCCTGACCAAGCCGGCTGAGTAGAGGCCGGGATGGTGGCCCAATTTGGCGACAGCTTTGGGAATGAGCGTGTTGAGGAAGTGCCGCGCATATACAAGGTTGAAGCCGTGGCTGAGTGATTCGTTTGCCGCAGCCAGATCGAGCGGCGGGCAAATAGAGGCTGCGCCGTCGACCACCGACCTTGCCGCTTCTCCTTGCTCGCCCAGCCATTTGAGCAGGGCGTTGCCGCCGAGCGAAAAACCGACGGCGTACAGTGGGGTTTGCGGATGCAACTGCCTGAAGCGGCGCAATGTCCAGTCGATCTCGGCGGAGTCACCGGAGTGATAGGCGCGCGGC
The DNA here is from genome assembly GCA_043738625.1 of Sterolibacteriaceae bacterium. GTDB lineage: Bacteria > Pseudomonadota > Gammaproteobacteria > Burkholderiales > Rhodocyclaceae > JANYCD01. The sequence goes on from JAYUFR010000047.1 coordinate 1,158, forward strand.
AGCAGATTGGCCTCGCCGGAACAGCCGCGAAAATGCACCACGACACCGCGCCAGCCCCGTTCTGCAACAGCATGCATCAGCCGTCGCGCATAGTGGCTGCGCGAACTTCCCTCAAGACCGTGGAACAGCACCACCAGCGGCGCATTCGTCGCAGGGCCGCCCCAAGACGAATCATCCAGTGAAATGGAGCGAAGCGAACCGGCGTCACCCCCTTCTGGAAGGGGGACGGGGGGTAGGCTGTCACCCCTTGCCGGCCCGTCGCTCCAGTCGAGATCGATAAAATCCTGGTCCGGCGTGGTCCAGCGTTCGCGCCGGTAGTTCGGCAAAATCCCTTTGCGCAGCAGCGGCCAGATGGTTTGCGCATGCGCCCCGCGCAACCACGATGGGGCAACGAAAGGTGTTGTTGCGCTCAATGCAAAGTCTTGGGCGTGTCGCCGAATGATTCGGGAGGGGAAGGTGAACCGTGGTGAACCACCATGCGCCAGCCAGTGGGGCCGCGCACATAAACATTGGTGCTGACGATGGGCGCGGTTTCCTGGTTCTGTCCCGCCACCGTGACGTGCTCGATCAAACTGTGCACGGCGGTAAACGGATTCACCACGGCGGAGAGCGGGGTGATCTGCACGTGCAACTTGGTGCCACTCTCGAAAATGCGACGCCACGATTCGCGGATCGTGACGTAACCAGACAGCCGCGGGCCGCCCGGATGGATACAGACGATTTCGTCGTCCTCCGACCAGAGTGCCATCATGGCTTCGAGATCGGAGCGTTCCAGCGCTTCGTAGAAAGCGGCTTCCACGTCCTGCGATGTGGCAAAAAAGTTTTTAGTCGTTGACATGGCCGATATTATCCATCGCCGCTAGGATTTTCTCCGGTCCCAGTTTTTCCAGGCAATTGAGGTGCCCCAATGGGCACTCGCGCTTGAAGCACGGGCTGCAAACCAGATTCAATGTCACGATTTTCGCACGCGGCGAGAGCGGCGGCGTATAGGTCGGGCTTGACGAGCCATAAACCGCCACCAGCGGGCGGCTCAACGCTGCGGCAACATGCATCAGGCCGGAGTCGTTGCTGACCACGGCGGATGCGCAGGCGAGCAGATCAATGGCTTGCTCCAGCGTGGTTCGGCCACACAGGTTCACCGCGCGACCGTCGGCGAGTCGGGCGATTTCAGCGCCGGTGGCTTTGTCCTTGTCCGAGCCGATCAGCCATACCGGATTGTCCAGCGTGGCCAGCGACTTTGCCAGCGCGGCGAAATGGCGCGCTGGCCAGCGCTTGGCCGGACCGTATTCGGCGCCGGGGCAGAATGCGAGTGGGTGTGAATTTGACGATAAGCCAAGCGCTGCGCACACGGCTGCTTGCTGCCCGGCGGTGGAGCTTAAATGCGGTTGCGGCAACGGGCGTGGCAGGGGATCGCCGCGCGGCTCGGCCAGGCTGGCGTAACGCTCGGCCAGCAGCGGCACGGCTTCCGGGTTGAGGACGTGGCGATTGTTGAGCAGGCCGATGCGGGCTTCGCCGATGAAACCGGTGCGTTGGGGAATACCCGCGAAGCAGGGGATCAGCGCCGACTTCCACGAGTTGGGCAGCACGATGGCTTCGTCGTAATGCTCATCGGCGAGTTGCAAACCCAGCGCACGGCGCTTGAGCAAGGCGAAGTCACCATGACGGAATGGGCTTTCGATGACGCGGTCGACTTCGGCCATGCGATGCAACAGCGGCGCACTCCATGCCGGCGCCAGAACATCAATGTGCGCACCACGTTCGCGCAAGCGCATCAGCAGCGGCTGGGCGATGATCGTGTCGCCGATCCAGGACGGGGCCACGACTAGAATTCGTGAGGCGTGAGGCGTGAGAAGTGAGGAGGTGGACATGGTGTAAGGGGACGTTAGTCGCGCCTGCGGAACATCATTGCATCCAGACAGTGGTGAAAAGTGCAGGGGGTTTTACTCCTCACCCCTTACTCCTCACTCCTCACTTGCATCAATCAGTGATGCCCCTTGGGCCGCTCACCGCTAAAACGATACTTTGTTCCGCAATACGGACAGGCCGCTTCGCCCTGCGGGTTTTTCAGCACGTCGAGGAACACGCGCGGATGGCGCGCCCACAGCGGCGCGCCGGGCAGCGGGCAATGCAGCGGCAGATCGTGTGCGGTGACTTCGACTTCGCGGGCGGTGTCGTTGGTTTGCGTAGTCATAAAAAGGCTCCTCAGGCAACCGGCGTCAGCCAGTGGTTGTAGGCGGGAAGTTTTCCGTGCACGGCCTCGAAGAACAGGCTCTGCAATTTGGTCGTGATCGGGCCGCGGGCGCCGGCGCCGATCTGGCGCCGATCGAGTTCGCGAATCGGCGTCACTTCGGCGGCGGTGCCACTGAAAAACGCTTCATCGGCGGTATAGATGTCGTCGCGCGTGAGCCGCTTCGAGATCACGTCGATGCCGAAGTGATCCTTGGCGAGCTGAATCACGCTGGCGCGGGTGATGCCGATCAACGCCGAGGCGATTTCGGGTTCGTAGATCTTGCCATCCTTGACCATGAACAGGTTCTCGCCGGCGCCTTCGGCGACAAAGCCATCCACGTCGAGCAGCAGCGCTTCGTCATAGCCGTCATCGGTGGCTTCCATGTTGGCGAGGATGGAGTTGGTGTAGGACGCGGCGTACTTGGCGCGACACATGGTCACGTTGACGTGATGGCGGGCAAAGCTCGAGGTCTTGACGCGAATGCCCTTCTCCATGCCGTCGGCGCCCAGATAGGCGCCCCACGGCCAGGCCGCCACGGCCACATGCACCTTGGCGCCCTTGGGCGATACGCCCATTTTTTCCGAGCCGTAAAAAGCGATCGGGCGAATGTAGGCGGAGTCGAGCTTGTTCACGCGCACCACTTCTTTTTGTGCCTCGATCAAGGTGGCTTTATCAAAGGGCATCTCCATGCGGAAGATATGCGCCGAGTTGAACAGGCGTTCGGTATGTTCCTTGACGCGGAATATGGCCGGGCCGTTGACCGTGTTGTAGGCGCGAACGCCTTCGAAAATGGACAAGCCATAGTGCAGCGAATGCGTCAGCACGTGGATGTTGGCTTCGCGCCAGGGCACGAGCTTGCCGTCGTACCAGATAAAGCCGTCACGGTCGGCCATGGACATTTTTGTGTTCTCCAGCAATCAGTCGAATGAGCCGCACATTTTAGCCGATTCGGCGCCCGCGCCGGAGAACAGGCAGCGAGCGCGATAAAATGCAGCCTCATGAACGAACGTATCTGGAAACCCAACGTCACTGTCGCCGCGCTGATCGAGCGTGATGGCCGCTACCTGATGGTGGAAGAGGAAACCGATGATGGCGTCCGCTTCAACCAGCCGGCGGGACATCTCGACGAGGGCGAATCGCTGCTTGCCGCCTGCGCGCGCGAAGCGCTGGAAGAAACCGCCTGGCAGTTCACGCCCACCGCACTGGTCGGCATCTATCAATGGACAAGGCCACACGGTGACATTACCTACTTGCGTTTTGCCTTCAGCGGCGAACTCGGCGCACATGATCCGCAGCGCACACTCGATACCGGCATCCTGCGCGCGGTATGGATGACGCCGGCGGAAATTGAAGCGAGTCGCTCCCGCCACCGCAGCCCGCTGATCTGGCAATGTGTGCAGGACCACGCCGCCGGTCGGCGCTTTCCACTTGACCTGATCAAACATTACGCACATGAGTGAATCAAGCAAAGGAACCGTGGTCGTTGGCCTGTCCGGCGGAGTCGACTCGTCGGTCGCGGCATTGCTGTTGAAGCAAGCCGGCTGGAACGTGATCGGCCTGTTCATGAAGAACTGGGAAGATGATGACGACGACGAATACTGTTCGTCACGCGAAGACCTGGTCGATGCCGCCGCCGCTGCCGACGTGATCGGCATCGAACTTGAAGTGGCGAATTTCTCCGCCGAATACAAGGAACGCGTGTTCGCCGATTTCCTGCGCGAATACAAGGCCGGTCGCACACCCAACCCCGACGTGCTGTGCAATTCCGAAATCAAGTTCAAGGCCTTCCTCGACCACGCCCTGCAACTCGGCGCCGAGCGCATCGCCACCGGCCACTACGCCCAGGTACGGCAGTTCATGGGCGAGTTTCAACTACTCAAGGCCGAGGACGGCACCAAGGACCAAAGCTATTTTCTGTATCGCCTCAATCAGGCGCAACTGTCGAAAACGCTGTTTCCCATTGGCCATCTTTACAAGCGCGATGTGCGCAAGATGGCCGAAGAAGCGGGGCTGGGCAATCATGCCAAGAAGGACTCGACCGGAATTTGCTTCATCGGCGAACGGCCTTTCCGCGAATTCCTGCAACGCTATCTGCCAGTGCAGCCGGGGGAGATTCGCACGCTGGACGGTGATCGTGTCATCGGTCACCATCAGGGCCTGATGTATCACACCATCGGGCAGCGTGACGGCTTGGGCATTGGCGGTGTCAAGAATGCACCGGAACTGCCGTGGTATGTGGCGGGCAAGGACATGGAGAAGAATTTGCTGTATGTGGTGCAGGGGCACGAACATCCGGCGTTGCTAAAGGAGCACCTTGCTGCGATTGATCTGAGCTGGGTGGCGGGACGCATGCCGCATACGCATTGGGTGTACACGGCGAAGACACGCTATCGCCAGCCGGATGCGCCGTGCGAAGTGGATGCGGTGGATGTGGAACGGTGTGAGGTTGCTTTCGCGGCCCCGCAGTGGGCGGTGACGCCGGGGCAGTCGGTGGTGGTGTATGAGTCGAAGGTTTGTTTGGGGGGTGGGATTATTGTTTGACGGGGTTTGATTTTCTCCCGTTCGTGCTGAGCCTGTCGAAGCACATTCCAACCAGCATCGAATAACAACGTCCGCGCCGGGAGTTCGCCCCGGCAGGCGACTCACTTTATTGCTCGTGCAATAAAGTAAGCAAACAAGCACGCCCCACCGCCCCGGCCCTGTCGGGCTTCCCCCGCTCCAGACCATCCAACCGGCCGGCTTCTAAACTCGCTTCGCTCAGACAACGAAGCCGGACTTCCCCGGTCGGACAGTCCTCCGTTCGGCGGGTCCGAGGGGGATGTGCCGCACCGGTTTCACCGATGGATGAATTGGTCGACTAGAGACCATCTACTGCGCAATGCCGAGCGACCAAAGGGAGCGGCGGTAACCGTGATCTTGGGCGGCATTACTCAGACAATATCTGTACCCAGATCATGCCCTTGCTTTTGTCATGCCACTCGACGGAGTACTGTATAGCTTCCTCTCCAAGCGCATGCGTGAGCATGGCACGACAAACACGTTTTTCAACACTTGGGTCATAACTTCTCTCCGCCGGCAAGGAGATGCCTTTCACCTGAAGGCCCGACAACTTGACCAGAGGTGCATCCCGAATCACCTTCTCACCAAGGCTAACCACTTCGGGCGCATCACATGAAGGCAGTGAACCAGATATGTACGTTGCGACCGTAAGAGCAACCCAAACTCCGCCTAAGATGCCCAAGACAGTTGCTTTTCCGCCTCGTCCAGTGACCTCAATTGGTTTGTCCTTTGCTTGGGCAATAAGTGATCCGCGCTTTATCAGATAGGCTGGAAAGCCCACGATCCACAAGAGCAGCGTCACGGCCCCCCACGCGCCTGCGGACATGTTGAAAGCTCCCCCGGTCCCCGGAATCTTTCCGATCTTATTTCGTGTCGCGTCGAGATAGACCCAAAGAGCTGTGGCGGAAATGACAGTGACGAGGACGATGCCCAGCATAAAACCTCCCAAGTGTGAGTGTTGAAAAGGTACGAAACCAATGACGCTAAAATTTAGACCGCATCAAAAATATCCAGATATGGCAACAAATATCCATATCTGGGTATTTAATTTCCAGTTCTTACTGATAGTTAACCCGCAGCATACCCATCTCGAATAGCGCTGTCCATGGCACGGCTCCATCCCCCTCGGACCCGCCGAGCGGAGGTAAGGCTGAAGGGGGAAGTCTGGCCGCGTTGTCTGAGCGTAGCGAGTTTAGCGGGCGGCCCTTCGGACT
>JAYUFR010000048.1:0-2292 GCA_043738625.1 Sterolibacteriaceae bacterium
ACCAGCACCCACTCGCCGCCACTTTCACCTTCGGTGCCATAGACGACGCCGCCGGCTTCCCTGACCTTGTCCTGCACATTGCGCGCCAGCGCATTGACCTGACGCGTGGAATCGGCACTGGCGATGATGATGCGATCAAACAAGGCCGTGAGCTTGGACGTATTGATGACTTCGATGTCCTTCGCCTTGACGTCTTCAAGTGCGGCTACGGCAATCTTTTGCAGCTTTCGTGGGTCCATTCAGGGTACCGATTGGTAAAGTTGGTTGCGGGCAATATATTCGAGAACGGCCGGGTGCAGCATGTTCGCCGGTTTCTCGCTGCGACCGAGCGCAGCCCGGATCGCGGTCGCCGATATTGTCATCGGCGGCATGATGAAGGGCAGGATGAATCCGGCCGGGGCCGTCGTCAGAGCACCTGGATCCTGCCGCACGCGCTGCGCATATTCATTTCGCAATGCCGGCGCCAACGCGCCCATCTCCAAGGTGTGGCCGGGCCGCGTGGCGACAGCGATGTGGGCGAGGCCGAACAACTCCTGCCAGCGTTGCCAGCTGGTCAGAGCGCCAAATGCATCGGAGCCCAGCAGCAATACCAGTGGCCGCTCTGCCCCATATGCCTGCCGCAGTCGCTGGAGCGTGGGCACCGTGTACGAAGCCGAGGTGTTGCGTATTTCACCATCGTCAATCTGCATCCACGACTTGCCGGCAACCGCCAGCCGCACCATGGCCAGCCGCCGTTCGGCGCTGATCACCGGCCGGTCTCGATGCTGCGGATTGCCGGCAGGAACCAGCACAACGTGGTCAAGGCCGAGAACGCGATGCGCTTCTTCAACCAAACGGAGGTGGGCGTTATGAATCGGGTCGAAAGTCCCGCCAAAAATCCCGACCGGCGCCAATGGTTCACGCATTGACGAAGATGTCGCGATAACTCAGATAAACACTGGCCATCAGCACCGGAGAAAGTATAAAGATGAACAACATGCGCAGCATGGTGGCAACGCCGTCTGCAAATGACGCGGAAACCGCGCCGGAAAATACAATCAGCAATTCGGGCAGCACAATTCCCGCCAGCGCAATCGTGACAGCGTAAGCGAGAAACGCGCGCCAGTTGCGCATGGCGGCGACAAAGCTGAAGAACACCGACTTGAGTGGCGAAACCCCGTTCCAACCAGTCAGCATGGGCGCAAACCAGAATGCAAGCAGCAGCGGCAGGCCCATTGCCGCCAGAGGCAACAGAATTCCCAGCAGTTGCTCAGGATCCAGCTTGCCGCCGGCGATGTTGTCCGTGCCGATGCCCAACAAGGTGGAGATGCCGAGAATGGCGAGCGAACCGAGCAACTGCAATCCTCCCAGCAGCAGCAGTGCAGCGCGATGCTCACGCAGCCCTTCGGCGAAATGTCCAACCGGCCGCCAGCCGCCTTTTTCGATGGCGCGGCAACTGTTCGCCACCATCAGGGTCAGGGCAGGCATCGCGACGGGAAGGATGAACGACCCGGCATAGGGCAACAGGCTGATGACAACCACAACCAGCAGATAAGCCATCGTCACCATGGTCATCAGGGGTGGATTGGCGCGGAACAGACCGAAGCCGGCCATCAGCCAGAGAGCGCCATGGCGGGCGGGCAAACGGCGGGCCTGCATTGCTCAGCAGTAAATGTCGCGGTAGGAAGCGTACACCGAGCCCAGCAATACCGGAACCAGGATCAAATAACCGAGCAAGAACGGTATGGCGGCCACCACCATCAGTACCAGCAGTAGCAGACTGTAAATGGTGAACGGCAGCCAGTTGCGCAATGATGCGGTAAGGCTGCTCTTCATGGCAGCGCCTGCGCTGAGATGATCAAGCATCGCCAACGCTGGTGCGAACCAGAGTGCCATCAATAGCGGCACAAACAGCATCAGCACGATGCAAGTTGCCAGCAGGACGATGCCCAGCGAGGACAGCAAAATATCGCCGGGGAGCATGTCGGGCGTCGCAACACCGCCGGAGTGCCACAGCGCGGCGAGAATGGCGCCGCCCCCGCCGACGATAAGCACCGCGACACCGACCATGCTGATGACAACGACGCCGATCAGGTAAAGCACGCCGATGGTGACGAGGTTACCGGTGTTGCTGCGGAAACCAAGGAACAGACACTCGAACTGGAATGGTTCACCGCGGTCGGCGGCAGCGCATCCGGCCATGATGCCGCCGAGGAATACCGGGGCCAGAATCGACGAGGCCAGCCCGCCGATCACGGGCACAATATTGAGCAACAGCTGAATCGCGATCATGACAACGGCGACAGCGATCCA
>JAYUFR010000049.1:0-2251 GCA_043738625.1 Sterolibacteriaceae bacterium
GATTACCTCAAGCTGGCTTGCACCTCTGCCAACGTCAGCTTCAAGGAATTCCTCACACCTGACGAACTGGTTGGTGCGCTGCTCTCGGGGATGGTGCCCAAGGCGCGGCGGCCCCAATTGCGCGCGGTCTTTGATGAAGTGCCGGCGTCGGTATTTGATGGCATGCTGGCTCAAGTAGGCGCATGGGCGACGCCCGAACGGGTACAGCAAAACGTTGCGAAGCTGGCCGGCCAGATCGGCAGTCGTCGCCGAGCGCACAAGGCATGAACGTTGCCAGAGAAGAAATCTGGAAGAGCCTGTTCGGCAGGGCGATGTCGATCATTGACGGCGCGGTTGCCGCAGGCATGCCGGCCGACGACTGGAGTTTCGGCGGAGGCACCGTGCTGATGTTGAAACACCATCATCGCTTCAGCAAAGACATCGATATCTTCGTGCCCGAGCCGCAGTATCTCGGGTTTCTGACTCCCAGGCTGAACGATGCGGCCGAGACAGGGATGGCCGACTACGTTGAGCAGAACGGCTCGATCAAGATTTACTATCCGGAAGGCGAAGTCGATTTTGTGGCGGCGCCACCACTTACCGACAACCCGTTTTCACTGCGCGATGTGTTGGGCCGGCACATCAAGGTGGAAACACCCGTCGAGATCGTAAGCAAGAAGATTCAGTACCGGGCAGTGGATTTCAAGGCACGGGATATCTTTGACCTGGCGCTGGTTCTTGAGCGCGAACCCGAAGCTCGACCTGCACTACAAAAACTGATGGTACTGAAGCGCACAGTATTGGAGCAACGATTCACTCGACATGACGCCGAGTTGCGCGAAGACTTTACGCTGCTTGATATCCTTCAATACACACCGAGCTACGATCACTGCATGGAGATAATTCAAGCGTACTTACAAGGTTCGCGGTAGCGCTCGGTATCAGCCTGAAAAACAAAAGGCCACCCGACAGGTGGCCTTTTGAATTCGGTGGTGGAGAAGAAGGGGATCGAACCCTCGACCTCCGCATTGCGAACGCGGCGCTCTCCCAACTGAGCTACTTCCCCGAAACGAGGCGCGGATTATAGCAACGCCGGGCCTTGCCGGGGTTAGACCAGACTGATCTCCGCGAGGCTGCACTTGGCGCTGCCAAACGGCGTTTGCACCAGCAGCGGAAACTTCGCGCCGCAATACGGGCCGCCGGCGGCGATGTTGTAGCCGATGATCATGCCCATCACGGCGCCGATGCGCACTGGCCGCCCGATGCGGAAGCCCTTGGCCTGCGCTTCGCGCATCGCCTTGCGGGTGTCGCCTTCTTCGGCACCCTGCACGGTGCCGTTGCCGGTGACGGTATCAAACAGTTTCTTTTTCACGGTTTCGAACTCCTCCATGGGCAATGGTGTCCTGCCAGCGTGGGTTGCGCTGCCAGCTTACGTCTGCTACCTGTCACGCATAAGTAAGAATAACGGCACAATTTCCCGCTTCATGAGCCTTATTTCAGGAACCTGCTCCGCATTCGGCCCGTGCCAGACGGTCGCACACCGCCCGCCATTCCTCGGTTTGCGGCGGTGTTTCGACCAGGATCAGGTCAGCGCCGGCCTGATCCAGCCGACGCAGATTGGCATACAGGTCTTGCGCGTAACTTATGGCATCGGCCGCGGCGATCAGCCAGTGCGGGTGATGCGTGCCGGCTGGCGCGGGGCGGCGCGCCAGTACGATGGTGCGTTTGCCCTGCGCCAGTGATTCGGTCAATTGCTGCTCGATGCGCTCGGCCGCTACCAGCCGCATCGGGGTGACCGGTGCATAGTGCGCGGCGAGCGAGCCGGAGACGCGCGGTGCGTTGTCTGCTGCGCCCTCTTTCACTTCCATGTCGAGTATCGCGGCGATCTGCTGCGCGGTGATGGCGCCAGGGCGCAGCACCACGGGCTGACCACGCGAAAGGTCGACGATGGTGGATTCGATGCCGACGCTGCACGGCCCGCCGTCGAGGATCAGGGATACGGCATCACCGAGTTCTTCGCGCACATGTTCGGCGGTGGTGGGACTGATGCGGCCAAAGCGGTTGGCGGAGGGCGCGGCTATTCCACTCCCCCCTGCGTCCGCAAAGGCCTTGAGCAATTGCAGGGCCAGCGGATGACGCGGCACGCGCAGGCCCACGGTGTCTTGTCCGCCCGTCACTGCGTCGGGCACGCCGGACTGCTTCTTCAGGATCAGCGTCAACGGGCCGGGCCAATACATCGCAGCGAGTGTGTGTGCGGTGTGCGGCACGTCGC
>JAYUFR010000050.1:0-2247 GCA_043738625.1 Sterolibacteriaceae bacterium
TGTGGCCGTCCCAGCGCGATACCGCCACGCCGCGTTCGTCCATCACATGTTCCACGCGGTCATAGGCCAGCACCGCGTCGCGACATTCGATGTTCTTGAAATCGCGCAGCACCGGTTGCGGCGGCAGGCCGGCGCCACGGGTGCGGAAGTGCCATTGCAAATAGCCGATCCACAGCACCAGTTCGGCAATCGCGGCGGCGCGCGGGTTGAGTTCGAGGCCGAGGAACTGATGCGGGTCCACCGAAAAACCCTCGGTCTCGAGGGCGGCCTGGCCGTGGCCGAATTCGTGCAACTGGTTGAGCACTTCGCCTTCGAGGCGCTTCATGTGTTCCAGCGTGACGTACAAAAAGTTGCCGCTGCCGCAGGCCGGGTCGAGCACGCGCAGTTGGCACAGGCGCTGGTGGAAGGCGCGCAGTTCGGCGATGGCGTCTTTGGTCTTGCCTTCGTTGGCGAGCAGCAGCGCGGCGGCCTGCACGAAGCGCCAGCTCTGGCGCAGCGGTTCGATCACGGTGGGCAACACGAGGCGTTCGACATAGGCGCGCGGCGTGTAGTGCGCACCCAGCGCATGGCGTTCGCGCGGGTTGAGCGCGCGCTCCAGCAGGGTGCCGAAGATGGCGGGTTCGACCAGGGTCCAGTCGGCTTTCGCCGCTTTGATCAGCAGCGCGATCTGGTCTTTCGTCAAAGGGAGAACATCGGGCTGCTTGAACAGCTTGCCGTTGAAGCGCGGCAGCACGGCGCGGATGGCGACGGAAAATTCGCCTTTGTCCATGGCGCGCCAAAGTTCGCCGACCAGCGGCACGAACTGTTGCGGGTTGTCCTTGAGGCTTTTCAGCAGGTCGGTGAAGCTGCCCTCGGGGATCAGCTTCACGTCCTCGGCGAACATCGAGAACAGGCAGCGGGTGAGAAAACCGGCGACGGTTTCGGCGCTGTGGCCGCCATCACCGGTTTCCAGCGACCTGGCGACTTCGGCCAGGTGGGCGGCGATCTCGCGCGTGACGCGGGCGGTTTGCGTGGCCGGGTCGAGCGTCAGCGGCTCCAGCCACAACAGGCGCAGGCGTTGGCGGATTTTGGCGTCGGCCAGATCGGCCAGCGCGATGCGGTGGCTGCGCGGATCGGGGTAGGGCGTGTAGGTAGCGCCGGAACGCGAAAATTCGGCATACAACTCGATGACATTGCCGACATCGACCACCACGAGAAAAGGTGGCCGGCCCTCGTCGGCCGGCAGGGCGCGGGCATAGTTTTCGGCCTGGGCGCGGGCGCGCATCAGCGCGTCGTCGAAACTGCGTGCGCCGCCTTGCTTGAGCTTCTTGGCTTCGAGCACGAAGGCGCCGCGCCGGTAGCAGTCGATGCGACCTTCGGCGCTGCCGCCGTCGCCGTGGCGAAAGATGATGCGGCGCTCGAAGACGTAGGCGTTGTCGGCGGTATCGGCGCGCGCCGGATCGGGCAGCGGCACATCGAGCAGCTTGCACAATTCGCCGACGAACATCTGCGCATTGGCCAGTTCGCTGCCGTCGGCGTGCTGCCAGCGGGAGATGAAGGCGGCGGCGTGATCGGTGGCGTCGGCGTTGTCGGTCACGGGCGGGTTTCGTTGGGCATATCGAGAGGCAGTTTAGCCGATTCTCAAAATTGGAAATGATTCAGCCGCCGGTTCGCAACAAGTTGCGGGCGATGGTGTAGCAGTGCAGGCTGGTGGGCACGAATTCGATCTCAAGATCGCCATCGCGGCCGATGCCACTTGCGCTGTAAGTGGTTACCAGTGGGCGACGGACCAGCTTGTGACGGGAGGCGAATTCGCGCACGCCGCGTATCTCGCCGAAATTTTCGTAAGCGGCATCGGACCATTTGATTTCAACGATGAACCTTGGTTTCTGGGTGCGTGTGTCCACCGAAACCAGATCGACTTCCAGATCCGTCCTGCCCTGCTTCCAGCGTGCGTAATGCAATGACTCGATGGTCCGGGTGTTGTGCAGCCATTGACTCCAGATGGCGGTTTCGGCGAGCGCGCCAACCGCTTCATCATCTTCGTTCACATAGCCGAACAGTGCGGCGCGAATGGACGGATTGGTGAGATAGACCTTGAACGTGCGGGCGCGTTGCAGGCGCCGCGCCGTGTCGTCGACGCGCTGGACGCGACGGATCAGGTAAGCCGCTTCAAGATACTCGAGGTAATCCCCCAAGCGCTGCTTGCCAATACCCGCGTGCTTCGACAGAGACTCAAGACTCACTTCGCTGCCGGTATTGAAGGCA
>JAYUFR010000051.1:0-19897 GCA_043738625.1 Sterolibacteriaceae bacterium
TATCGGCGTGGTCAAGCAGATCGATCAAGGGCTTGACGTTGTAGCCGCCTACCATGGTGCCCAGCAGTTCGGTGGCCTTGGCTCTGGAGATCAGGGCGACGGTCACGTCAGCGTGTGCCACGGCCGACAGGAAACTGGCCTTGACCTTGGCGGCGTCGTCTACGCCCGGTGGCACGCGATGCGTCAACAGGTCCAACAGAAACGCATCTTCGCCGGCTGGCGGACTCTTGATCAGCTCGATCAGTTCGGCGGTCTGTTTGGTGTCCAGCGGCAAGGGTGGGATGCCAAGCGCGGCGCGTTCGGCGACATGCTGGCGGTAGGCTTCTAGCATGGCAATTCCTCTCGAATAGGGGTTGGATTAAGAAAAAACCGGGACAAAATATCGGCAGGGAGTTCCATGCCTGTGGCGTGGGCACGTTGCAGCAATTCCCAGTAAAAACGGTACGAGGCGCGATCATGCAGTTTGCCTTCATGCTTGATCGGACCCCAGCAAGCATCCTGCGCATCAGCAAGAATCGCACCGGCGCTATGAATGTCGTCGAAGGAGGGTCGCATCGCCTCGACGATGGGCAGGATCTGACTGGGATGAATGCTCCACATGCGCAGATAACCGAATTCTTCGCGGGCGCGTCGCGCGTCGCTGCGGACCACGTTGATGTCACGAATTTCGGTCGTGACATTGTGCGAAGGCACTATTCCGCTGCCCAGCGCCGCGCTGGCGATCTCGCATTTGGCGCGTGCAATCAGCGGATGGTCGAACTGCCCCGGCGACTTCATTGCACTGGCGGGAATTGCGCCGTGGTGGGCGCTGACAAAATCCATCAGACCGAAGTCGAGTGATTCAACCTGCGGCAGTGCGGCGATCTGCCAGGCTTGGCGCAGCGCGCCGTGGGTTTCGATCAACACATGGACGGGAATTTCGCGCGCGATGCCGTTACGCTTGCGTGCTTCGTCGAGCGCCGTAATCTGCGTTGCTGCATCGTCGAACGATTCGGATTTTGGAATGACGATGTAGGCGACTTCATTGCCTGCGGTGCCAATAATGATGTCGAGGTCGTCGCGCCAGTGTGGATGGGTAATGTCGTGAATACGGGCGCCGACGCGGCCGTATCGATTGGCCGGATCGCGGATGAGCGCTGCCACCATGGCGGCGTGTTCTTGCTCTTGACCTGCCGGAGCTCCGTCTTCGCAATCTGCGGTGATATCGAAGATTGGGCCCAGTTCGGACTGCAATTGAAGCGCCTTGCGAATCAGTTTTTCATTGCCGGCATAATGTTCGCAGGCTGAGAGGGCTGGCAAAGGCTTGATGCCCGCGTACAAAACACTGGCGGGATGCAGGCGTTCAGTCATGTTCAATGCGCATGCTCGCGTCTGATCCCGCGCAATATCTTGATCAACCCAACATCGATTTGACGCCGTCCTGCTCTTCCTGCAATTCCTTCAACGTGAAGTCCATTTTTTCACGCGAGAAGGCGTCGATTTCCAGTCCGGTGATGCGCTGATATTTACCACCGGCACAGGTGACCGGAACGCCATACATCGTGTCGACAGGAATGCCGTAGCTGCCGTCGGAGGGGATGCCCATCGTCACCCACTTGCCATTGGTGCCGAGTGCCCAGTCGTGCATGTGGTCAATGGCAGCATTGGCGGCCGAAGCTGCGGACGACAGGCCGCGTGCCTCAATGATCGCGGCGCCGCGCTTGCCGACTTTGGGGATATATTCGTTCTTGTACCAGGCTTCATCATTGACAGCGGCTGGTGCGGCCTGGCCGGCAATGGTGGCGAAACGATAGTCGGGATACATGGTGGGCGAATGGTTGCCCCACACCGTCATTTTTTCGATGCTGTCGACCGGCTTCCCGGTTTTGACCGCGAGTTGCGACAGCGCGCGGTTGTGATCGAGACGCAGCATCGCGGTGAAGTTTTCCTTGGGCAGGCTGGGCGCCGACTTCATGGCGATCCAGGCGTTGGTGTTGGCCGGGTTGCCAACGACGAGTACCTTGATGCTGCGTGAAGCGACTTCATTCAATGCCTTGCCTTGCTCGATGAAAATCTTGGCGTTTTCCATCAGCAAATCCTTGCGCTCCATGCCAGGGCCGCGCGGGCGAGCGCCAACCAGCAGCGCATAGTCGGCATCCTTGAACGCCACCTTGGGGTCGCCGGTGCCAACCATGCCCACCAATAGCGGGAAGGCACAGTCTTCGAGTTCCATCATGACGCCCTTCAATCCCTGCTGTGCTTTCTCGATCGGCAATTCAAGCATCTGCAGGATTACGGGTTGGTCCTTGCCCAACATCTCGCCGCTGGCGATGCGGAACAGCAGGGCGTAACCGATTTGCCCGGCGGCGCCGGTCACAGCTACTCGAACGGGGGCTTTGGCCATCATATGAACTCCTGGAAGTGACGGGTTGCGATTGGAAAACGAAAGTGAATCACACCGTGTGTCTTGCCCAACTGCAGGTTAGGAGTTAGAGAGCAGGACAAGCCAGCGTAACAAATAAGGCATAAATATAGTGCAGCTTGCTGCGGTGTGTCAATAAGTAATTGTTATCTTATATAAGATATAAGTACCACTATGGACGAGTACTGAATTTTATGCTTCAATTCCGCCATGGCGCAGGAATCTCCCACTTTTAGTCCGCTTTATCAGCAAATCAAGAACCTCATCGTTCAGGGTCTTGAGGCGGGCGAGTGGCGGCCGGGGGAAGCCATTCCCAGCGAAGCCGAGCTTGCCGTCAGATTCAGAGTCAGTCAGGGTACGGTGCGCAAGGCGGTCGACGAAATGGCGGCCGAGAATCTGCTGATTCGCCGCCAGGGGAAGGGGACTTTCGTCGCTACACACGCTGACCCCCGCGCTTTTTTTCGGTTTCTTCGCCTGGTGCCGCTGTCCGGTGGCGTTGAGCAATCGAAATCGGTTCCCCTTGAATGCTGGCGCGCCAAGGCGGGTGCCGAAGCGGCTCGTGTGCTCCAGCTCAAACTCGGCGATCCCATCATCATCGTGCGCAGGGTGCTTCAGTTTTCAGGCAAGCCGGTCGTAGTGGACGAAATCTATTTGCCCGGTGAGATATTTCCAGGGTTGTCACTGGATGTGCTGAAGGACTATCAAGGGTCTTTATACAGCCTGTTCGAAAGCCATTTTCATGTTCCCATGATTCGTGCCGAAGAACGTATTCGTGCAGTGGCGGCGGATCGTGGTACCGCCGAATTACTGGGCGTCGTCGAGGGCAGCCCGCTGCTTTCGGTCGAGCGCGTGACGCATAGTTATGGAGACAAGCCGGTGGAGTGGCGGCGCGGACTATATTCAACGGCGGAGCATTGCTATTACAACGAACTCAACTGAAATTCAATTTTCACGCAGCAGCAGTATTCATAATTTGAGTTTTCATAATATGATCCGGCGTATGGTTAGTGCGCCGCAGCATCCAGGAGACTGAGCAACATGCCAGAAATCATCAAGCCACGCCCGAAGTTCCTGACGTTAAGTCAAATTCACTTGCCATTGCCCGGGTTCGTTTCAATATTGCACCGCGTCAGTGGTGCTTCGCTGTTCCTGCTTTTGCCGTGGCTGATTTATTTGCTGCAACTCTCCCTCACCAGTCCCGAAACGTTCGAGCACTTCAAAACCCATGTGGCCCACCCGCTGGTCAAACTGATCCTGTTTGGACTGTGCTGGGCTTTTCTGCATCACTTTTGCGCAGGCATTCGTTTTCTGCTGCTGGATATTCAAGTCGGCATCGAAAAGCCGCAGGCGCGCGCTTCGGCAAAAGCTGTGCTGGCAATCAGCCTGGGACTGACCGTGGTCGTCGCCCTCAAATTCCTGGAGGTGTTCTGATGAACAGAATCATTGTCGGCGCCCATTACGGGCTCAAGGACTGGCTGGCTCAGCGCATCTCTGCGATCGTCATGGCGACGTATTCCGTATTTATCGGAATAGCATTGGCGAGTGGCGGGGCTGCATCCTACGCGAGTTGGCGCGCCCTGATGTCCGGCAGCGTGACTCGGTTCGCTACATTTCTTTTCATCGTCAGCGTCTGCTATCACGCCTGGATCGGCGTGCGCGACATCTGGATGGACTATATCAATTCGGTGGCAGTACGTTTGACGCTGCACGTGCTGACGCTACTGGGGCTGGTCGGCTGTGCCGGCTGGGCCGTACAGATTCTCTGGAGACTGTAACAAGTGAATGTCCCGATAAGAAAATTTGATGCCGTCATCGTCGGCGCCGGCGGTGCCGGTCTGCGGGCAGCGATCCAGCTTTCAGAAGCCGGTTATAAAACGGCGGTGCTGACCAAGGTGTTTCCGACCCGCTCGCACACCGTTGCTGCGCAGGGCGGTGTTGCCGCCAGTCTGGGCAACTCCGAGGAAGACCACTGGCACTGGCACATGTACGACACCGTCAAGGGCTCCGACTGGCTTGGCGACCAGGATGCGATCGAGTTCATGTGCCGTCAGGCCAACGAAGTCGTGGTCGAACTTGAACACTATGGCATGCCGTTTGACCGTCTCGACAACGGCAAGATTTATCAGCGCCCGTTTGGCGGCCACATGTCGAATTTCGGCGAAAAGCCGGTGCGGCGTTCCTGTGCCGCCGCCGATCGCACCGGTCACGCCATGCTGCATACCATGTATCAACGCAACGTCAAGGTCAATACCCAGTTCTTCGTTGAGTGGCAGGCGCTCGATCTGATTCGCGATGCCGACGGTGATGTGCTGGGTGTGACGGCAATGGAAATGGAAACCGGCGAAATCGTGATGTTCCACGCCAAGGCCACCATCTTCGCCACCGGCGGAGCAGGGCGCATCTACTACTCGTCGACCAACGCCTTCATCAACACCGGCGACGGACTGGGCATGGCGGCGCGTGCCGGCATACCGCTTGAGGACATGGAGTTCTGGCAATTCCATCCGACCGGTGTCGCCGGCGCTGGCGTCCTGATCACCGAAGGCGTGCGCGGCGAGGGCGGCATCCTGCGCAACGCCAGCGGCGAACGCTTCATGGAGCGCTATGCACCCAATGCCAAGGATCTGGCGTCACGCGACGTGGTGTCGCGCGCGATGGTCACCGAGATCAACGAAGGTCGAGGCTGCGGACCGAACAAGGACTATGTGCTGCTCGACATTACCCACCTGCCGCCAGAAACCATCATGAAGCGGTTGCCCGGGATTCACGAAATCGCATTGCAGTTTGCGGGGGTCGATGCCCTGAAGGAACCCATTCCCGTGGTACCGACTTGCCATTATCAAATGGGCGGCATTCCGACCAACTATCACGGTCAGGTGGTGCTCGGTGCTGACAGTATCCCGGTGCCCGGCTTTTACGCGGCGGGCGAGTGTGCCTGTGCGTCAGTGCACGGGGCCAACCGCCTCGGTACCAATTCGCTGCTGGATCTTCTGGTGTTCGGAAAATCGGCCGGCGAATCGGCAGTGAATGATCTGAAGGACTCCACCCGCCACCACAAGCCGCTACCCCAGGCCGAGATTGATAAAAGCCTGGCGCGCGTCGAGCGCCTCAACAGTCAGAAGGATGGCGCCGATGTGCATGAAACGCGGCTCGCGATGCAGCGTGTGATGCAAAAGCATGCCGGGGTTTTCCGTTTCAACGATCTGCTCAAGGAAGGCGTGCAGAAAATTTTCGCGGTGGCGGACGATGTCGCCAGGACCGAAATCAAGGACAAGTCAAAAGTATTCAATACTGCTCGCATCGAGGCCCTGGAGCTGGACAACCTGATCGAAGTCGCCAAGGCCACCATGGTTTCTGCCGAAGCGCGCAAGGAATCGCGTGGTGCCCACGTGCGCGACGATGCGCACGACACTGCGGAAACCCCCAACGGGCGCGACGACAAGAACTGGCTCAAGCATTCACTGTGGCATCGCGACGGCAATCGTCTCGATTACAAGCCGGTGCACATGAAGCCTTTGTCCGTGGAATCGATTGAGCTGAAGAAGCGCGCCTACTAAGAGGAATCGGCAATGACAACGCGTACCGTACATTTCAAGATCTACCGTTATGATCCCGATCAGGATGCCAAGCCTTACCTGCAGGACATTTCCGTCGAGTGCGACCCTACCGACAAGAAGCTGCTGGACGTTCTCGTCAAGCTCAAGGCCAAGGACGATTCGCTGTCCTTCCGGCGCTCATGTCGCGAGGGCGTTTGTGGCTCGGACGCCATGAACATCAATGGCAAAAACGGACTGGCTTGCCTGACCGATCTGTCCTCATTTGTCGAAGGCAAGCCCATCGTGTTGCGGCCCTTGCCTGGCCTGCCGGTGATTCGTGATTTGATCGTCGACATGACCCAATTCTTCAAGCAGTATCACTCGATCAAGCCTTACCTGATCAACAACGATCCGCCACCGGAACGCGAGCGTTTGCAATCGCCCGAGGATCGCGAAGAACTGAACGGACTGTACGAGTGCATCCTGTGTGCCTGCTGCACTACCGCCTGCCCTTC
Organism: Sterolibacteriaceae bacterium; assembly: GCA_043738625.1. Lineage (GTDB taxonomy): Bacteria > Pseudomonadota > Gammaproteobacteria > Burkholderiales > Rhodocyclaceae > JANYCD01. The sequence goes on from JAYUFR010000051.1 coordinate 6,453, forward strand.
GTTCTGGTGGAACCCGGACAAGTTCGTCGGTCCGGCCGGGTTGCTGAATGCTTACCGCTTCATTGCCGATACGCGCGATCAGGCGACTTCCGAGCGCCTTGACGATCTCGAAGACCCGTATCGGCTGTTTCGCTGTCACACCATCATGAATTGTGTCGACGTTTGCCCCAAGAATCTCAATCCCACCAAGGCAATCGGCAAGATCAAGGACATGATGGTTAAACGTGCCGTTTAACCAGGTGAATATGACTACCATTCCCCCATGCTGCGGAGGACTCGCTTTGCACAACTCGCCCGCTTCGGCAGCGCCGAGCCGTGCTCGGCGAAACCCTGCCTTCGCCCCGTGGAAGGGGGTGACTACGGTTCAGCCGCTAGCGCGGCTTCCGGTTTATTGTTGCCGCTCTTTTTGAGCGTGAGATATGAATGATGGAAAGCACGCACGGATAGGTCGCCTGAAATGGCACTGCCGGCGTGCCCTGCTTGAATTGGATTTGGTATTTCAGCGTTTCTGGAGTTATTACGGAAATGAGCTTGATGATGAAACGGAAGCTGACTTGAGAAAGCTCCTCGCGCTTGAAGACCACGATCTGTGGGATCTGGTCAGCGGGCGCGAAGAGACACAGGATCCGCAAATGGAACGCATGGTCAAGTTGTTGCGGCAGCTCGTTGCTGCGCCGGACCAGCAGGCAAAGATTTTATCTACCTAGACAGGGAACAGCGATGACGACCCAACGCAGTGCCAGTTTGACCGTCGATGGCAAGACCACCGAGTTTCCGGTGATGACCGGGACCCATGGCAATGATGTCATTGACATCCGTACGTTGGGCGCCAAGACCGGGTTATTCACTTACGACTCCGGTTTTCTGTCGACTGCCAGTTGCCAGTCCAGGGTCGCTTTCATCGACGGCGACAAAGGCGAATTGCTCTATCGTGGTTACCCCATTGAACAGTTGGCCGAGAAATGCAATTTTCTTGAAGTCACCTATTTGCTCAAAACCGGCGAGCTGCCCAACGTCAGGCAGAAAGCCGAATTTGAGGACACGATCAAGCGCCACACCATGCTGCACGAACAGATGGTGCGGTTCTTCCAAGGCTTCCGCCGCGACGCACACCCGATGGCGGTGATGGTGGGTGTGGTCGGTGCGCTGTCCGCGTTCTATCACGATGCCATGGACACATCCGACGCAGCACATCGCAGCATCAGTTTCAACCGTATGGTGGCGAAAATGCCGACCATCGTCGCGCATGCCTACAAGTACAACGTGGGTCAGCCTTTCATGCATCCGCGCAACGATCTCGACTACACGGCCAACTTCATGCACATGATGTTCGCCACGCCGTGCGAAACCTATAAGCCGAACCCGGTGCTGGTGCGGGCGCTGGACGTGATTTTCACCTTGCACGCAGATCATGAGCAAAACGCTTCAACGTCTACGGTTCGTCTCGCCGGATCTTCCGGGGCGAATCCCTTTGCCTGCATCGCTGCCGGCATTGCCTGCCTGTGGGGGCCTGCCCACGGTGGCGCCAATGAAGCCTGTTTGCAGATGCTTGAGGAGATCGGTGACGTGTCTCGCGTCGGTGAATACATCAAGCGCGCCAAGGACAAGAATGACAGCTTCAAGCTGATGGGCTTCGGTCATCGCGTGTACAAGAACTTCGATCCGCGTGCCAAGTTGATGAGCAAGGTCTGCGCCGACGTCCTGGCCGAACTTGGCCTGGAGAATGATCGCCTGTTCAAGTTGGCCAAGGAACTGGAAAAAATCGCGCTTGAAGATGATTACTTCATCGAGAAAAAACTTTATCCGAACGTCGACTTCTATTCCGGCATTGTGCAGAAAGCACTGGGAATCCCGACCTCGATGTTCACCTGCATTTTTGCGCTGGCACGTACCGTTGGCTGGATGACGCAGTGGGAAGAAATGATCACCGACCCCGAGTACAAGATTGGCCGACCGCGGCAGTTGTATGTGGGTGCGGCACGCCGTGACGTCTCTGCAATCAGCAAACGGTGAATGATTCCAGTCAAGAGTGAGGCGTAAGGAGTGAGGCGTAGAAGCAAACACAATCGTCGCGACTCTTTTGTTTTTCTCCTCACTCCTCGCTCCTAACTCCTCACGGAGGTAAACGACCATGATGAAACAGCTGCTTTCAAACTCCTACCTTTACGGCGCGAATGCGCCTTTCATCGAGGCACTGTACGAGTCCTACCTGGTCAATCCCGCCTCTGTGGAACCGGCGTGGCGTGATTATTTCGACAAGTTGTCCACGCTGCCTGGTGCGGGAAATTACACCGGTCCCGATGTGGTCCATGCCCCGATCATCGCCTCCTTCGCCCAACGTGCCAAGGATGGGACGCTGCAGGCTTCGTCACGCGCCAGCAGTTCCGACGACAAGCAGGTGAAAGTCCTGCAGATGATTAGTGCCTATCGCTTTCTTGGCAACCGCTGGGCGCAGATCGATCCGCTCAAACGCAGCGAACGGCCGGAAGTTGTGGAGCTTGACCCTTCGTATTACGGCTTCACCGAAGCCGACCTCGGCCAGACTTTCAGCACCGGGTCGTTTGCCACGGCAACCGGCGCGGAGCAGGCGACGCTGCGCGAAATTCTGGAAGCGGCGCGACAGACATACTGCGGCGCGATAGGTGCCGAATACGCCTATATCAGTGATATTGCCACCAAGCGCTGGATACAGGGCAAGCTCGAACCGATCCGTGCCACGCCAACGTACACCGCCGAAGAAAAAAAGCATTTGTTGGAGCGCCTGACCGCTGCCGAAACGCTTGAGCGTTACCTGCACACGCGCTACGTTGGCCAGAAACGTTTTTCGCTTGAAGGCAGTGAGTCGACCATTGTCGCGATGGACAAGCTGATCAACGTTGCCGGCAGTCTCGGTGTGGTTGAAATGGCGGTCGGAATGGCGCACCGCGGCCGTCTCAACATGCTGGTCAATACCTTGGGCAAAACCCCCAAGATGTTATTCACCGAGTTCGAAGGCAAGCACGCCGAGGAACTCAGTTCGGGTGATGTGAAATACCACATGGGATTTTCGTCCGACCTGGCGACACCGGGCGGCCCCATGCACTTGACGCTTGCCTTCAATCCATCCCATCTTGAAATCGTCAATCCGGTGGTGGAAGGCTCTGTCTATGCCCGTCAACGCCGCCAAGGCGACAAGGCCGGCGACAAGGTGATAGCGGTGATATTGCACGGCGATGCCGCGGTCGCGGGGCAGGGCGTCAATCAGGAAATGCTCAATTTTTCCAACACGCGCGGCTACGGCACCGGCGGCACGATACATATCGTGGTCAACAACCAAATCGGTTTTACCACCTCTGATCCGCGTGATTACCGCTCGTCGCTGTATTGCACCGACATCTTCAAGATGATCGAGGCGCCGATCTTCCACGTCAATGGCGATGATCCGGAAGCTGTTTCACTGGTGACCCAGATCGCGATGGAGTACCGCCAGGAATTCAAACGCGATGTGGTGATTGATCTTGTGTGCTTCCGCAAACTCGGCCATAACGAGCAGGACGAGCCGATGGTGACGCAGCCGTTGATGTACAAAAAGATCGCCGCTCATCCCGGCACGCGCAAGCTGTATGCCGACAAACTCGTGGCGCAGGGCGTGTGCACCGCCGAAGAGCCGGACCAGATCATCAAGGACTATCGCGCCGCGCTGGATCGTGGCGAGTTGCTCTACAACCCGGTGTTGAAGAACTTCACCAGCAAGCTGGCCATCGACTGGTCGCACCACGTCAATCAGAAATACACCGATGAATGCAAGTCGCAGGTCCCGCTTGCCGACCTGAAACGCTTGGCCGCGTCGGTAACCACCCTGCCGGAAAACTTTACCGTGCATTCGCGGGTGCAGAAGATCATCGATGACCGCCGCCAGATGGGCCTTGGCAAGTTGCCACTGGATTGGGGCATGGGCGAGACCATGGCTTACGCTACTCTGCTGGTGCAGGGATTCGGCGTGCGTGTGTCGGGCGAGGATGTTGGACGCGGTACCTTCTTCCACCGCCACGCGGTATTGCATGATCAGAACCGCGAGAAGTGGGATGCCGGCAACTACACGCCGCTGCAGCATGTTGATCCCAAGCAGGCACCCTTCATCGTCATCGACTCGGTGCTGTCGGAAGAAGCGGTGCTGGCGTTCGAATACGGCTATTCGACTGCCGAGCCGAATGAGTTGGTGATTTGGGAAGCCCAGTTCGGCGACTTTGCCAATGGCGCCCAGGTCGTGATCGACCAGTTCATTGCCTCAGGCGAAGCGAAATGGGGCCGGCTGTCGGGACTGACGCTGATGCTGCCGCATGGCTACGAAGGCCAGGGTCCGGAGCATTCTTCGGCGCGTATCGAGCGCTACATGCAACTGAGTGCCGAGCAGAACTGGCAGGTATGTATCCCGACTTCGCCGGCGCAGATTTTTCATCTGCTGCGGCGTCAAATGCTGCGCCAGGTGCGCAAGCCGCTGATCATCATCACGCCCAAGTCGCTGCTGCGCCACAAGGATGCGGTGTCTTCGCTTGATGATCTGGCAAATGGAAAATTCGAAACCGTCATCAGTGAAGTGGACGCGCTGGATCCCAAGAAAGTGTCCCGGGTCGTGCTGTGCTCCGGCAAGATCTACTACGAACTGATGGCCTACCGCCGCGAGCACAAGATCGAAAATACCGCCGTTGTTCGTCTCGAGCAACTGTATCCGTTCCCGGTAGAAGCTTTTGCGACCGCGCTGAAGAAATGGTCCAGGGCCAAGGAGATCGTCTGGTGTCAGGAAGAGCCACGCAATCAGGGCATGTGGTACTGGTTCGTGTCGCGTCAGCATCTGGTGCGCTCGGTGGGTTCGGGACAGCAGTTGTTCCTGGTCAGCCGCCCCGCTTCTGCATCGCCCGCGGTCGGTTATTACACCAAGCACAACGCCCAACAGAAAGCAGTCATTGAAGGCGCTTTCGGCGAATTGAAAGCGCCGGAATAATTCGGAGAGAGTGAGAACAACATGTTGATTGATGTAAAAGTTCCCCAATTGTCGGAATCGGTCGCCGAAGCGACCCTGGTCGGCTGGCACAAACGTGAAGGTGAAGCGGTAACACGTGACGAGAATCTGATCGACATCGAGACTGACAAGGTCGTGCTCGAATTGCCGGCCCCGGATTCCGGCGTGATCGTCAAGTTACTCAAGGCCGACGGTGCAACCGTCGTCGCCGGCGAGGTGATCGCGCAGATCGATACCGAGGCGAAGGCGAGCGCTGGTGCTCCCGCGCCTGCCGTCAAGCCTGCCGCTCCGACGGCACCTGCAGCAGCACCGGCTCAAGCGGCACCCGCCATGCCGGCCGCGCGCAAGATCATGCAAGAGAAAGGCATCGACCCGGCTTCCGTCACCGGGTCGGGCCGTGGCGGCCGTATTCTCAAGGAAGACGTGCTCGGCACGGCAGCGCCCGCCAAGCCGGTGGCTGCCCCGGTTGCGACGCCGGCCGTGGCCGCGCGACCGGCGCTGGCCCAGCCCAACGTAGTGAATGCCGATGCGATCATCGCTGATCGTCCCGAGCAGCGCGTTCCCATGTCGCGTCTGCGTGCGCGGGTCGCCGAGCGTCTGCTGCAATCGCAGGCACAGAACGCCATCCTGACCACCTTCAACGAAGTGAACATGGCGCCGGTGATGGAGTTGCGCAACAAGTACAAGGACAAGTTCGAGAAGGAGCACGGCGTCAAGCTTGGTTTCATGTCGTTCTTTGTCAAGGCGGCAGTAGCGGCGTTGAAAAAGTATCCGGTGATCAACGCATCAATCGATGGCAACGACATCGTCTATCACGGTTATTTCGACATCGGCATCGCGGTCGGCACTCCACGCGGCCTGGTGGTGCCGATCCTGCGCGACGCCGACCAGATGAGTCTGGCCCAGATCGAAAAGAAGATCGCCGAATTTGGCGCCAAGGCCAAGGATGGCAAGCTCTCGCTGGAAGAGTTGACCGGTGGCACCTTCTCCATCTCGAACGGCGGTGTGTTCGGTTCCATGTTGTCGACGCCGATCATCAATCCGCCCCAGTCGGCCATACTCGGTATTCATGCGACCAAGGACCGCCCGGTCGTCGAGAATGGGCAGATCGTGATCCGGCCGATGAATTACCTCGCCATCTCCTACGACCATCGCATCATCGATGGCCGCGAAGCCGTGCTGGGGCTGGTCGCGATGAAGGACGTGCTGGAAGATCCTGCGCGTTTATTGTTGGATCTCTGAACTCACCACAGAGGACGCGGAGGACGCAGAGGAAGGCAAGATCATTGTTTTCCGGTGTCCTCCGCGTCCTCTGTGTCCTCTGTGGTGAAAGGATGTTTGAATGAGCAAACAATTTGACGTTGTGGTGATCGGCGCTGGTCCGGGCGGATATGTGGCCGCGATTCGTGCCGGACAATTGGGGCTGACGGTTGCCTGCATCGAGTCGCAGGCCTACGCCGATCCGAAAGGCGAAGTGCGTCTGGGCGGCACCTGCCTCAACGAGGGCTGCATTCCATCCAAGGCATTGCTTCAATCGTCGGAACTGTTTGATCAGGCCGGTCACTCCTTCGTCATGCACGGCATCAGTTCAGAGAATCTCAAGATGGATGTGGCCGCGATGGTGCGGCGCAAGGACAACATCGTGACGCAGCTGACCAGCGGCATTCGCGGGTTGTTCAAGAAATACAAGGTCACCTTGCTGCCGGGTCACGGCAAATTTATCGGTCGTAGCGAGGATTTCTGGCAGGTTGACGTCGATGGTGAAACGGTCGAAGCGAAGCATGTGATCGTCGCTACCGGTTCCAAGGCGCGTCATCTTGATGGTATCCCGGTCGATAACAAGATTATTTGCGACAACATCGGTGCGCTCGGCTTCGACAAGGCGCCCAAGCGTCTTGGCGTCATTGGTGCCGGCGTCATAGGGCTGGAGTTGGGTTCGGTATGGAAGCGTCTGGGGGCCGAGGTCACGGTACTCGAAGCGCTGCCGGATTTTCTTGCCGCCGCCGATCAGGCCGTGGCCAAGGAAGCGTGGAAAGTGTTCAGCCAAAAGCAGGGTCTCAACATTCTGTTGGGCGTCAACATCAAGAAGGTGACGCAGAGCAAGAAGGGTGTCGTCGTCGAATACGAAATCGAAGACGAGACCCGAACCCTGGAATGTGATCGGTTGATTATCTCGGTGGGCCGGATTCCCAACACCGATGAAGTAGGCGCCGAAGTGGTTGACCTCAAGCTGGACGACAAAGGTCGCATCGACGTCAACGAATATTGCGAAACCAACCTGCCCAATGTCTGGGCCGTAGGCGATGTTATCCGCGGCCCGATGCTGGCCCACAAGGGCATGGAAGAAGGCGTGATGGTGGCCGAACGCATCGCCGGTCAGGCTGGACACGTCAACTACGATGTCATTCCCTGGGTAATCTATACGCATCCGGAGATCGCCTGGGTGGGCAAGACTGAACAGCAGTTGAAGAATGAAGGCATCGAATACCGGGTTGGCCAGATTCCATTTGCCGCCAACGGCCGTGCGCTGGGCCAGGGTGACACCACCGGATTCGTCAAGGTACTGGCAGACGCCAAAACCGACCGCGTGATCGGTGTGCATGTGATCGGCAACAACGCTTCGGAACTGATTGCCGAGGCGGTGGTGGCGATGGAGTTCGGTGCTTCGAGCGAAGACATTGCACGTATCTGCCATGCCCACCCGACGTTGTCCGAGGCATTGCACGAAGCCATGCTGGCAGTGAGCAAACGCTCTTTGCATTTCTGATAAATGCATTTCACCACAGAGGACGCGGAGGACACAGAGGACCGCAAAATTATTCATGATTTCCTCTGCGTCCTCTGTGTCCTCCGTGGTGAGCGTTGTTTTGATGTTAAAAGCCTTTGAGAAGCTCTGCGCGGCGCGCGGTATCGTGCCCGATTCGGCGCAGCGCCATGCAGCCGGGCGGCTCGATGTCCTTTATCAAGCGTTGCTTGATTTCAGGCAGGCACGCAGCAATCGACTGAAAAAACTGATCTCACGCGTAGCGCCACCGCGTGGTCTGTATCTGTGGGGCGGTGTGGGGCGCGGCAAGAGCTTCCTGATGGATGCCTTTTACGATGCGGTGCCCTATCGCCGCAAGCGGCGGATTCACTTCCATGCCTTCATGCACAAGGTCCATGAGGCGCTCAAGCAGCACAAGCACGCAGCCGATCCGCTGCTGCTGGTCGCTGCCGACATTGCGGCGAAGGTCCGGCTGCTCTGCTTCGACGAATTCCACGTATCCGATATCGCCGACGCGATGATTCTGGGCCGACTGTTCACCGGCTTGTTCGAGCAAGGTGTGGTGGTGGTCACCACCTCGAACTATGCTCCTGACGGGCTTTACCCCAACGGGCTGCAGCGGCATTTATTCATGCCGACCATCGCGTTGCTGAAGGAGCATCTTGATGTCCTCGAAGTGGATGCCGGCATGGACTATCGACTGCAAACGCTGCAGCGCATCGGCAGTTTTCTGGTTCCTGCTGATGCTGCCGCAGATGTCATGCTGGGCAAGACTTTTCGCGAGATCGCGGGCAGCGCCGGTAGCGCCGGAAAAATACTGGTGCAGGAGCGCGAGATTGTGGTTCGTCGTCAGGCGCCCGGCGTGATCTGGTTCGATTTTTCAATGCTGTGTGGTGGGGCGCGTTCCCAGAACGACTATCTTGAGCTTGCACGCGAGCACCACACGCTTATCCTTTCAAATGTCCCGCAGATGGGGGCGGATCAAAGCTCGGAAGCGCGGCGTTTTACCTGGCTGGTAGATGTGCTCTACGACCACCGGGTCAAGCTCATCATCAGTGCCGAAGTTGAAGGCGGCATGCTCTATACCGAAGGCCTCCAGGCTGCCGAATTCAGGCGCACCGTCAGCCGCCTGATCGAGATGCGCAGCCGCGAATATCTGGCCGAAGCGCACCGTTCGGCGTAGTGTTGCATGTGTCTCCAGGTGCGAAGCAGAAAAAATTTGCGTCACACTTTTCTCGCAAGCTTGGATTAGAATCGGCGCAGGTATTCCTTCGGGGCTGGACAATGTTGCAAGCAGGACAAACTGCGCCGCTCTTCACGCTGCCCGATGCAGACATGGAGATGTTTGATCTGAGTTCCCTGCATGGGCGTCAGCACGCAGTGCTGTTTTTTTACCCCAGGGACGGCACGCCCTACTGCACGTTGGAGGCTACCGACTTTAGCGACCACGAATCCGACTTTAACCGTCTGAACTGTGTCGTGTTCGGCATCTCGCCCGACGATTGCATCAGTCATGCCGAGTTCTGCGACCAGCATGGGCTTTCGCTGCGCCTGTTGTCGGATGTGGAAGGCGAGGTCTGCAAAAAATACGGCGTCAGCCAGATGCGGGATAAAGACGGCCACCGCAAGCTGTGCGTGGTGAGGTCAACATTCATCATCGACAAGAGTGGAATCATTCGTCATGTTTTCTACGACGTGACGGCAAAGGGTCATGCAGCAGAAGTATTTCAATTGGTCAAGGACCTCAACGGGTCGGGAAGGAGCACATGCAAGTCCGGAAAAATACAGTTGTCACACTGAACTATCGGGTCACCGACAGTGATACCAATATTGTTGATGATGGGCAGAACCCCATCGTCTATCTGCATGGCGGATACGACGCCATCTTCCCCCGCATCGAAGAAGCCCTGCAAGGGCGCGAAGCCGGTGAAGAACTGATCGTCCGGCTACCGCCGGACGATGCCTTCGGCGAGTACGACGCTTCTCTGGTGTTGGTGGAGTCGCGCCAGATGTTCCCCGAAAACATCGAAGTCGGGATGCAGTTCGAACGCGCCAGCGGCGACGATGAAGAGGACACGCTGTACACGATTACTGACATTGCAGAAGACAAGGTCGTTGTGGACGGCAACCATCCATTGGCCGGCACCACCCTGGTATTTTCCTGCACCATCGCCGAGGTACGCGAGGCGACCGCAGAAGAACTGCAACATGGCCACGTGCATGGAGACGGTGGTCATCATCACTGAGCGCGCCACACCGCAAGCACAAATTAAAAGCCCCTGAAAAGGGGCTTTTTTATTGTTGATGGTGGGCGCAGTCTGGTGTGAACCATGTTCCAACTGTAATTTTTTGTTGGTTTTTTGTCAGCATGGCTATTGACCATGATGCGCCTGCTGCGCGATCTTCAGCATCATCTCAAGGCCCAGGCGTATCGGTTGTTCCAGTGCTGATCCCATTTGTGGCAGCACCAGCATCAACACCACAAAGCCGAGTAGCAGCGTAACCGGAAAACCGACCGAGAAAATGTTGAGTTGCGGCGCGGCGCGGGTCAGGATGCCGAGCGCCAGGTTGGCGATGAGCAGTGCGGCAAGTATGGGCAGCGCCAGCATGATGCCGATCGAAAACAGCTTTCCGCCCCATTGCACCAGCATCAGCCAGGCCGATGCCGCCAGCGGGTCAGGCGTTATGGGCAGTGCCTGAAAGCTCTCCGCCAATGTCGCGATCACCAGCAAGTGGCCGTTCAACGCCAGAAATATCATCGTCATCATCACGCCCAGATACTGCGAGATCAGCGCCGTGTCGGTTGAGTTCTGCGGATCGAAAAATGATGCAAACCCAAGGCCCATTTGCAGTCCGGTCAGTTCGCCGGCCAGATCGACCATGGCGAACACGATGCGCATTGCCATGCCCATCGCGACGCCGATCACAATTTGCTGGACCAGTATCAGCAGTCCCGCACCTGACCATAACGCGATGTCGTGGGGCGTTGCCGCCAACGGCGCCACAATGATGGCGATGAGCATGCCGAGCGCAATCTTGAATGGCACGGGAATGACTTCGTTGCCCAGCACCGGTACCGACGCAACAAGCGCAAGAATGCGCGCCAGCGGCCACAGCAAGCTCGATAGCCAGACATTGAGCTGGGCGTCGCTGAAACTGATCATGCTAAAAGCAAGGATTCACCGCAGAGGACGCGAAGGACGCAGAGGAAAACCTTCTTGATATTACATGGACAGTTTTTGAATTCCTCTGTGTACTCTGCGTCCTCTGCGGTGAAGAGTTTTTTCACCCGATCATCCACGGCAGTTCCTGAAACAGGCGGCGCGTGTAGTCGACCAGCAGGTTGAGCATCCACGGGCCGGTGGCGACCAGCACCACCGCCATGACGATCAGCTTGGGGATAAACGAAAGTGTGGTTTCGTTGATCTGGGTGGCGGCCTGAAAAATGCTGACCACGAGGCCGGTACCCAGCGCTGCCAACAGCAAGGGTGCCGAAAGCAACATGGTCAGTTCCAGGCCCTGCTGGATCAGGCTGAGGACGCTTTCCGGGCTCATACGTAAAAGCTCTGCACCAGCGAGCCGATCAATAGATTCCAGCCATCAACCAGCACGAACAGCATGATCTTGAACGGCAGGGAAATGATTACCGGCGACAGCATCATCATGCCCATCGACATCAGCACGCTGGCCACCACCATGTCAATGATGAGGAAGGGAATGAACACCACGAAGCCGATCTGGAATGCGGTTTTCAGTTCGCTGGTCGCATAGGCGGGAATCAGTACCCGCATCGGAATCTGTTTCGGATCGCTGATGGCGGGCATGGCGGAAATGCGCATGAACAGGGCGAGATCCGGTTCGCGCGTCTGGCGCAGCATGAAGGTGCGCAATGGCTGGCTGCCAAGCGCCAGTGCTTCATTCATGCTGATGCGACTTTCAGAGAAGGGCAGGTAGGCGTCGGCGTAGATCTTGTCCAGCGTGGGTGACATCACGAAGAAAGTGAGGAACAGCGAAAGTCCGATCAACACCTGATTCGGTGGCGATGTTTGGGTACCCAGTGCGTGGCGCAGCAACGACAGCACGATGATGATGCGGGTGAAGCCGGTCATCATCAAAATCACGGCCGGCAGAAAACTGAGTGCCGTCAGCAGCGCCAGCGTTTGCAGGCTCAGGCTGTAGGTTTGACCACCGCCCGCAGCCGCTGCGGAGGTGAATGCCGGCAGCCCGGCCGGTGCTGCCAGCGCGGGCTGCGTCGCGGCAAGCAACACGGCAAGCGCCGCCATGATGATCAGAAAAATTCGTTCAAGCATGCCGATTCCGCTCCAGGGTTTGGTTGAGCCAGCCGGAGAATCCTGCACCGCCTTGTGCAGGCTGCGCTTGACGCGCTTGCGTAGCGGGCCTGGGCATGGTGTGCAACGCACTCACGTGGCCCGGCGCTACGCCAACCACCAGCCAGGTGCCGTCGACCTCGACCAGCACTACGCGTTCGCGTTGGCCGACGGCGGTAGCACTGATGACGCGTAGTGCGCCGCCCTGGGCGATCTGGTGAGGATTCAGGCGTTTGAGTAACCAGGCGACAGCGGCGACCGCTGCGAGCACGAGCATGAGTGCGCCGCCAACCTGGAGCAGGCTGCCAGCGGAAACGATGGCTGCGGGTGGTGCCGACAGCGGGCGTGCCACCTGTGCCCCGACGTTCAAGGTCAACAGCGACAGCGCAGCAAGCACTGCGATCGGCTTTACCACTTCTTGAGCTTTCTGATGCGTTCAGCCGGTGTAATGATGTCGGTGAAACGAATGCCAAACTTGTCGTTGACCACGACCACTTCGCCTTGCGCGATCAGGCAGCCGTTAACCAGCACGTCCATCGCTTCGCCAGCCAGGCCGTCGAGCTCGACCACTGATCCCTGCGCCAGTTGCAACAGGTTCTTGATCGGAATTCTGGTTCTGCCCAATTCCACGGTGAGTTGCACCGGGATATCCAGAATCATGTCGAGGTCGTTGTGGCCGTCCGACTTGACGCCGGATGGCCCCAGTTGCTCGAACACCGAGGGCGTCAAGTCCTCGGCTGCCGGACTTTCCTTCAATTGCGTTTCAGACATTGCGTTCTCCCTTTTCAAGCAGCTTCAACAAATCGTTCACTGGCGCCGTGGTGGATCATCTTCTGCACCTTGAGCGCATATTTGCCATTGGAAATTCCGTAGCGGCATTCCATGACCGGAACTCCATCGACTTCCGCGGTGACAATGGGTGGTGCATCCAGTGACACCACGTCACCCGCCTTGATCTTGAGAATCTGCTTGAGGGTCAGTTCGGCGGTGCCGAGATTGGCGACAAGTTCAACCTCGGCGACTTGCACTTCGCGCGAAAGCTGATGGATCCAGCGCTTGTCAGCCTCGATCTGGTCGCCCTGCACGGCGTTGGACAACACATCGCGAATTGGCTCGATCATCGCGTAGGGCATGCAGATGTGGAACTCGCCAACGGCCGAACCCAGCGCGATGGTGAAGGTGGTGGCGACCACAACTTCATTCGGCATTGCGATACTGGCGAATGTGGTGCTCATTTCCGAACGGAGATATTCGAAGTGCACCGGATGGATCGGCTGCCAGGATTTTTCCAGACTTTCAAATGCCACTTCAAGCAGGCGTTGAATGATGCGCTGCTCGGTGAGCGTGAACTCCC
>JAYUFR010000052.1:0-2236 GCA_043738625.1 Sterolibacteriaceae bacterium
CGCGCCCGTCTTGCTGCCGGCCGCGGCGAGGCCGGCGATGCCGTATTGCCCAAACAGGAAGCCGCGCAACTGGCGGACCGGCGCGACGATCTAGAGCGCGACCTGGCCAAGGCCAAAGCCGAGCTGCGCCGCCTGATCGGGCCGCATGGCGATGCGCCGCTGGCCGGCGACCCACCGCCGCTGGTGATCGACGCGAATGCCTACCGGCAACAGGTGCACCTGCATCCGGAGCTGGCGGCGTTCGGCCCGGCAAGCGACCAAGCCGCCGCCGAAGTACGCGAAGCCGAGGCCGCGAAAAAATCCGACTGGGGCGTCGAGGTGGCCTATCAACAACGCGCGCCGCAATTCAGCGACATGGTCTCGATTCAATTCACTTTCGATCTGCCGATCTTCACCGGCACCCGGCAAGAGCCCAGGATCGCCGCCATGCAAATGGAAGAAACGCGCATCGCCGCCGAACGCGACGCCACCCTGCGCATGCACATCGCCGAGCTGGACAACGATCTCGCTGATCACGCCGCGCTGACGCGCCAGCTTGAGCGTGCCAGGGGGACATGGAGTTCTCTTGCACAACAAAGAGTGGACCTGCAAACCGCCGGCTACCAGGCCGGCAAGGTCGATCTGGTGAACCTGTTGAGCGCAAGGCGCGAGCTGATTGACCAGCGCCTCAAGGTCATCGATCTCGAACAGCAACGGCAGATGGTGGCCGGCAAACTTTATTTTAGTGTTGGGGAGGGCGCGCAATGAACGCACGCAACGTGAAAATGGCAGGACTGATGGCGGTGTTGCTGCTTGCCGGCGCCGCTGGTGGCTACTGGTTCTCTCAACATCAGACGCACTCAATAGCAGAGAAGACGCCGCAAGCGGGCAATAACAGGAAGGCGCTGTACTGGTACGACCCGATGGTACCCGCCCAGCGCTTCGACAAGCCCGGGAAATCGCCTTTCATGGACATGCAACTGGTGCCGATGTATGCCAACGAAGGTGGCGCTCAGGCGGGTGTAAAAATCGATTCCAGCGTGATGCAGAATCTGGGCATCCGTTTGGCGAAGGTCGAGCAGGCCTCGGTTGCCGCCACACTGGACGCGGTCGCCACGGTGCAGTTCAACGAGCGCGACGTGGCCGTGGTACAGGCACGCAGCGGCGGCTTTGTCGAACGTGTTTATGCCCGGGCACCGGGCGACGTGATCGGCAAAGGCGCGCCGCTGGTTGATCTGCGGGTGCCGGAGTGGTTTGGCGCACAAAGCGAGTTTCTGGCCTTGCGCAGCGCCGGTGACGAAACGCTGACCAATGCCGCGCGCGAACGACTGCGGCAACTTGGCATGTCGACCGACATGATTAGCAGGCTTGAGCAAAGCGGCCGGCCGCAAGCACTCGTCACCATTGCCAGCCCCATCGGTGGCGTGATCCAGACGCTCGACATCCGCGCCGGCATGAGTGTCGCCGCAGGTGCCCCGCTGGCGCGCATCAACGGACTCGATACGGTGTGGCTGGAAGCGGCGATTGCCGAGGCGCAGGCTGCTCTGGTGGATACGGGCATGTCGGCACAAGTGCAATTCGCCGCTTACTCCGCAGAAAAATTCACCGGCAAGGTCATCGCCGTATTGCCGGAAACCAATCGCGAGAGTCATACCCTGCGTGTTCGCGTGGAACTTTCCAATCCACATCTACGCTTCAAGCCCGGCATGTTTGCACAACTGCGGCTGCAAGGCGCGCGCCCCGAAAAAGTTCTGCTCATCCCCGCCGAAGCCGTGATACGCAGTGGCACACGCAACCTGGTGATTGCCGCGCTGGATGGCGGACGCTACCAGCCAGTCGAGGTCGAAACAGGGCGCGAAGTTGACGGCAAGACGGTGATCGTCAAGGGCCTTTCCGCCGGACAGCAGGTGGTCGCCTCCGGGCAGTTCCTGATCGACTCCGAAGCCAGCCTCAAGGGCGTGATGGCAAGAATGAATGACGTGCGTCCTGATGCGGGCGCGGACAAGGTCGATGCGGTGATGCAAAGCGGCAAGATGGACAAGTTGGAGACGGCGCAATGATCGCGCAACTCATCCGCTGGTCGGTCGCCAATCGTTTTCTGGTGCTGCTGGCGACCCTGTTCGTCACCGCGTGGGGGTTATGGGCAGTCAAGACCACGTCGATCGACGCGCTGCCGGATCTTTCCGATGTGCAGGTCATCATCCGCACCAGCTATCCGGGGCAGGCGCCGCAGATCGTCGAGAACCAGGTCACCTAT
>JAYUFR010000053.1:0-19772 GCA_043738625.1 Sterolibacteriaceae bacterium
CCTGTTTCCGCGACACCGTCAAACTCCGCAAACCCGTATTCAGCAAGGCATTCAGACGATTTCATGACGAAATTTACCCACACTCTTCCACGAAGACCCGAAATAGTCAATGTTCGCGGGTGTGATGAGAACGCGCCGAGTGTACCAACCGGATTTCTTTTCGATAAGAAGCGCTCTCGTCAGGGAGCGGTTGCAAAAATTTACCGCATTGAACGTCAGTGTTCCAAGAAACCCAACCTCTTTTACTCGTTCAATTCTGGAGTACGGAAGCGTGGAAATCTTGACATAGTAGAAGATGACAAAATCAATTCCAGCTTCACCAATTCTCGCGTCGTAAAGTAGTGGAAGAAGGCCGGTTCGGAACACCAAAAAAACCAAGGCTATTCCACCCAATGCCCCGATGAGTGCGACGGTATTCATTGCAAGGCCCAACTTTGAATTAAACGACATCGATGTCCATTTAATTGGCCGATGTTCGTTATTGCCAGCGGTATGTCCATTAATTTCCCCTTGGTGTCCGTTTATTTTTTAATCGAGACAGTCCGGGTAATTTGGACATCCTGCCATTATGCGAATTGGAAGGCAATCCTGTATTTCCGCTATGTGCCGGTTTGCGACTTGCCGCCTACCGCTTCACGCCTGTCGTCAATGTTCGCAATACGGCTTCTACGGAACGCCGAATCACGGCCTGGCGCTCGTTGCGCACCTGCGTATCTTCACGGAAGTGGATGACAGCCCGGCCCTGTTCGGCATCCTGCCGCAGGCACTTTATTTCCTCTGGATGATCTGCCACGCCTTGAGCAGGGTCAGCGCCTGATTCAACTGGTAGTCGTTTTTGACAGTGGGTTCGACCGGCGGCATCAGGTTGCTCTCGTCATCAGCGTCGTCCTTCGGCACCTTGCCCTTGTTTTTCGGTGGCGCCTTGGGCTTCATGATCACGATTACCTTTTCCTTGTCGTTGTCGAGATGATGTTCCAGATCGGCCTCGCGAATCATCGCACCGCGCACATCGCCATTGGCGGTTTCTTCAACCACCACGTCGGGAGTGATGCCCTTGGCCTGGATCGAACGACCGTTCGGTGTGTAGTAGCGCGCCGTGGTGAGCTTGATGGCGGTGTTGTTCGAAAGCGGCACCACCGTTTGGACCGAGCCTTTGCCAAACGTTTGCGTCCCCATCAGCACGGCGCGCTTGTGATCCTGCAATGCGCCCGCCACGATTTCGGAGGCGGATGCTGAACCACCATTGACCAGAACCACCAGGGGCACGCTGCGCACACCGGCCGGCAGGTTCTTGAGCATGTCATCCTGATGTCCGCGCAAATAATCGTCGGGGTCGGCAATGAACTTGCGCTTGGCATCTTCGGTGCGCCCGTCGGTGGATACCACCAGACTCTTGGGCGGCAGGAAAACAGCACTGACGCCCACCGCACTGTTGAGCAGGCCACCTGGATCGTTACGCAGGTCAAGCACCAACCCTTTCAGCCCTTCTCCGTTCTTGGCATCTTTTTCCTGCTGATAAAGTTTTTGCACAGCCTTGACCAGTTCGGCGGTGGTTTCCTCCTGGAACTGGGTGACGCGCACATAGCCGTAGCCGGACTCAAGCGACTTGAATTTAACGCTCTGCACCTTGATCTTGTCGCGCGTCACGGTCACGATCAGAGGCTTGGTTTCGCCTTTACGCACGATGGTGAGGGTGATGTCGGTCTTGGGCTTGCCGCGCATGCGCTTGACCGCGTCGTTCAGGGTCATGCCTTTTACCGGTGTGTCGTCGAGCTTGACGATCAGGTCGCCGCTCTTGATACCGGCACGCCATGCGGGCGAATCTTCAAGCGGTGATACGACCTTGACGAAACCGTCTTCCATGCCGACTTCAAGGCCGAGCCCGCCAAACTCGCCCTGGGTGCTGACCTGCAAATCCTTGAAGGCTTCGGCATCCAGATAGGCCGAATGCGGATCGAGGTTGGAGAGCATGCCGCTGATTGCATAAGTGATCAGCTTCTTGTCGTCCACCGGCTCGACATAGCCTTGCTTGATGGCGCTGAAGACGTCGGCGAAGCTGCGCAATTCATCAATCGGCAACCCCTTGATCTCTTCCTTGTCGGCGTTGGCCGAGAAATTGAGGCTGATGAGGATGCCAACGATGACGCCGACACCGAGCAATCCGAATTTTTGCAGCTTGCCGCGCATGAGTTTTTTTCCGTGGATGGTGAGGGGTGAATTCATCGCAAGGACGCCCATTTGAGCGGGTCGAAGGCTTGTCCTTGCTGCCTGAGTTCAAAGTATAAACCCGATTCCGGATTGCCACCGCTGTTGCCCACGGCGGCCACGGTGTCGCCGGCCTTGACCGCTTCGCCCGTTTCACGGAACAAGGACTGATTGTTGCCATAAATGGACATGTAACCGTCGCCATGGTCGAGAATGAGTAGATTGCCGAAACCCCGCAACCAGTCGGCAAATACAACCCGGCCCGCAGCGACAGCTTTGACTTCTGTACCCTCGGCGGCACGGATGAACAGACCTTTCCCGGTTGATCCGCCCGCGGCGCGCGAACTTCCGAAACGGCTGGAAATTTCCCCTCGCACCGGCAGGCGCAACTTGCCGCGCAGACTGGCAAAAGCACCTTGAAAGGCTGAAGGCTGTGGCGTTTGCTGATTGCTGGCGCCGGGCGTGGCCGCAGCAACGGAAGCTCGCTTGCCGTGTTTGCCTGATTGGCGCGCAATGCGAGTGAGTCCGTCAATAAGCTTCGACAAGCGTGCTGCGTTGGCCTTGAGCGTTCCGATTTCATGGCGTTGCGCCTTGATCTTGTCGGAAATTTGCGCCAGCACCGCTTGCCGCTGTTGCTGCCTGGTGAGCAAGGCAGCGCGACTCTCTTCCTGCTTGCTGCCAATCTCGGTCAGCTCGTTGTTCTTGCTGCGGGCGCTATCGGCAAGGCGTTGTTTTTCGGCCAGGGCATCACGCAGATCGCCGAGCAATTGCGCTTTGGCGCGCGACAGCAGGACCAGAAAATAACGGTCGCGGGCGATCTGGTTTGGATCTTCGCCGGAAAGCAGCAGCTTCAGCGCATCCGAGTCGCCGGGCATGTTCTGGCGATAGAGCAAATGTGCGAGTTGCTGTTGCTGCGATTCGATCTGTCCCGACACGCGTCGTGATTGTTGTTCCAGTTGATCGAGCTCGGCATTCACCGAACCACGCTGCTCGTTCAACTGACGCAAGCGCCGATTGGCGGCGGAAATCGCCGATTCGGTTTCGCGCAGTTGATCGTTGACATTAGCCTTGGACTCGGTGTTCCTGGCAAGGTCGCGGCCCACGCTGTCAATGCGCTCGCGCAGTGCCTTGAGATCGGCCGCCTTGTTGTCAGGTGGGACGGCCCATGTTGCCGCCGACAGCCCGATGGCCAGCAAGGGCGCCAGCCACAGCGCCCGGAGCCACACCTATTTTGCCTTCCCTTGATTGGCCACCGCTGCCATTGCAGCCTGGATGGCTGCGGGATCGCCCAGGTAATAGCTCTTGATCGGTTTCAGTGCGGCATCGAGTTCATAGACCAACGGCTGCGCCGTGGGAATATTGAGACCGACGATGTCGTCGTCCGGTACCTGGTCGAGGTATTTGATCAGGGCGCGCAGGCTGTTGCCGTGGGCGACAATGACCACGCTCATGCCAGTCTTTACCATCGGCGCGATGGTCTCGTGCCAATAGGGCAGAAAGCGGGTGACCGTATCCTTCAGGCATTCGGTGTGTGGGAATTCGCCTGGCTTCATGCCGGCGTAGCGCGGATCGTTCGGCGTCAGGCGCGGGTCGCCGACTTCCAGGGGTGGCGGCGCGGTGGCATAAGCACGGCGCCAGACCAGCACCTGTTCATTGCCGAACTTGGCCGCGGTTTCGGCTTTGTCGAGACCTTGCAGCGCGCCGTAGTGGCGTTCATTGAGGCGCCAGGCGTGGTGCACCGGTATCCACATGCGATCCATTTCTTCGAGCACCGTCCACAGCGTCTTGATCGCGCGTTTCAGCACCGAGGTATAGGCGATATCGAAAGCAAAGCCTTCACTTCTCAGCAACTGTCCGGCGGCCCGGGCTTCGGCCAGTCCGTGTGCGGTCAGCTCGACGTCGGTCCAGCCGGTGAAGCGGTTTTCCTTGTTCCAGGTGGATTCGCCATGGCGAAGCAAAACGATTTTGTACATTGATGGTCAAGAACAGCGGAGATTGCGGGGCGCGCGCGGAAAGGCATTCTATAATATCCGCTCGGTTTGCCGCATCGGCACAAGCCGTGCGCTGCGCTTCAAGGAAAGGTCGGCAGATGTTGGAGTTCGTGCAACAGAACGTCATATGGGTGGCGCTGGCGGTCGTCAGCGGCGGCATGCTGCTCTGGTCGCTCGCCAAAGGCGGCGGCAATGGCATTTCACCGGCGGAGGCGACACTGTTAGTCAATCGCGAAGATGCCGTTGTGCTCGACGTGAGGGAGGCCGGTGAATGGAACGGCGGGCACATTCCCAACGCACATCACATCGCACTCGCGCAACTGGACAAGCGGATGGCCGAACTGGAGAAATTCAAGGGCCGCCCCATCGTGGTGTACGGCGCCAGCGGCGGTCGCTCAATCTCGGCTATCGCGGCGCTGAAGCGTGCCGGTTTTGAAAAGGTGTTCAATCTCGCCGGCGGCGTTGGGGCCTGGACCGATGCCAATCTTCCCTTAACCACCAAATAAGGTCTCACGCATCATGGCCAAAGTCTTGATGTATTCCACCGCGGTGTGCCCCTTCTGCGTTCGCGCCGAGCAACTGCTCAAACGCAAGGGCGTCACCGACATCGAGAAAGTCCGTGTCGATCTGGAGCCGGAACAGCGCATGGCCATGATGGAACGCACCGGCCGTCGAACCGTTCCGCAGATTTATATCGGCGAAACCTATGTCGGTGGTTGCGAAGAGCTTTTCAAGCTGGATCACGAAGGCAAGCTCGAACCCCTGCTTGCCGCCACTGCTTGATAGAATGCCGCCACTTTCACGACCACGGTAGTCAATCATGAGCGATCCGCAGCCCCGCTTCAGCATCGAAAAACTCTACGTCAAGGATCTGTCCCTTGAAGTTCCCAATGCGCCGCAAATCTACCTCGAGCGCGAAGGACCGGCGATTGACCTGCAATTGCAGTCCGGGTCCAAGGCCATCGGCGAGAACGCCTACGAAGTTTCTGTGACCGTGACCGTCACTGCCAAGTCTGCGGACAAGACCTTCTTTCTGGTCGAAGCCGGACAGGCGGGAATCTTTCACATCGAGGGCGTACCGCAAGAGGATATTGCACCGATCCTCGGCGTGGCCTGCCCCAACATCCTCTATCCCTACCTGCGCGAAGTGATTTCCGATGTCGTCAATCGGGCCGGGTTTCCGCCGGTCATTCTTGCACCGGTGAACTTCGAGGCGCTCTACCAGCAACGCCTCGAAGCGGAAAAGCAGCAAGTCCCGACTCCCGCAACGACCATTCAATAGACCGATGCTGCACCGGTTTGCCTTTGTCTTCCTCAGCGTTCTCGCCGGGTCGGCACTGGCGTTGGAGTATCGCTCTGTCAACGAACCGTCGATCCTCTATAACGCGCCGGCCACCAAGGCCGCGCGTCTGTTCATCATTGCGCGGTATACGCCGGTGGAAGTGGTGGTGACGGTCGAGGGCTGGGCCAAGGTGCGCGACATCAAGGGCAATTTGGCGTGGATTGAATCGAAGTCGCTGGGGATGGGGCGGACGGTGCTGGTGCGTGCGGAAAAAGCGCAGGTCTATGCCCAGGCCGATGAAAAGTCCACCAAAGTGTTTGAGGCGGAAAAAGATGTTGCGCTTGAGCTGGTGGATGCCAATCCGGCGGGCTGGGCCAAGGTGAAGCACCGCGATGGTGAGGCCGGTTTCGTCAAGGTGGCCCAAGTCTGGGGACTCTAGTGCCAGCCGTTGATGCTGTGGTACTAGTGCCAGCCGTTGATTCTATGGTACTAGTGCCAGCCGTTGAATCTGTGGTGCCAGTTTCTAGCCGATGAATATCACCGTGCTTGGCGCCGGGGCATGGGGAACGGCACTGGCGATCAACTTTGCCCCCAGCCACCGGGTTACGCTGCTGGCGCGCGATGCAAACCAGGCAACGGCCATGCAGGGCGAGAGAGTGAACAACCGTTACCTGCCCGGGTGCTCTTTTCCTGAAGGTTTGCGCATTAGCGCGCAGCCTGAAGTCCTCAACACCGCTGATCTGATATTGATCGCTACACCCGTGTCCGGCCTGCGCGATGCGCTGTTGTTGCTGCTGCGCCACGCGCCGGCAATTTCTTTTCTGTGGGTTTGCAAGGGGCTGGAAGCCAACACTGGCGCATTGCCGCACCGGATGGTGGCCGAGATGCATGGCAGCGTACCGAGCGGTGCGCTCTGCGGCCCAAGCTTTGCCCAGGAAGTGGCGCACGGCCTGCCGGCTGCCATTACGCTTGCTGCCGCGAATCCCGATTTCGCCCGCAAAACTGCGCTGGCCTTGCATGGTTCGCGGTTGCGTATTTATGCCAGTGATGATCTGCTAGGTGTCGAGATCGCTGGTGCGGTGAAGAACGTCCTTGCCATCGCCAGTGGCATCAGCGATGGCCTGGGACTGGGTCTCAACGCCCGTGCTGCTTTAATCACGCGCGGCCTCGCCGAGATCACCCGCTTCGGCGTAGCGGCGGGCGCGAAGCGGGAAACTTTCATGGGGCTGGCGGGGATGGGCGACGTGATTCTGACCTGCACCGGCGACCTTTCGCGCAACCGCCATGTTGGCCTCGCACTGGCGGCGGGACATACGCTACAGCAGGCGACTGAAAGCCTGGGGCATGTGGCTGAGGGGGTCAACACGGCACGCGAGGTTATCCGCACGGCCGCAGCCATGGGCATCGAAATGCCGATCTGCGACGTAGTGTGCGCCGTGCTTGATGGTCGTCTGGCAGCGCGGGACGCAGTGGAGCGGCTGATGGGACGTGACCCGACGATCGAGTAGCCATTATTTGCCGCCGGGGAAGCCAAGCTGACGCCAGGCTTCGTAAACCACGATGGCAACGGCATTCGACAAGTTGATGCTGCGACTGTTGTTTGCCATCGGCAAGCGGATTCGATTCTGCGGCGCGACCGATGCGATGATGAAATCCGGCAGACCGCGCGTTTCCTGGCCGAACAGAAACACGTCATCGGCGGCGAACTGCACCGTATCGTGACGTTGCGTGCCCTTGGTGGTCAGCGCGAAAATCCGCCGACCGGCCAGCGCGGACAGGCAGGAATCCCAATTGTCATGGACGATGGTATCGACAAAC
The DNA here is from genome assembly GCA_043738625.1 of Sterolibacteriaceae bacterium. Lineage (GTDB taxonomy): Bacteria > Pseudomonadota > Gammaproteobacteria > Burkholderiales > Rhodocyclaceae > JANYCD01. Next base: position 7,297 of record JAYUFR010000053.1, read on the forward strand.
TCGGCGTAGTCCATGCCCGCCCGCCGCACCGCCTTGTCGGTCAAGCTGAAGCCAAGCGGCTTCACCAGATGCAGGCAAGCCCCGGCGTTGGCGCACAGACGCACGACGTTGCCGGTATTGGGGGGGATTTCAGGCTGATATAGAACGATGTGGAACATGGTGTCAGTTGTTAGAATGCGCCTCGGGTTGAATTGAATAAAACCTAAACTCGGCGCATTTTAAGGTTGGCGCCACACCGGAGATTGTAGATGCCTCGTCCCCCGGAGCGAATCCGTCTCGGCGACCTGCTGATCCAGCAGGGTCTGTTGACCGATGAGCAGCTCAAGCTCGCACTTGGCGACCAGAAACGCAGCGGGCGCAAGCTCGGTCGCATTTTTGTCGACAGTGGTTACGTTACCGAAGAAGGCATCGCCAAGGCGTTGGCGCGTCAGTTGAAATGCGAGTTTGTGGATCTGCGCACCTTCAATCCGGATCCCCAATTGATCAGGCTGCTTCCCGAAGTTCCGGCGCGGCGTTTCCGTGTGCTCGTGCTGGGCGAAATCAACGGCATGTTAAAGGTGGGTTTCGCCGACCCCACCGACATCGCAGCCTATGACGAGGTGTCCCGCCTCGTCAAACGCGATATTGAACTGGCCGTGATCATCGAAAGCCAGTTGATGCCGCTGCTTGATCGCGTCTATCGCCGCACCGAGGAGATTTCCGGGCTGGCCAAAGAGCTCACCCAGGAAATGGGCGACATTCCCACCGAGTTCGGTGCCGTGCTGGGGATTGCTCCCGGGGCGGAAGAGGCGCCGGTCGTCAAGCTGTTGCAGACCGTGTTTGAGGAGGCGCAGCGTACCCGTGCTTCGGACATTCATATTGAACCGCAGGAAAAATCACTGATCATCCGTTTTCGTATCGATGGCGTTTTGCATCTCCAGACTGAATCCGACAGCAAGATCGCTACAGCCCTGGTCCTGCGGCTGAAACTGATGTCCGGGCTGGACATTTCCGAAAAACGCCTGCCGCAGGATGGTCGCTTTGCCATCAAGCTGCGTGGGCAGGCTGTCGATGTGCGGATTTCAACCATGCCGACGCAGTACGGCGAATCAGTCGTCATGCGGCTGTTGGCCCAGAATACCGGTTTGTTGGAACTGAATCGTCTGCACATGCCGCCGCACTTGTTGGAGCGTTTCCGCCAAGCGATCAGCCGGCCCTCAGGCATTGTGCTGGTGACCGGCCCGACGGGTTCGGGCAAGACGACGACGCTTTATGCCGCACTCAACGAACTTAATTCGCCAGAAAAAAAGATCATCACCGTCGAAGATCCGGTCGAATATCGACTGCCTGGGCTCAATCAGGTCCAAGTGCACGAAAAAATAGACTTGACCTTTTCCCGTGTGTTGCGCTCCGCGCTGCGCCAGGATCCGGACATTGTTCTGATCGGCGAAATGCGTGACCAGGAAACCGCAGAAATCGGCATGCGCGCTGCGATGACAGGCCATATGGTGTTATCGACCTTGCACACCAACGATGCATTGTCGACACCGATCCGGCTGCTTGACATGGGGGTGCCGCGCTACATGGTGGCGCTCTCTATTCAGATGGTACTGGCGCAAAGGCTGGTGCGCGTGATTTGTGAAAACTGTTCAGCGCCCTACACTCCGGCTCCGCACGAGAGAGAGTGGCTACGCTATGAACTTGGCGATCAGGTCGATAGCCACCCCTATCGCCATGGGCCGGGCTGTGCGCATTGTTCCAACACCGGATATCAGGGCCGCCAGGCTGTGTATGAGTTTCTTGAGATGACGAACGCTCTGGTTGAAGCCGCCAATCAGGGTGACCCCAATGAATTCATCCGTATCGGTCGCGAGCAAATGGCCGGCAATACGCTGCGCAAGGATGCCGTGCGCTTGGTGTTGGAGGGCAGGACTGCGGTCAATGAAGCCATGCGCATCAGCAGTCAACTGGAGGAGTAAGCGTGCCGGCATTTTCCTATCGCGGGCGCAACAGTTCCGGGGCAATGGTTCAGGGTGCGCTCGAAGGCGCTTCTTCCAGCGCAGTCGCCGACTTGTTGTTCGGGAGTGGCATTACTCCGCTGGAGATCAAGCCCGCCCCGGCGGGAGCTATCAAGACGGGCAAGTCTTCGGGCTTCAGCCGGGAACTCTTTGCCGAGCGCATCGAGCATGTGGATGTGTTGCTGTTCACCCGGCAAATTTATACCTTGTTGAAGGCGGGTGTCCCGATCATGCGCGCACTGACTGGGCTCCAGGAATCCAGCGCGAACCAAACAATGAAAAAAATGCTCGGGCAGCTCCGCGAAAGCCTGGACGGCGGTCGTGAGCTTTCCATATCCATGGCGCGACATCCCGCGGTGTTCTCGGGTTTTTATCTTGCCATGGTGCGCGTCGGAGAATTGACCGGCCGGCTTGAAGAGGTTTTTCTGCGCCTGTTCGATCACATGGAGTTCGAGCGCTATATGCGCGAGCAGGTCAAGTCGGCGTTGCGTTATCCGAGCTTCGTGGTGGCGGCAATGGTCATCGCGATGTTCGTCGTGAATATTTTCGTGATTCCTCAATTTGCCAAGGTATTTGCCGGCTTTGGTGCAGAACTTCCGCTGATGACGCGGATACTGATCGGGTTCTCGAATTTCATGGTGGCCTGGTGGCATCTGCTGTTACTTGGCATGATCGCTGGCGCGATGGCATTTGTCGCCTGGGTCCGCACCACTTCAGGCCGATACAAATGGGACAAGGTCAAGCTTCGATTGCCGATTGCGGGCAAGATCGTGCGCAAGGCAACGCTGGCACGGTTTGCCAGGAGTTTTGCGCTGGCGTCGCGTTCAGGCGTTCCCATCATTCAGGCCATGACCACCGTGGCCAACACGGTTGACAATGCCTTTATTGCCGACAAGGTGGAGCGCATGCGCGACACCATTGAACGCGGCGAGTCGCTGTTGCGTGCGGCAATTATCGCTGACGTATTTACCCCGGTGGTATTGCAGATGATTGCGGTCGGAGAAGAGTCCGGCGCGCTTGACGACATGATGGATGAGATTGCCGGCATGTATCAGAGCGACGTCGAGTACGAGCTCAAGACATTGTCGCAGCAGATTGAACCGATCCTGATCATCATGCTTGGCGTCATGGTGCTGATTCTTGCGCTCGGCATCTTCTTGCCGATCTGGGACCTCGGCAAGGTCGCGATGCATAAATGACGTGGAATACCAAAAAGGACTCGTCAATTTCGAACTGGCCGTCATCGTGGTGCTTGTCGGCCTCGCCGGACTTGTCTTCGTCGCAGTGGAAGCGCAGTCAGAGCGCTATGCGGTGGCACTGGCCATACGCAACATGCGTACCGGCCTGCAATTGGCCATGGCCGAAAAACTGATGCACGGCGAGGATGCGCAATTTGGCGCGCTTGCGGCGAGAAGTCCGCTGGAGTTCATCGGTCAGCCCGATGGAAAAGGGGGTGGAGCGCGGGGCGATTGGAAGTTCGACGCCGGAAGCCGCGATCTCGTCTATCGGCCGACGCTCAGGCTGGCCTTTGAAGGACGGAAAGAATTTCGCTGGCGGATAGAGGGAATCGCCGATACCCGTGGGAAGATTAGCGGGCTCAGGTTGGTCGAGATTGCACCCGGACAATTGGGGCGCTAGAAACAGAAAAATGATGTATCCGGAGAGTGTGTTATTTTCGCGGGCAGGTTTTAGAGAGGGCAGAGAGCTATGAATCCAAGGCACAGTGCATCCCAGCAGGGCTTTACCCTGATCGAGCTGATCATCGTCATCACCATCATCGGCATCCTCGCCGCAGTGGCGATACCGCGCATGATCGATGCGCAGCGGGATGCCCGGACCGCGAAGGTCAACGCGATCTATGGGTCGTTGCGTTCGGCGGCCGTATTGGCGCGTTCGCGCTGCGATCTGGATCTGGCCAACCCCGGGGGGGTTGCCACGGCTGCCAATTGCACCGCCAATCCGCCGTTCGTGAACATGGACGGGCACTCGGTCAGGATATCGAATCATTATCCGACCGCCACCTTTGACGGCATCGACGTCGCGGCCGACATGAACCTTAATTTCGACGGGTTGATTGCCACCAATACCAGCGGTTCCAATCAGGGAGTTGTGGCCAATGGCCGATCCTACGACATCGCCGGCGGTACAGCGCCCCACTGCCGTGTGACTTACCTGGAAGCGGTGCTGATAGGCAACGCGGTTCTGTCACCGTCGATTTTTCCCGACACCACCGGGTGCTAACCCGCGTTGAAGGCCGGCTTGCGCACGTGATATCCGTCACAACAAACCGGTGTTTTGCCGTTTTATCGGCAATTAAGAAGTTTCGCCAGTGGTAACATTCGTCAGGGGATTTCTGTCGACACATTAATTTTGAGGAGTAAAGAGCTTATGCGCACCAATCAACAAGGTTTCACCCTGATCGAGCTGGTCGTGGTGATCGTGATTTTGGGTATCCTGGCAGCGACGGCGCTGCCGAAGTTCATCGATTTGTCAGGGGATGCTCAAACGGCATCGACGCAAGGTGTTGCGGGAGCGATGGGTTCTGCAATGGCGATCAATTATGGTGCACACAAAGTTAACTTATCGAAGGGCCAAGCGGTGACCGATTGCAACACAGGGGCGCTAATACAAGGAGGTTTGCCGGCAGGCTATACGATTGCTGCAGGCGCTATCGCCACCGACGCAACGGCGACCTGCACGGTAACTGGTCCGGGCGCCAGCCATACTGCAAATTTCACCGGATTGGGCATTAACCCCTGATGCCGAAGGGCCTCAGCTAATCCTGTTTGCCCCATAAAACCCCGAGGCGGTGAACCTCGGGGTTTTTCTTTTCCGCTGCCGATAATGCGTAGCTAATGGCTTGGCGTTGTTGGCCGTCCCTGAACGCAAGGCCTACGGTGGTCATGAGTTCATCAGCCTCGCGGCCCCGGCCAGCAAGCAGGCGCAGCACCGCACAATGCGTAATGACGACCGGGTCGGGCCAGATGCCCATGGCTCTTTCGCAAACCAAAGCCTGGTCGCGTGCCAGCTTTTTCTCGGGTTGCAATAGCTCTCCCAGCGCAATATTGGCGTAGGCGCCCAGACCGGAATGAGTGGCCAGTTGTGCAACAACCTGCATCCGTTGCCGCCACTCGGCCTCCGACGGCTGACGTGTTGATCGATAGTTGGTGGCGTCATCCAGCGCGCCATAGTCAAGCCGCAGCGGGATCAGCGCGAGGATTGCGCCGGCGAAGCCGAGCCGCAGCAGCGTGCTGGAGTTCGGGAAAACGGTGATCTTTGGCCGTGCTGCGATGGCTCCCGCAGCAAGCGCAGCCAACCCCAGGAACTGCGCATCCCATAGCGGGTATTCCAGCATGCTGTGCAAGCCAATGATTGCCAAAACATCAACCGCCCACTGTTCCACGCCTGTTTCGTCCAACTCGATTTGGCGCGCCCACCGCCAGAGCAGGAACAGACATACCAGCAGCGCCGGCAAACCAAAGTCGGCGGCCACCTGGAGCAGGGCGTTGTGCGCATGTTCGGCGCCGGGATAAGTGATTGCTCCGGCAGGCGCCCTGGCCGCCGCCTCGACCATGCGCCAGGGAAAGTTGCCCACGCCGTTTCCGCGCAACGGGTGATCGGCGATCAAGCTCAGCGTGTCACGCCAGAGCGCAATTCGGGCGTCGCCACTGAGGGACTTGGACGACAATCGATCCAGGACGGCGACCGTATCGGCCGCTTGGCCGACAACCGGCCAGGTCTTGAGCGCGACACTGCCTGCGGCGAGGGCGATCAGGCCGCTCAGTACAAGCACAGTTCTTGGCCGAAAATCACCGCAGCCGGAGCGATTACGGAATATGAGCCCGATAACCAGCAACAGCAGCCCCTCCAGAATCGCCATCCTTGAGATCGTCAGCCCCGCGGTGAAACCCAAGGCAAGCACCGCAGGCAATGCCGCACGCATCGAGAGACGACCTTGAGCCAACAGATAAATGGCTGCGGCAATTCCGATCCAGAGCTGGCTTGCCAGGAGGTTGGGCTGCGCAATGTTAGCGACGATTCGTCCTGTTACCGCAGGAAACAATAGGCCGCTCGGCAAGGGGAAATGGGTGTACTGCATGATCCCCAGCATGGCGCTGAGCAAGCTTCCGGCAAGCGCGGCGGTAGCCAGCGCGCCAAATAACGAAGCCGCACCCAGTTGCTGCTTGAGTGTTGCGCCGAGAATCAGCATCAGTCCGCCCCACGCAAGATAGCCACCTTGAAACAGAACGGCTTCGCGGTAAACGGGAATACCGGCAAGCCACTGGCCCAACACGATGAGCAGAAGAAAACCCGGCAATGCCGCCAGTCCGGGGATGGCCACCCGCAATGGGCGAAACAGCGTGCCTGCAAATGCGGCCGCGGTCCCAAGGAAAAACGCGGCCCATTCTTCGTAGAACGAAGGGATCGGATTGTGGTGAATCGGGACCAGAAACGGGACCGTGACCATCAGGGCGAGCAGTCCGAGGACAGTTGCACCAGGCAGGGTCGTGGACGCAAAGGAACGCTTCCACGCCAAAAAGTGGTCACCCACAGTGATCAGCCCTTCATTGCAAGCAACAGCCTCGGCGGGCGGGAGTATTCGGCTTTGTGTCGCATGTCGTCGGGTAACTTTGGCTGCGCGATGCTAACATTCATCACCAATGAATTTGGTCCGCCTCCGGGTTTGGATTCGAGGATATAAGCGCGTAACAAGACAATTGACTGCGATTCATTGGAGTGATTTCCGTATTGCGAGTTGGGCCGCGCAGGGAAAATAAGTCGTTAACTTTGGAAGATTGGGGAAGCGCGAGGGTATGCCAGCCAGGAAAGACGAAAACGCGAATGATGGCTGGACTTCAGTCACGTTTCCCGCTGGCCGTATCGAGGTGACCAGAGTACACCTGCGTACCGGCGAGAAACCCGTGCTTGTGAGTTGGGACTTGTTCGCGCTGGAAGGTGAGCAGCTTGAAGCCCTGAAGCGCCTGCGCAGCGCCAAGCGCATCGGGCAGGGACGATGCACGACCTTGCTGCGTCATGGCCAATATCAATTGTTGCAAACCGAAGCACCCGATGTTCCCAAGGCAGAGTTGCGCGAGGCGATGCGCTGGCGTGTCAAGGAGTTGGTCGATTTTGCGATCGATCAGGCGGTGGTTGATGTATTGAACATTCCTTCTGCCAAAGCCGAGGCGGGGCGGGCATCGCAGGTTTTTGTCGTGGCGGCCAGCCATGCCCAGTTGACGCCGCGAATCCGCTTGTTTCAGGACGCAAAACTTCCCCTTCAGGCCATCGATATTCCCGAACTGGCCCAGCGCAATGTGGCGGCATTGTTTGAACAGGAGAACAGGGGCCTGGCAGTGTTGGTCTTTGACGACGACGGCGGTCTGCTGACCTTGACCTATCAGGGACAATTGCTGGCATCGCGGCACATCGATACCAAACGCGCTGAGCTGGCCGCTGCCAGCGAAGGCTCGGGCGGTCTTTACGACCGGGTGCTGCTGGAAGTTCAGCGTTCGCTGGATAACTTCGAGCGCGCTCACAGCTATGCCACGATCACGCGCATTCTGGTGGCCGCTCTGCCGGGTGGTAATGCTTTCATCGACTATCTGAAGGCGAATTTGTACCAACCGGTGGAGGTTCTGGACTTGGCGCAAGCCATGGATGTCAGTGCCGTACCAACGCTGACCGATCCGGCGCGCCAGGCTGAAGCCCTGCTGGCCATCGGAGCAGCAATGCGAAGCGAGGCGCCGATTCAATGACGCAACAGATCAATCTCTATGATCCGGGTCTGCGCCGCAAGCGCGAATTCATTTCAGCGGCAAGCCTTGCATTGGTGTCGATTTTGCTGTTGTTGCTGGTGGGGTTCACGGGTACCTGGTCGCGGTCGTCAGCGAACAAGGTGGAAGCTGAAGCCGCTACCCTGGAGCCCCAGGCCAAGGCGCTCGCGGATCAATTGCCGGTGCTGGGCCAACAATTGGCGTCGCGCAAGCCCGATGCAAAACTTGAACAGGAACTCAGCCTGCTGAAAACACGGGTGGACAGTCGCATCGACATTCTTGCCCTGCTTCAACAAGGGTTGGGACCCGACGCCATCAGTTTTGCCGAGTACTTGCGTGGCTTTGCCCGGCAAACCCCTAACGGTCTTTGGCTGACAGGATTCGCGGTGGAAGGTGACGGGTCGGGGATGAGTATCAAGGGCAGGACTATCGATCCGGCCCTGGTAGCGGAATACATCAAGCGATTGGACCGGGAAAAAGCCTTTCACGGCCGTGCGTTCTCCGCTCTTCAACTCAGTTTGCCGCCTGCGGTCGTCGGCAGCACCGTGGCCCCCGCTGTCGGCACTGCGGCAAGCACCGTGCCGGTCAGGCCGCCGTACCACGATTTCACCTTGATTCCCGCTTCGGGGTACGCAACAACCCCTGTCGCGAACGGCAATGATGTGCGGCCTTCAGGGTTGCAGACTTCGATCTCTGCCGTGGCGCCCGAGGCCGCTCATGGGCTAGCGGATGCGACAGGCAAGGTCACGGGAGGGCAGCGATGAAGGAACAATGGAAAATGCTGTCAGCTCGCTTCGCGGCTTTGAACCGGCGCGAAAAATCGTTGATTGCCGGAGCGTTGTTGGTGGTGATCCTGTTTGGCGGCTACAACTTCTGGATCGAGCCGGCGCTGTTACGCAAGGCCGCCGCCGAGAAACTGGTCGTCCAGTACAACACCGACATCACCAGTCTTGGCGCTCAGGTGGCCGCTTTGCAGGTCCAGTTGAAAGACCCCGACGCGGCCAATCGCGCCGCCGTAGTGGACTACCAGAAACGTTTGGCCAATCTCGGTCGCCAGTTGTCGGACTATGACAAGATGCTCGTGCCGCCCGATAAGATGGCGTTGTTGCTACAGGCGTTGTTGGGTCACCATCGCGGCCTGGAACTGGTGAGCTTGAAAACACTGACACCGCTGCCGGCGGTTGCTGCGCAATCCGACAAGACCGGGGTGAAACCGGCCGAGCCTGAGAAGGGCGCCGTTCCCGAAGCGGAAAATATCTACAAGCATGGCGTCGAGATCAAGGTTGCGGGCAGCTATCAGGACGTGTTGAATTATGTGAGCGAGATGGAAAATTCGCAGCAGCATTTGTTGCTCGGAAAGATCGACTTTACTGTTGCCAAATCCCCTCGCGTTGAACTGACCCTTACCGTTTATTCATTGAGTCTGGATCGTACATGGCTGGTCATTTGAAGTTGGTTTTGTTGGGTGGCGTGCTGTGCCTTGCCGGTTCCGTGGCGTTGGCGCAGATCGCCGATCCCACCAGGCCGGCGGTGGACGAGAGCGCTCCGGGGAATGCGAGCGGAGGTGATGGTGGAGCTGCGCCCTCTAACGGCTTGCAGACCATCATCCGGCGCAAGGGCGCCAAGCCGGCGGCAATTATCAATGGCGAGTATGTCGAGTTGGGCGGGCGAGTTGGAGAGTCAAGGTTGTCTGCTGTTGGCGAGGACTCGGTAGTGCTCAGCGGTCCCGGTGGAAAAGAGACTATGGCGATGACGCCGGGCATTGAGAAGAAACCGGCCAAGCCAGTGGTGAAGAAGGCTTCCGGCAAAGCGTCGGGGAAACCGAACAAACAAATGAGGTCAGAATAATGGCGATTCGGCTGTGTGCTTGGGTGATATTGTTGCTTGTATCGGTGACGGCTTGTACGCCGCCGACCGTCAAGACTGAAGTCAACGATCGCATCGTTGACGAAATGCACAAGGCGGCGGGCAAAGACCGCAAAGCAGCGTCTGCCCAGTCCGCAGAACAGGCGTTAATGCCTCCCTTGGCAGTCGAAATGCCCAAGAGCGGCGGTGATGCCGAGGCACGTTTCGATCTGTCGCTGGTCAACGCGCCAGCCAACCAGGTGTTCATGGCGCTGGTGACAGGCACCCGATACAACATGCTGGTTACGCCGGAAGTGACTGGGCAGATTACGGTGAGCCTCAAGGACGTGACCGTGCGCGAGGCGCTCGACTCCATTCGCGAGTTGTATGGGTATGAATACCGCATGCAGGGTAATCGCATCACCATCTTGCCGAACACCATCCAGACCCGGATATTCCAAGTCAACTACCTGGACTCGCGGCGCCAGGGGGCGAGTGACCTTCATGTAACGTCCAGTTCGATTACCGGCAGCGGAGCCGGCGGCAACAGCACGGCAGGATCGTCCGTGACAGCCCCAATTTCCAATGGCTCACAGAACAGTTCGGAAGCCCTGACCAGCCAGGTGCGGACCAGCACTGACAACGACTTCTGGAAATCCTTGTCAACGGCGCTGACTGCCATTGTCGGCGCGGTGGACGGGCGCGGCATCGTCATCAACCCCAATTCGGGGATGATCGTTGTAAGAGCGCTGCCACGGGAAATCCGTATGGTGGAAAACTACCTGAAGGCTACTCAGGTCGTGGTGGAACGACAGGTCATGCTGGAAGCGAAAATTCTCGATGTTCGGCTCAATGACGACTATCAATCCGGGGTTAACTGGGCGTCGTTCAATGGCGTTCAGAATCGCACCACTTTTGGAGTTGTCCAGCCCGGGAGCATATTGAAACCCACATTGAATGGGGCGGGGCAGCAATTGACCTCACCGGACGGCACCGTGGTGGCGGGTGTCGGCGGGGCGGTGGCGACCACGCAGACCGGGTTGGGATTCATGGGGCTGGCATTGCAGACCAAGAACTTTGCCGCGTTGCTGAATTTCCTGGAAACGCAAGGCTCGGTTTCGGTGCTGTCCAGTCCGCGCATTGCCACCATCAACAATCAGAAGGCCGTTCTGAAAGTCGGCAGCGATGAGTTGTTCGTCACCAATGTGACGTCGACAACGACCACGTCTTCAAGCGGCACCACCAACGCGCCCAGCCTCACGCTGACGCCATACTTCTCCGGCATTTCGCTCGACGTGACGCCGCAGATCGACGAGAACGACAACATCATTCTGCACGTGCATCCGGCGGTCAGTACCGTGGCCGACAATACCAAGATCATCGATCTGGGAACGCTGGGCAAATTTACTCTGCCCCTGGCCAAGAGCAGCGTCAACGAGACCGATAGCGTCGTGCGCGTCCAGGACGAACAGATCGTCGCCATCGGCGGATTGATGACACAGGATCAGACCAACGACCGTTCGCAGATCCCCGGTTTGGGCAGCTTACCGGTGGTGGGCAATTTGTTCGGTCAGCGTTCCAACGGCTTGCACAAGCGCGAACTGATCATCCTGCTCAAGCCGACCCTGATCCGGGACGATCGTGTCTGGGCGCGCGATATCGAGCAGACCGCAGAACGGATGCAGAGCCTGAGCCCGCGCCAGCTTCACATGGACGAGTAAGTTTCCCGATGTACCTGGCGCATTTCGGTCTCACGGAACTGCCCTTCGGAATCACGCCCGATACCCAGTACATCTATTCCGCCAAAGCCCATCAAGAGGCGCTCAATACGCTGATGCTTGCGGTTGAGAGCGGTGAGGGTTTCGTCAAGATCACGGGTGAAGTCGGTACCGGAAAAACGGTGCTCTGCAGAAAATTTCTGAGCCTGCTCCCAAAGCCTTATCACGCGGCCTACATTCCAAATCCGCAGCTTGATCCCCGGTCATTGTTGATTGCCGTGGCGGAGGAATTGGGCGCTCCGGTGGTGGGCGAGGCGGTGCACCTTATCAAGAGCATCAGTCAGCGACTGCTTGCATTGGCGGCCGAAGATATTACTGCCGTGTTGTGTATCGACGAAGCGCAGACCATGCCCATGCTGACTTTGGAAACCCTGCGATTGCTGTCCAATCTCGAAACTGAAAAACACAAACTGATTCATATCGTACTGTTCGGTCAACCAGAGCTGGACGAGAAATTGTCGAACCCTTCGGTGCGGCAATTGCGGCAGCGAATCGCGTTTCACTATCGAATGCCACCGTTGCAGCGCGGCGAGCTGGAAGACTATCTCGCACACCGTCTGCGCATCGCCGGCTACCGCGGCGAGCCCGTGTTTAGCGCCATGGCGCGGCGCGTGCTGTATCGGTTCTCGGGCGGCACACCGCGACTGGTCAATATTCTTGCCCACAAAGCCATGCTGGCCGCATTTGGGCAGGGCCGGCCTGCGGTCGGGTATCGCCAGGTCTTCGCTGCGGCACGCGATACCGACAGTGCGCGATACTTTTTCCGCTAAGCCAAGGAGCCCCGACATTTGAGCCTGATGAATAAAATGTTGCGTGATCTGGACGAGCGCCGTGCTTCCGAGCTGGAGAAGGACGGGATTTCCCGGCACGTCCGCACGTTACCGCCATCGAAAGCCGTTCCATGGAAGGGACCGGCGCTGACCATCGTCGGTGCGATTGCCGGTGCTGTCGTCGTCTGGCTGGGATTGACGTGGCGGCAGGACACCAGTTCGTTGTCCCCTCGTGTAACTACGGGTTCCGATGCAATTGTTGTTGTGCCCCCGGCCCAGTCACAACCGATTTATCCGGCAGTGGAGCGATTT
>JAYUFR010000054.1:0-19659 GCA_043738625.1 Sterolibacteriaceae bacterium
CATGGTCTCGTTTCGCTGCCGCGTGCCAGAACGCGATGTGGTTGCATTAGATCAGGGGCAGTGTCGGATCATCCTTCCCTGAACATCTAAGCAAGGAGACATAAGATGGAACTTTCGCCTTGGCCCCTTGCAGTTGATGCTGCTCGGTATCCCGCGCGCGCAGGCTTGTTTGACATCATGGATGCTCATCATCCTTTCCTTTTCCCCAAGTGGAGGAATATCCGTCCGCCGCGCTTCACCGGCAATCTCTGAAGAGCTTCGGCAAACCTGCTGCGGCCGATGATTGACCCTGACCCGGAAAACCTGACCAATCAGAAGTAGAAAATCCGGCATGACTTTTCACCTTACGGGAAGGGGAGCATGTCGTGAAGAGAAGCAGAGTTACCGAGGAGCAAATCGCATTTGCCATCAAGCAAGCGGAGCTGGGCACCAAGGTCGAGGAGATCTGATGAAACACCGGCTCTCTGCTATGCAGTTCCTGCACACTGCCAGGCGCGCCGTTCACGGTGCTGTGGCCTCATTGGCCTGCGTCTGCGCGGCGGGAGCGGCCCATCCACAGGAGACTTACCCGGCCCGGCCAATCCAGATGGTGCTACCGACAACCGTGGGCGGCGGCGCGGACAGTCTCGCGCGCCTGTTCGGCCAGAAGATCACCGAAGCCACCGGCAAGGCCGTTGTGGTCAACAACATCCCGGGGGCCGGCGGGATCATCGGCGTGCAGAAGGTGACGTCCTCCGCACCGGATGGACGTGTATGGCTCAACCGTCGTGATGAACGGCAGCTCCACCATTCGAGCAATGACGTCCGGCGAGCTGAAATATGTGGGCAATCTGTTCCAGAGCGTCTGGGTACTGTCGGACTCGCGCTGGCAGATGGTGGCCTGGACGTCGGTTAACGACCCATCGGTGCTGCCATGAGTTACGTCATTGCCGTCAAGGCCCGCATCCGGCCCGGTCGTGTCGATGACCTCATCGCTGCAGCAACCCGCAACGCCTCGGTAAAGGCGCTTGCCCGCAAAGCCACAGGGTTCTTGAGATGCTGCACAAATGCCTTGGGCGCCGCGACGACGATCGTCGCTCCCATCATTCGCGTCCGCCCTTGGGCCAACGATGCTCCTGTACCCGAAATGACTTCGATGAGGCGAACCTGAGTGACTGCAGTCGGAGGCAGCAGTCACTCAAGATCCGAAACCCAACGACATCTGCTGGTCGGGTCCGATCGGTGATGGTGCCCAAGCGCTTGCCGCAAAGCCGGCACAAAAATCACGGTCGTCTGCGTTTCCTCAGACCGGCCGCCTGCAAGCTACCGTTGTTTGCCCTTATGCATAGCGTCTGATTATGGATAGCGCATTGTCTGGTGCGGCCAAAGGTCGCGCCAGCATTGGCTTCGCGGGAGTTGGTTGGCCGGAGCGGTAGACATAAGCTGATCGGGAGATTGAATTGGTGGCTCCACTATCGGAGACCATCATGGACATCCTTGCTTCGCTTCATGCCACGCCCAAGGCGTGGCTTCTTCACGGTGCATTGGCGCCACACATGGACGCGTATGGCGCGCATCTGCTGCGCGGGCGATATGCCGTCAACACGACCAAGAAGTACGTCGCAGGGGTCGCGCACTTCGCCCATTGGGTGCAACAGTGCGCCTTGCCTGTGCGGCTGCTGGAAGAACGCGAGGTCGAGCGGTTCCTGGGCAACCACCTGCCGCGCTGTGACTGCTCCAGGCCGGTACTGCTGGAGCATCGTGATCTTCGCGCTGCACTTGGCCATCTATTGGAAGTGCTGCGCGAGCAGGGAGCGATTGCCGCCAGCGCACCGCCCGCTGGGTACATAGAGGACGAGCTGCGCCGGTACGACGAGTACCTGCGCAATGCGCGGGGCTTGAGGGCGGGCACGCGCCGCGAGCACCGCAGAACCGTGCAGCGCTTGCTGCTGCACAAGTTCGCCGGGCGACCCGTCGTGATCGCTGAATTGCAACCTGCGGACATCCGTCAGTTCATGGCTGAACGACTCGAACAGTTGGAAACCATCTCCCATGCCATGACGCTGGCCTGGGCATTGCGATCCTACTTACGCTACAGGACGACCTGTGGCGATCAAGTTCACGGCTTGATGGGCGTGATCTCGTCGCCGGCCCATTGGAGTCTGGCCTCACTGCCGCGTGCGCTTGCTCCCGACGAGGTTGAGCGGCTTCTTGCCTCGTTCAGTTCTTCGCTTCCCTCGCCACGACGCGGCTTTGCCATCGTGCGCTGCATCCTGGACATGGGATTGCGCAGCAGTGAAGTGGCCAATCTCCAGTTGGCCGACATCGACTGGAGCGCCGGAACCGTGACGCTCAAACGTACAAAGTCACTGCGCCAGGATATCCTTCCGCTGCCCGTGACCACCGGCCAGGCGCTGGCTGACTATGTGCGCCATGAGCGTCCCAAGACCTCAAACCCGGCGGTCTTTGTGCGGACCCTGGCACCACGTGACGCTCCTATCGGGGTGCATGCCATCCGCCGAGTAATTCGGGATGCCTATCGCCGCATTGGCCTGGCGCATGGGCGCTCCCATGCTCTGCGCCACACGCTGGCGTGCCGGCTCATCGAGCACGGTAGTTCGCTCAAGGAGGTGGCCGATGTCTTGCGTCACCGCTCCCTGAACACGACGCTCATTTATGCAAAGCTCGATAACCCGAAACTGTCGGCGGTTGCGCTCCCCTGGCCTGGGAGCGCGAAATGAACGCGCGTATCGACCTGCAAATCAAGGTAGACGACTACCTCGCTGAACGCCGACGCCTGGGCTTCGAGCTCAACAGCATGGGTCATGCGTTGACGTCCTTCGCTCGTCATGTGGCCAAGGTGGGACACCAAGGTCCGCTTACGATCGAACTCATGGTCCAGTGGGCTCGCCTGGACAAGGCGCAGCGCCAAACGCCAGGAACCTGGGCTCGGCGGCTCGAACTGGTGCGGCCCTTTGCGCGCTGGATGTGCCAGTTCGAACCAACCACGGAAGTCCCTGACGAATCGGTCTTCGGTGCAATACCGGGAAGATTGGCGCCACACATTTACCACGAGGATGAGATCGTCGAACTGCTCCACGCCGCGCAAAGATTGGGTCCGCGCGGGAGTCTGCGGCCGTTGACCTTCGAGACCTTGTTCGGCCTGATTGCCTCGGCTGGCCTGCGTGTGTCCGAAGCGCTGGCGCTGCTTGATAAGGATGTCGATCTGACACTCGGTGCGCTGACCGTGCGTCAAACCAAGTTTGGCAAGACACGCCTATTGCCATTGCACCCCAGTACGGTACATGCCTTGGAGCGTTACCGACGGGCGCGCGATAGACGCTTGCATTGCACCGCTGAATCCCCATTCTTCATCGGCACGAGGGGAAAGCGTCTGGGCCAGCCTCTGGGAGATCGTCAGGTGCATCGCGTGTTTGTCGAATTGCGCGATCAGTTGGGGTGGGTTGATCGCGGCCGCCACGGCGGCCCCCGTGTTCACGACCTCAGGCACACATTTGCCGTGCGCCGCGTGATGCTATGGCACGCGCAAGGCGTTAACGTGGACCAGGCAATGCTCTCGCTATCGACGTACCTGGGCCACGCAAAGATATCTCACACCTACTGGTACCTCACGGGTGTACCCGAACTGATGGCGTTCGCTGGGGCCAAGTTCATGAACTACTTCCAGACGCCCGAGGCCGGCGATGAGTAGCTCCAAGCCAGCAGCGGCACCACCGACCTTCCCGGCACTGGTACAGATGTTCTTTGCAGAACACTTGACCCAACAAAGGGCGCTGAGCCCACGCACCGTGGCCGCGTACCGGGATTCGTTCATGTTGTTCCTGGAGTTCGCTACCGCGCGCTGTGCAAAGTCACCGGCTGTCATGAAGCTGACCGACATCACTTCGGAATTGATCCTGGCCTTCCTCGACCATCTGGAGCAAGTGCGCGGCAACACCGTACGCAGTCGCAACGTGCGGCTGGCGGCACTTCGCACGTTCCTGAAATTTGCGGCGCATCGTGATATCTCGGCGCTGCAGGTCATCGAACGCGCTTTGGGTGTGCCGATGAAGCGCTTCGAGCGACCGATGCTCGGATTTCTGTCGCGCGAGGAAATGCTGGCGGTGATCGGCTCACCGGGCAGCACTTGGCTCAGCCAGCGCGACCATCTGCTGCTGGGTTTGCTCTACAACACTGGAGCACGGGTGTCCGAGGTCATTGGGATACGGGTGATTGATGTGGTCCTGGACGGCGCCGCCTGCGTTCACCTGCATGGCAAAGGACGCAAGCAGCGTTCAGTGCCGCTGTGGCGCTCGATGGTCAAGGAACTCCGTGCGTGGTTGAGGCTGAACCCGCAGATCGAACCCGGCTCGGCACTGCTGCCCAATCGAGACGGTCAGGCAATGACCCGCGACAACGTGGCCAAACGGCTGGCCCTGGCGGTGCACACTGCAGCGGCGGTCACCATCTCATTGGCCAAACGCAATATCTCACCTCATACGATCCGTCACACCACGGCCATGCATCTACTGCAGTCGGGGGTAGATATCAGCGTCATTGCGCTGTGGTTGGGTCACGAAAGCCCAACAACCACACATCACTACATCGAGGCGGACCTTGCCATGAAGGAACGTGCACTCGCCAGGCTTCAGGAGCCGGACACCAATGTTCGACGTTACCGCGCACCGGACTCTTTGATGGAGTTCCTGAAGACCTTGTGATTATGTAGAGCTGGTGAGCAGGCTGGGACGATCCTTCAAGGCGCCCGGCCGGCCTAACCCGGCACCGCTATCCATAATCAGACGCTATGCATAAGGGCAATTGAACTAAACCGCTGGCGCGGTGGTTGGTCCGTCCAGGTTTTCACGCCCTTTCTTATCGCGCGAACTGGTTGACACGCGCCCCCAAATGACCAGCCTCCTGAAGCTGGGGAATGTTCCCCGGCTCCAAGGAAATACGTCATGACACCCCTACGTCAACGCATGATCGATGCGATGGTGCTGCGTGGCCTCTCTGCACGCACGCAAAAAAGTTATCTGGGCGCCATTGCGCGAATGGCTCATCACTACCATAGCAGCCCGGACCTGCTGAGTGACGAGCAGGTTCAAGCATATCTGCTGCATTTGCTGCAGGAACGAAACCGGTCCCGCTCCACCGTCAACTTGGCCTCGTGCGCTGTTCGGTTCCTGGTCTGCGAGGTCATGGGCCAGACTGAGCGGCGTACGCAGATTCCCCTGGGGCGTAGCCCGCAGCGCCTGCCCGAGTTGTTATCGCGTGCCGAGGTGGCTGCGTTGCTGGGCGCGCCAATGTCTCTGAAGGCGCGCACCTTCCTGATGACGGCGTATGCCAGCGGTTTGCGCCTGAGCGAGTTGTGCCAACTGCGCGGTTGCGACATCGACTCCGCCCCCGATCGCATGTGCATCCGGGTGGTCAACGGCAAAGGCGGGCATGACCGCTACAGCGTACTTCCCTCCGATCTGCTGGAGCAATTGCGCCTGTACTGGCGCACCTGCCGGGTCAACGCCACGGGTGCGGACTGGTTGTTTGCCGGTCGCAGGGATCCATCGCGGCGCTTGGACCATAACAGCGGCCAGTATTACTACTACGTTGCTCGCGCTGCCGCCGGCATCACCAAGGTGGGCGGCATCCATACGCTGCGACATTGCTTCGCCACTCATCTGCTGGAAGCAGGCGTCGATCTGGACAGCATCAGCAAGTTGATGGGACATACTCAACTGAGCACCACAAGCCGCTATCTGCGCATGGCCCGTCCCGGTCACAGCGTGGGAGGTACCGCGCTGGCATTGCTGTCGCAACTGCCTCAGTTACCACCCTTGGCGCAGCACACGCACTGAGCCTGCTGCGCCATGAGCGCCACCCTGGCCGAGGTGCTGCGCACCTTCGGGCCAGCCTATTTGAACGAACACGCGCTGAGTACGGCACAGGCACGCGTCTGGCGGGCCATCGTTGCCTGCCGCACGCCAGCGTTGGGCGGCAACTTGCAGCAGTGCGACCAGTGTGGACGCCGGCAGTTTCTGTTCCATTCCTGCCGTAACCGCCACTGTCCGCAGTGCCAAAGCACAGCGCGAGATGCCTGGCGCCAAGCACGGCTGGCCGAGTTGCTGCCGGTGCCGTACTGCCACCTCGTGTTCACGCTGCCGCACGCCTTGAATGCGCTGGCGCAAAGACATGCACGCTGGGTGTACCGCACGTTGATGCAGTGCACGGCTGCCACGCTCACGGAGTTCGCCGACAACCCCCGCTGGCTGGGTGCCATGGGGGCGTTCACCCTGGTGCTGCACACCTGGACGCAGGACCTGCGCCGCCACCTGCATGTGCATGCGTTGATGGCCTGTGGTGGGCTCGATGCCCAGGGGCAATGGTGCGCCCCAAAGCGCAGCCCCACCTTCCTGTTCCCGGTGCACGCGCTCTCAAGGGTGTTTCGAGGCAAGTTCCTGGAGGCCCTGCGGTACGCCAGCCAGGCCGGTGAGTTGCCACTGGACCCGGCAAACACGGACGGGGCACGCCGGGCTCGCCTGAAAGAGCTTTCGCATCACGATTGGGTGGTGTATGCCAAGACGCCGCTGGCCGGACCGGAGGTGGTACTTGACTACCTGTCCCGATACACGTACCGCATTGCGGTCTCCAACGAACGCATCGTGGGCATCGATGACAGAGCGGTTCGCCTGCGCGTGCGCGCTGACGCACATGGTGGCAAGCGCACCGTGGTGATCGACGGTGTGCAGTTCATCGCCCGCTTCCTGCAGCACGTTGTGCCACAGGGTTTCAAGCGCATCCGGCACTACGGGCTGCTCAGCGCCGCGACAAAGACCGAGCGGTTGGCGAAGGCACGTGAAGCATTGGCGATGCCGGCGGCCAACCCTCAAGCACGAGAGGATGTAGCTGATTTCATGAAGCGCGTGGCCGGCATCGAGATCGCGTGCTGCCCGCATTGCCGTACGGGCCACTGGCGGATCATCGAAGTATTGCAGCCCCGCCCTGTCGCACACGGCGACACTGTTCTTTGCAGGGGGCCACCGTGAACCGCCGTCGCCCGATCACTCTGACTCGCATCTTCTGCGCGCTGAGCCGACGCAGGGAGGTCACTTGCGTCAGCAGGGCAATTTGGGTCGTGCCTACCCAGCAAGTGGTTCAGCAGTGCGTGAGGCCGGGCGTCAACACGGTCACATACAAGGGCGGGCGTGCCCAAATCGCTCTGAACATGAGTCGCCCGATCTCTCAGACAAACCTCTGAAACTTACAAACCCCAACAGCCCCGCCCGCCACAGCTCCTGCGGCGGTTCAGTCCAATATGGTTTATCCGCCGTAGGGCGTGCTTCTGGTCTCCGTCAGCTTGGTCTCCCGGCAGATAAACGCTAAACATTATGTAGAGCTCTACATAATTGCCCTTTGCCGTCATTCATGCAAAACCCAGAATGTCGGTTTAGTGACGGTAAGCCGTCACATGGGCGGAGTTGATTTGTCAGGAATGACAAGCTGATGCGGGATAACGCCCCTTTTTTGTCAGTCGCCCCTGATCGGAGCTTCAAGTTCCACCTGCATCGAACCTGCCACACGCGGCGCGGCGCGAAAAACACAGGTCAGTTCAACGGCCTTGCCATTCAGGCTTGCGCTTCTCAGAAAAGGCGCGGTGGCCTTCCTGGCTGTCTGCGCTGAAGGCATACGCCTCAATGGGTTCGTAGCGGGTCTCCAGGGCAATATTCAGAGGCAAGTCCGCAGAAGTGAGCAGCGCGGACTTTGCCGCCTGTGCCGCGAGCGGTGACATCGCACACAGTTTGTCCGCCCAGCGCCCGGCAGCTGCCATGAGTTCCTCGAATGGAACAATCTCGTTTATAAGACCGAATCCAAGAGCGTCTTTTGCTGCAAGCCGCTCTCCCGTAAGCACCATGGCGGTCGCAATGCGATACGGCAGCTGGCGTATTGCGCGATGCATCACCCCGCATTCAGCGATGATGCCGGCCTTAATTTCCGGCATGCCAAACTGCGCGTTGGATGCAGCCACCATCACATCCGCACACATCGCCATTTCGAATCCAGCACCCAGAACGTAGCCGTGCACGGCAGCAACCAGTGGCTTGCGCAGCGTCAGCAATGGACCACCCACTCCCGTAATGCCACCGCCAAACGCGATGCGTTCATGCGCCTCATGGGTGTCATGAATATCCGCACCTGCACAAAAAGCCTTTTCGCCCTCCGCTGAAAGCACTGCAACCCAGATGTCCGGGTCCGTGTTCACCTCGGTCCAGGCGTCACGCAGCACTCGGTTCATTCCGCCGTCGATCGCATTAAGTGCCTTGGGGCGGTTGAGGCGCACATGCGCGACATGGCCGCTGCGGGAAAATTCAATATCAGCCACGGCAATCCGCTCCAGATCGAGCCCTCATGGCGCAGTTCCCCTCGACAACAGGGCCTCCGCCATATCCTTCAACTTGTTCTTTTGAACCTTGGAGCCATTTGCCCCAGCCGTTGTCGGAAACTCCTTGATGGTCACTACCCGCACGGGCACCTTGTATTTGGCCAGGCGGCTCCCTACGTGGCGAATGATCGCGGCTTCGTCAATCTGCGCCGCTCCGCGCGCCAGCACGAATGCCACCGGCTTTACCGCATCTCCGCTGAGAGCGCCGACCACCTGGCAGCTCTCGACGGATTCAGATTCCTGAACAACTGCCTCGATTTCGGCAGGACTTACCAGGAAACCGCCCAGGCGCAATGTGTCGCCCATGCGCGCAAGGTATGTGAACCCGCCATCGGGCTCGAGCACCCCCAGGTCACCCGACTTGAACCAGCCGTCCGGCGTAAAAGCCTCCTTTGTAGCTTCGGGATTGCGAAAATACTCAACGAAACGGCTCTCCGGTGCAAAGAACTCGAGTTCCCCCGCTTGTCCCGGTCCGCACAGCTCCTGGGTTTGTGTGTCACGGGTTCGCACCTTGGCACTGGCGCTGCCAGGCACGCCACCTGCCCGGCCTCGCACCTCGACCGGATCTCCCGGATTACAGTGCGAAAAGAGCGCCATCACCTCCGAGGAGCCATACAGCCCGATTGCCGTCACACCTCGCGCTTCCGCCTGCGCTGCTATGCCGGCATGGGCGGGGTTGAGGTTCGCCTGCACCACCAGCTCCACGCTGGGAAAAGCACGCTGGCCCGACCTGGCGGCCAGCAGCTGCGCAAGCGCCTCGTTCGATGCTGTGAAATGCGTGACGGCATGCTGATCCACGAGGTCGGCGTAACGCTCGGGGTGCCACACTGCGTCGATTACGAGCAGACTGCCGGATACCAGCGCGGCCATCGCGCTGCAGAAGCCATAGACGCCGCAGAAGGGCGGTACCAGCAAAAACCGTTTCCCCGGAGCCAACCCGTACTGGCGCGCCACGTTTGCGCCATGGCTCAATACGCTTGCTTGCTTGTGCAGCACCATCTTCGGCGCTTTGGTAGTGCCGGAGGTGGTGAAGATGATGCAGCGCGTCTCGCCAGTCGCCTGGCTCAGCGCGAGTGGGTCGCGCGCAACCAGCCCCGAGTAAGGCACTGCGGGTTTGCCGGCGATGCGCGCAATTACCGGCTCGGGCGCGCCATCTTCCGCGACCGTTACCACAGCCTCTAGCGCCTGGAGCGCCCCTTCGCCACATTCCGCCAGGATGCCAGCAAAGTCGATCGCCTTGAAGCCAGGTCTGCAAACCATCACCTTGGCACCGGATCGCTGAAGCAGATCCCCCACCTCTGCACTGCGAAAACGCGTGTTCACCGACACCGCAATGGCTCCGAGCTGGGCACATGCGAAGAAGGTGACCAGCCACGCGCTGCTGTTGGGTAGCCACAAACCAACGCGGTCGCCAGCCTGCACCCCCAAGTCGGCCAGCCCACGTGCCAGGCTGCGGCTCTGCAGCACCAGCGTAGCCCAGCGCACCTGCCTGTCCCCCTCCACCAAACAGATTGCATCGCTCTCGGCGCGGCTGGCCAGCCAGGCAGGAATGCCTGCTGCGGGATTCGGCTGCAACGTGGGGTCATTCATGTCTGTCTCCTCGGGTTCTGTTCGTCCAACGCGCTAGGACCTCCGGCGCTGGTGTCTTGTGCAATGGCACACCGCCGACAGGCTCGGCCGGCGTGCGGTCAAATCGGGGCGCGGGCGATGGCTGCACGATGCCGTCTACTTTCGTATAGGTGCGCCGCTGTACGTGGTGAGGATGCGCCGCCGTTTCGCCCAGCGACAAAACCGGTGCAAAACATACGTCGCGGTGCGCGAGCAGTTCGGACCATTCGTCGCGCGTGCGAGTAGCGAAGCAATTCTTGAAAGCCAGCCGCATTTCCGGCCAACCCGCGCGATCGTACTGGCGGACAGTCCAGTCCCCCTCTAGCCCCACCGCGGTCACCAGTTCCTCGAAGAACTTCGGTTCCAGCGCACCGACGCTCACCCACGCGCCATCGGCGGTCTCGTAGACATCGTAGAAGGGCGCGGCGCCATCCAGCAGGTTGTCCTGTCGCTGCAGGCTGAAAGTGCCCGCCGCGTACTGCCCGAAGAAGGTGCTCATGAGCGAGGCCACACCGTCAACCATGGCGGCATCGACCACCTGGCCCTGGCCTGAACGCTGGCGTTCGAACAAAGCCGACAGGATGCCGAACACGAGGTACAGCGAACCGCCGCCGAAGTCGCCCAGCAAGTTCAGCGGAATGGCGGGCTTTTCGCGGGGACCCATGGCAGCCAGCGCGCCAGACAACGCAAGGTAGTTGATGTCGTGCCCGGAGACTTGTGCCAGCGGCCCGTCCTGTCCCCAGCCCGTAACACGCCCGTACACCAGCCGGGGGTTGTGCTGGCGACAAACCTCGGGCCCAAGACCCATGCGCTCGGCGACACCGGGCCTGTAACCCTCGACCAGCACATCGGCGCTGGCCACCATCGCCATCACAGTTCGTACGGCCTGCGGGTCTTTGAGGTCCAGCTCGACCACCTGCTTGCCGCGGTTGAGTACCCCGAAACGCGGCTCGAATTTGAAGCCGACCTGATTGCCGCCGGGCCGGTCCACGCGCACCACGTCCGCGCCGAGGTCGGCCAGCAGCATGCACGCCAGCGGCGCCGGCCCCAGGCCCGCAAGTTCAATGACCTTCAGACCGTTCAGCGGGCCAGGCACTCGTGCTTCCTGGTTCAGCGCGGGAACTCGACGACGACGTTGCCGTCGATCGCGCGGCCCAGGCTGTTCTCGCCGGTGAATTCCACCGTGGCAAGGCGATGCCCGTCGACGACCTCCAGCTTGGTCACCGTGGCGGCCAGGCGCAGCACGTCACCCGCGTAATTGGGGCGGCCCAGGCGCAGCGTGTGGCCACGGACGATGCTGTCAGGCCCACTCCAATCAGTGACGAATCGGCCCACCAGGCCAGACACCGTCATCATGTTCATGAAGACGGTCGGGTGGCCGCGGTGCTGGATGTACAGGAAGTCGTGGTGCACGTCCTGGTAGTCCTGGCTGGCCAGCGCTCCCGCAATAATCAACGTGGGCGACACCTTCACCACCAAGCGGGGCAGCGGCTCGCCTTCGCGGATGTCCTCGAAGCGGCACGTCCGCGCCACGGGAGCGGGGCGGTACGAGGCGACTTCCGGCGACACATCGGCGGGCGCATGCAGCGCCGGGCGCGGCGCGACGGCGGAGGGCTCGCCCTTGTTCGGCTTGGCGCGTAGATAGCGCTGCTTGATCGTGGCGACTCGCACGTCGCCGACGTAGACCTCGAGGCGCAACGAGACGAAGAAGCCCACACCGACCTTGGTGGTCTTGGGGCCGACCACGTCTTCGACGATCCATGACGAGAAGCGCGGCCAGTCGCCGGCGCGCAGGTAATGCTCGAAGGTGTACGAGGTGTCGGTCACCACCGGTGACGCGAAGCCGCGCGACTCCAGTAGCTTGTTCATCTCGTCGCGGACCGTGGGCACCGAGGGTCCGGCGCGGCGCTGGCCCATCGCTGCGTTGTGGAAGTAGCGCGTGCCGTCGGCCAGCACACCCTCTTCGGGCTGCGGCGCCAAGCCTGCCATCATCCAGCTGTACATCCACAGCGGGGGCGCGACGAGCGCGCCGTGCACGCTGGCGCGCGCGGCTTGCTCGTCGGAGTAGATCGGATTGCGGTCGCCAACGGCCTGCACCATCTGGCGGATCTGTGCTGCGCTGACCGGGGCCGGCGCCTGGAAACCTTCGCGGTCGGTGCCACGACCGATGAACCCACGGACTTCCTCCAGGAAGGCGGAGTCGAGCTCCAGTTCAGCCGTCATGTGGCGTTCTTCGGGACCACGAGGGTGCCGTGCTCCTGCATACGGTCGAGATCCAAGTCGCTGTAGCCCAGCTCCGCCAGCACCTGGCGGGAGTGCTGCCCCAGGTTGGGCGGCAGGTGGCGCAGCGTGTTGGGCGTCTCGGTCATTTCGATAGGAAAGCCAATCAGGCGGATCTGGCCTTCGGTGGGATGCTCGTGCACCGGGAACATGTTCAGCTTCGCAAGATGCGGGTCCTTCAGCAGGTCGTCGGGCGTGTTGACCTTGCCGAACAGGATGTCGTTCTCGAGCAGCGCCTCCACCCACTCATCGGTGGTGCGCTCCGGCATCGCCTTATCGATCAGCGCATACAGTTCCTGGAAGCGCTTGCTGCGCTCCAAGGGGTCGGCCAACTTGGGATCGGCCGCGAGGTCGTCGCGGCCGATCAGCTTGAAGAAGCGCAGCCACTGCGGCGTGGTGTAGGGCAGCACACAAAGGTAGCCGTCCTTGGTCTTGTACGGACGGCGCTCGGGGTTGATCACACGCGAGTAGCCGGCGCCGCCCTTGGGCGGTGTGAAGGTCATGCCAGCGACGTGTTCGGGCATCACGAAGGACACCATCGTCTCGAACATCGGCACTTCGATACGCTGGCCGCGGCCGGTCTTCATCCTGTGAATTATTGCGGCAAGGACCGCGTTCACAAGGGCCTGGCCCACGGCCTTGTCGGCCACCACGGTGGCCACGAACTGCATCGAGCCGGATGCCATGCGTTGCAGGGCGGCGAGGCCGGAGACGGCCTGGATGGTGTCGTCGGCGGCGGGGCGGCCGGCGTACGGACCGCGCTCGGAGTAGCCGTAGGCGGCGGCGAAGATAATGTCCGGCTTGATTTCGCGGATGGCGTCGTAGTCCAGGCCCAGCTCCCGCATCGCCTGCGGCCGTGTGTTGGAGAGCACAACGTCTGCAGAGCGCAGCAGCTTGCGCGCGGCTTCCAGGCCCTCCTTGCTCTTCAGGTCCAGAGCGAGACTGCGCTTGTTGCGGTTGAACTGGATGAACGCATGGCTCATGCCGGGTGTGCCTTGCGGCAGCACGTGTCGCCACACGTCCCCGGTCGGTGGCTCAAGCTTGATCACGTCGGCACCGTAGTCGCCCAGAATTTGGCCGGCCAGTGGGCCCATGCCAAGCGACGTCATGTCGATGACGCGGACGCCGTCCAGGGGGCCCTTCGTTGTCATGCCGCGCTCCCGTTCTTCACCTGGTAGCTCTTCGCGAGCGCCACTTTGTCAGCCGCCGTCTTCGCGTGCGCGGCGTCTATGTGTTCGCCCTTGTACATCACGGAGGCGCGGCCCTGCCTAAGGCCATCCTCGAACGCCAGCGCCATGCCCTCGTAGTAAGCGACATCCTCCGCAGAAGGCATGAAGATCGCGTTGACGACAGCCGCATTGCTCGGGTGCAGGATGGTCGTGCCGGCCATGCCCAGTTTGCGGTCCTGTAACGCATAGTTGCGCACGCCCTCCAGGTCATGCACCTGCTGCCAAATGCCGCCGATGGGTAGCTTGCCGGCGGCGCGACAGGCCATCACCACGCGCGACTTCATGTACAGCGACTCCAGGGAGTCGGGCTGCCATTCCCAGCCCATTGCGCGCTGCAGATCGGCATTCTTGGCGCTTGCGCCGATCACGACTCGCACGCGCTCCGCCTGGACGATGTCATCCACACGCTGGAGCGAACGCGGGGTCTCCAGAGCGGGCACGACGCCCACGCTGCCGGCCGCGACGCCGTTGCGTTCTTCCGCTTCGGAAACCAGCGCACATGCCAGCGCCACGTCTTCCGGGCCATTGGGCATGGACAGCACCACACCTTCCAACCCCGATTGCACCACCGCCATCACGTCCTCGAAGCTGTACAGGTGGCGGGAGCGATTGATGCGCACGTACACGCGCTGGCCGGCTTGCACCAACTGCTCGAGCTTGCTGGCGACCAGCTCACGCGCCGCGGCCTTGTCGGGCTCCGGCACGCTGTCCTCGAGGTCCAGGATGACGGCGTCGGCGCCGGAACCGGCGCACTTGTCGATCATGTTTGCCCGGTGGCCGGGCACGAACATGAAGGAGCGAATCGGTTGGATCGAAGGCATCAGTAGGACTTTGGCAGGCCGAGCACTCGCTCGGCTATGTAACACATAACCAGGTTGGGGCTGACCGGCACAATGCGCGTCAGCAACGCCTCGCGCATGAGACGCTCAACATGGAACTCTTTGGCGTAACCATACCCGCCAAAGGTCATCAGCGCGCGCGTGCAGGCCTCAAACGCAGCCTCCGAGCACATGTACTTGGCCGTATTGGCTTCTGCGCCGCATTCCTGGCCCTTGTCATAGAGCCAGGCAGCCTTGTGCATCATCAGGTTGGCCGTTTCCACTTTCATCCAGCTCTCGGCGAGTGGGTGCTGCACGCCCTGGTTCTGGCCGATGGGGCGATTAAATACCACCCGCTCCTTCGCATAGTTGGTGGCCAGGCGCAGGGCGCAGCGCGCCAGGCCGATGGCCTCCGCTGCCACCATGATGCGCTCAGGGTTCAATCCATCGAACAGATAGTAAAGGCCCTTGCCTTCCACGCCGATGCGGTCTTCTTCGGGAATGGGCATGCCCTCGAAGTGCAGCTGGCACGACTCCATGGTGTTGCGGCCCAGCTTGGCGATCTTGCGCGCCTCGACATAACGGCGGTCGAGCTTGGTATAGAACAGGCTCAAACCATCGATCGGGCGCTTGCACTCCTCGATGGGCGTGGTACGCGCGACCAGCAATATGCGGTCGGCGGTGCTTCCCATGGTGGGCCACACTTTCTCTCCCGTGAACACATAGTGGCCGTCCTTCTTGACAGCGCGGTAACGCAGGCGGGTAGTGTCGATTCCAGCGTCCGGCTCGGTTATGCCCAGGCACGCACGTTCCACTCCGCTGATGAGAGGCGGCAGCATGCGGGCCTTCTGCTCCACGCTTCCATGGATGGCGATAGCCTTGGGGATGAAAACATAGGAGTGGACCGTAGACGCGCCGCTCATGCCGGCACCTGATTCGGCGATGGTCTGCATCACCACGGCCGCGGTTCCAATGCCCAGACCGGACCCGCCATGCTCTTCCGGCAACGTGATGGCTGTATAGCCACCTTTCATCATGTCCTGAAAGAAGGCCTCGGGGAACTGCTCCTCCCGGTCGAGATTGCCCCAGTAGTTCAGGTCGTAGTTACTGCAGATGGCCTCGACGCTGCGCTTGATCTCGGATTGCTCGGGAGAGAGTGAAAATTCCATGCTGCCAGGCCAAGAAGTGAGAAACAAGCGCCGATGCTAATGATCCATGCCGCATCCAACAAGTCAAATAATATTATGGAAAATTCAGTTTGGTTGAAGAATGGCTGGCTGACATCAGAAAGAGGCCTTGCCAAAAAAGCGCTTGAACAATCCCTAAGATTATTTGATTTGTCGGGCTGCTACCCGCCCTCTACCATTCCGACCCTTGGCTGCGCTTATTCCGCGCTTCTTTCCTTTTGAGACGAAATAGTATTTTGCCGAATCCCAGCACAACCCGCGAATTCACGGCTACCCACTCCGAACCCATCACCGATGAGTTCCTGCGTGATGTTGTCAACGAGTTGCACATCGTGCCGCTCGCGATGTCGCTGGTGCACCTCACGGGCGATGCCACGCTTGTCGATGAAGTCGCGCCGTACGTGCAGGGACCTTGGGATTATTCCGAGCGTTTGCCGGAAGACATCAAGATGCGATTGCGTGGACGGATGGTGGACGCCATGCGTGCGTATCTCGGCGGCCGCGCTGCTGTTCCGGTTTCGCGCGACTTGATGCAGCGCATGCTCAGCGCCGCCGTCGGCGAAACGGTCAACCCCGAATACGAGCCTATGATCCGCACGCAGATGGGGGTCGAGGTTCTGGAGCAGCCGGAAGAACTCCCACCTGCCAAACGCGCCGCCAGAGGGCGCTTCCGCGCGCTGGTTGTCGGAGCCGGGGTATCGGGCATCCTGGCGGGCATCAAGCTGCAGGAAGCAGGTATTTCATTCGACATCCTGGAGAAAGACGACAACGTCGGCGGCACGTGGTGGGAGAACCGGTACCCCGGCTGCGCGGTAGACACGCCCAATCACTTTTACCAATATTCGTTTGAGCCGAACAACGACTGGCCGAATTACTACTCGCGCCGCGCATCCATCCTCCAATACTTCGAACATTGCGCTGACAAATACGCGATCCGCCAGCGTGTGCGCTTTGGCTGCGAAGTGCTGAGCGCTGATTTCGATGAGTTGCGTGGGGAATGGAGCGTTCGACACCGGGACAACAACGGCCGGGAAAGCACAACGCGCGCAAACGCCCTGATTTGCGCGGTAGGCCAGTTGAATCGACCATCCATCCCCGACCTTCCGGGACTGTCAGAGTTCAAAGGCCAGGTAGTGCATACGGCGCAATGGCAGCAAGGCATGGATGTTCGCGGCAAAAAGGTGGCCTTGATCGGATCAGGTGCCAGCGCAGTGCAGGTCGGCCCGGCGATCGCTCCTACCGTCGAAGCGCTCACTGTGTTTCAACGTTCCGGCGCATGGGTTGTCCGCAGCCCCAATATCCACCGCGAGGTCAGCTCCGGAATGAAGTGGGCGTTGCACCATGTGCCCTTTTATGCCGCTTGGTACCGCTTCCAGCTCTTCTGGGGTTTCGCGGATGGCCTGTATCCTGCCCTGCGCATCGACCCGCAATGGAAGGGTGATCCACGCTCGATCAACGAGAAGAGCGACCGGATCCGACAGGCCATGGAGCGCTATATCTCCAGCGAGCTCGAGGGCCGCGACGATCTTCTGTCCAAGGCGATTCCGGACTACCCCCCCTACGGCAAGCGCGTTCTTGCGGACCCGGGCTGGTTCAAGATGCTGCGGCGTGACAACGTCCGCTTGATCACCGATGGCATCACTCGGATCGGCGCCGATGGTATCTACACGAGCGACGGGCAATTCACCCCTGCGGACGTCATCGTCATGGCAACAGGATTCATGGCCGGCCGCATGCTTTGGCCCATGCAGATCACGGGAATGGGCGGCAAAACGGTTCGCCAGATATGGGGCGACAACGACCCTCGCGCCTACCTCGGTATTACGGCGCCGGACTTCCCCAACATGTTCGTTCTATACGGGCCAAATACCGGTTTGGGCCATGGTGGCAGCTTTACCTTCCTGGCTGAATGCCAGGTACGGTACGCGATAGGATGCATCAAGCAGATGGCAGATCGCGGCCTGGGGACCATGCGCGTTCGTCGCGACGTGTTCAACCGCTACAACCACCGCATCGACGAGGAACTCGCCAACTTCGTCTGGAGCCACCCGAGCGTACATTCCTGGTACAAGAACGCCCAGGGCCGCATCATCATCAACAGCCCCTGGCGCCTGCTGGACTATTGGTCGTTCACGCGCGAACCCGACCTGGAAGAATACGAAACCACCACTGCGGCCGAGCTGGCCGCGAACCACCTTGAATGAAGGAGACAACCATGTTCAAACAAATACTCAGTCACGCCGCCCGGACCCTTCTGGCCGCCGGCATTGCCTTCGGCCCGGCATTCATTCCGGTTTCCGCGCAAGAAAAGTTCCCCAGCAAGCCGTTCAATCTCATCATCCCGTTTGGCCCCGGCGCCGCGACGGACAACGTCGCACGGATCGTTGGCGAAGGCCTGTCCCGTCAACTGGGCCAACCTGTGATTGCAACCAACAAGCCGGGCGCCAACGGCATGATCGCCGTTCGCAGCGCGCAGGCTGTTCCGTCGAATGGATACAACCTTCTATTTCTGGCCAACGGCGTGATCATTGAGCAGGTTCTCAACAAGACCACCAACTTCGACATCCGCAAAGATCTGGTTCCGGTCGCCCGCGTGGTGCAGGCTCCGCTTGGGCTGTTCGCCAGCAACAAACTACCCGTGAACTCTGTCAAGGAGTTGATCGAATACGCCAAGAAGAATCCGGGCAAGATCAACTATGGCAGTGCCGGAGTCGGTACCATCGCCCACCTGACAACCGAGCGCCTGCGCCTGGCGACTGGAATAGAGATGGTCCATATTCCGTATCCAGCGGGTACGGCCCCAGTTCTCACCGCCTTGATGGCGGGGGACGTGGGCGTTTTCGTGAACGAAATGGGCAGCATGAGAGGCTTTGTGACCGACAGGAAAATAAAGGTGCTGGCAACTCTTGCTGATCAAAGATCACCCCTGTATCCGGATGCTCCTGCAATTCCAGACCTTGGCATACCCGAACTGAAGGGCATCTTTGCGCCGTTCTTTTTTGGCATCTACGTAGAGCCCGGCACGCCACAGGACCGCGTGGATATGCTAAACGCCGCGATCAACAAGACACTTGCTGACCCCGCGGTGCGTGAACGCCTTGTGAATTTGGGCTACAACCCGGCTCTGATGGGTGAAACCACGCCGGCCGAGTTCCGCAAGGTTGTCAACGACGAACTGGCGCGTGTCGAGGCTACCGTGCGTGAAGCCCATATCCAGGTGCAATAGCCAATCGACCCCATAGCCGTCCCCCGGGCGCCGACCTCCCCTTGCTCCCCCTAAAAAAGGTGATCGCGGGCGCCCTGTCGGTCGCCTATTACGAAGCTGGGCCGCCAACGGGGAGTGCCGTGTTCCTCATGCATGGCTTTCCGTACGATGTCCATGCTTATTCAGACGTTGCGCCTCGGCTGGCCGATGCGGGTTGCAGGGTTATCGTTCCCTTCCTGCGCGGCTTCGGGCCAACGCGTTTTCTCGATGGTGCAACACCCAGGTCGGGCGAGCAGGCCGCGCTGGGCGCCGACCTGCTCGCGCTGATGGACGCGCTGGCAGTGCCGAGGGCCGTGCTGGCGGGATACGACTGGGGTGGCCGTGCCGCCTGCGTCGTCGCTGCGTTATGGCCGCACCGGTGCGCCGGTCTTGTCTCCTGCAACAGCTACAACATCCAGGACCGAGCCCGGGCGATGCAGCCTGACCAGCCGCGCAACGAGCAGAGTCTTTGGTACCAGTATTACTTTCTCACGGAGCGGGGGCGAGCAGGGCTGGAACTGCATCGACGGGACTTCAATCGCTTGCTGTGGCAGCTGTGGTCGCCCACCTGGAGTTTCGACGACGCTATTTACGAGCTCAGCGCACCAGCTTTCGACAACCCCGACTTCGTGAACGTGGTGATCCATTCCTACCGGCATCGCTTTGGTCTGGCACCTGGAGACCCCGCATTCGCGTCAATCGAAGCGCAACTGGCGGCGCAACCCACGATCACCGTACCGGCGATCACATTCGATGGCGCCAATGATGGTGTGCGCTCTGCAGCCGATGCAACGGCACAAGCCAACAGGTTCGGCGCGGAAAGGTTCCACCGCATCTTGCCGGGCGTGGGCCACAACGTCCCGCAAGAAGCGCCGAG
>JAYUFR010000055.1:0-6931 GCA_043738625.1 Sterolibacteriaceae bacterium
GATCGAACGCGATGGCCCCGACGCTATCGGAGTGTACTTTGGCAATGGTTCGATATTCAACTCCACCGCTGTAACGATGCAGGCGAGCTTCCTCGAAGCAATCGGCTCGCGTTCGCGATTCACTTCCTACACCATCGACCAATCCGCGAAGACCCTGTCCTTCGAGCGCATCGGCGGTTGGGCCGGAGGCAATTTGCAGCTCGCCCAGGCCGACGTGATTCTTCTGCTCGGCTCCAACCCACTGCTGTCTCACGGCCTGCTTGGCATGCTGGCGTCACAGCCGACCAATAATCTCAACGCAGAACGTGCTCGTGGCTTGAAGGTTATCGTCATCGACCCCCGACGCACCGAGACCGCCACTCACGCCGACGTCCTCATTCAGCCCCTGCCGGGCCACGACGCCATGATCCTGGCTGGCCTCATCCGCCTGGTATTGAGCGAAAGCTGGCAAGACAAAGAGTTCTGCGAACGCTACGTCGGTGTAGCCGCCGTGAAGTCGTTACGTGAGGCGGTCGCCCCGTTCACCGAAGCAGCCGTCGAAGCCCGCGCAGGCCTTCAGCCTGGCGACCTGCGCCGCGTGGCTGAACTCTTCGCCCGCGACTCCAAGCAAGGCGCCGTCTATACCGGTACCGGCCCCAGCATGGCGCCACACTCCAATCTCATGCAACATTTGGCCGATTGTCTCAATGTCATCTGCGGTCGTTTCCTGCGTCCGGGCGACAAGGTGCTGAGCGTCGACATGATGGTGCCCTCGGGTCCCTTCCGTGCCGAAGTGATTCCGCCACCACGCACTTCATGGAAAGTCCCTCCCAGCCGGATTCGCGGTGTTGGCTCGATCGGCGGCGAAAAGACCACCGGCACCCTGGCTGATGAAATCCTCACTCCCGGCCCCGGACAGGTGAAATGCCTGATCTCGTGCGGTGGCAACCTGGCCAACCTGATGCCGGACCAGAAAAAGATGCAGCGCGCCTTCGATGCCCTTGAGCTCAAGGTCTCGGTAGAGCCCTACATGACCAACACGGCCCGGCTGGCCGATTACATCTTTCCGCCTCTGCTGCAATACGAGCGTTCCGACCTGCCGGTGAGCGCCTACGGCTTCGCCTTCTTCCGCGAACCGTGGGTGCAATACGCTCCTGCCTTGCTCAAACCGCCCAAAGGATCGGAAGTCATCGAAGAATGGTATTTCTTCTGGGCACTGGCCAAACGTCTGGGCAAGACCATGACCTTCTCCGGCCATGTGCTGGACATGGACAAAGGTCCAACCAACGATGAACTGCTTGCCATGCGCACCCAGCATCCGCTGGCCCCGCTGGACGAAATCAAGACCCATCGGTCGGGGAAGATCTATTACGAGGCGCAGACCACGGTGTTACCGCCCAGAGCCGAATCAACAGCAACCTTCGATGTGATTCCGGAAGACGTCTCCATGGAACTCGCGGAGCTGGCGACAGAGTTGAAAGCAAACAATGGAAAGCAGTTCACTCATCTGCTCTCTTCGCGACGGATGCGGGATTTCTACAACACGATCGGTATGTTCCTGCCGACGACGCGCAAGCGCAATCCCTTTAATCCGGCGTATCTGAATCCTGAGGATCTTGCGGCCGATGGGCTGACCAGCGGGGACCGTATCCAGATCACTTCCGATCACGCGCAAATCTCGGCGATTGTCCAGGCTGATCCGACACTGCGGCGTGGAGTGGTATCGATGGCACATGCCTGGGGGCCGCTGCCGGGCGAGTCCATGGATACGGCGACGCACGGAGCTTCAACCAATATGCTCATCTCCACTGACCGCAATGTTGAACCACTGAATTCGATGCCGCGGATGTCGGCCATACCCGTCAATATTGTGCGGGTAAGTGAATACAAGGCACGCGACAGTCAATCGCAGCATAGAAAAGATAGCGAAGTCTTGGCCAAGTAAAGCACCGTGTACTGCCTTTGAACACCGTTTGCAGCAGTGACTTAATCACCTCCATGTGATTGCTCTCTGATGGTGCAGCGATACAGAGGTTCGCTTCGGACACATGGCATCCGTATGCCGCACGTGTGACCGTTTCTGATATTAAGCGAATGGTAACCGGGGCAACGACTAAAACACAAAGGGCCTAGCCGAAGCTAAGCCCTTGTCTTTGTTGGTTGCGGGGGCAGGATTTGAACCTGCGACCTTCGGGTTATGAGCCCGACGAGCTGCCAGACTGCTCCACCCCGCGACTGGAGCCGGGATTCTAGGCCAACGCACCAACATGGTCAAGGGCTGTGATGACTATTATCCAGTCGACGCAGGCACACAAATTATGCGAAGAATTGGCCAGATTTTTTTGTCTGAACGATGAATAAATTGCCGTAGACACTTGCCAACACAGGCTTGGGCGTGGTTAAAATCCGTTCAGGCCAACTGGCCTTGACCAACTCGAAAGGACAAGACATGAACAAAGCGGAACTGATCGAAATAGCCGCCAAAGAAGCCGACATCAGCAAGGCCGCCGCGGGCAAGGTGCTGGATGCCGTTACTGGCGCGGTGGTTAAAGCCGTGTCCAAGGGCGACACCGTCACACTGGTTGGCTTTGGTACTTTCAAATCATCCAAGCGTGCAGCCCGCACCGGCAAGAATCCTCAGACTGGCGAAACGATCAAGATTCCGGCCACCACTGTGCCCAAGTTCTCTTCTGGCTCCGGCTTCAAAGCTGCGGTTGCCGGCAAGAAAAAGAAATAATTCATTTCTTCGAACGTCACAAATGGCCATCAAGCCCGTCTTTGGACGGGCTTTTTTTGGGTACTTGTCTCGCAACTGGTGCCGACTGTCGGAATCGAACTGACGACCTACCGCTTACAAGGCGGTTGCTCTACCAACTGAGCTAAGCCGGCGCGTGACAAGACACAAACCGGGCCGAATTATACCGGCCATCCAGCTTTCCGCTAAACTGCCCTCCTGATTTTTGGGTGCTGATCTGCGATGCAATGGTTGTTTCGTCAAAGGCAAAGAACTCCAAGCTGAGATTGCTGCTGGTTGACCGCAGCGAGGATGGTCTTTCCATTCTGCGCCAGCGTCTTTCCATATCCGGCCATCGTCCCGAGATTGAACAGGTGAAAAACCTGGTCGCACTTCGTGAAGAGCTCGCCACCCAGCGTTGGGATGCGCTGCTTTGCGCCAGCGCCATTCCCGGACTGTCGCCGCACAAGGTTGTTCGCACGATGCGCGACTGTGAACTGGATATTCCCGTTATCACCCTGACCGACTCCTCGCTTGAACGGCCGGCGATCATTGCGATGAAAGCCGGCGTCCGCGATTGCCTGCGCCGCGATCAACCGGCTCGACTTGCGCTGGTGATTGAGCGCGAGGTACGTGA
Organism: Sterolibacteriaceae bacterium; assembly: GCA_043738625.1. Classification (GTDB taxonomy): domain Bacteria; phylum Pseudomonadota; class Gammaproteobacteria; order Burkholderiales; family Rhodocyclaceae; genus JANYCD01. The sequence continues at coordinate 3,351 of JAYUFR010000055.1, forward strand.
AGCGCGACAGCGGGCCGACCATCGAGCAGCGCTCGCGCTCCTTCGGGATAGCGAGGACCGCTTCCGCGGATTGGCGGTCAATCTTCCCGGAATGGTGTTCCAGCTCGAACGCAACCGCAGTGGAACGTTGCGATTTCTGTATGCCAGCGAAGGCGGCTACAAATTGATCGGCATCCGGGCGCAATTATTGACATCTTCTTTTGAAAATTTTTTCGGTGCCATCGAACTGGATGATCGAGCAACCTTTAAAACGGCTATCACCGAATCCGCAGCGACCTTGTCCACCCTCAACTGGGAAGGCCGCATTCGCGCTCGCAATCGACTCAAACCCAGATGGGTCAACCTGCATTCCGTACCGCAACGTTTCAATGACGGAACCATACACTGGCACGGGATCGCCAGCGACATCACGCGCAGCAAAGAGACCGAGGCAACATTGCGGCGTTCGCGCGAACAACTCTCCGAACTATCCGCGTATCTCGAAGCTGCGAAGGAAGAAGAGCGCGAAAGAATTGCCCGCGACATTCACGATGAATTGGGTAGCATCCTCGTCGGGATAAAAATTGAAGCGGCACTGTTGGCCGGAAAGTTACCCAAAGCACAGCTTGGTCTGCGCGACAAGCTGCGTTCGATTCAGGCCTTGCTCAATCAGGCAATGGGAACAGCAAGCCGCGTGGCACGTGAGCTGCGCCCCGGCATTCTCAAGGAATTTGGTCTGCTGGCGGCTCTTGAAAGCCAGGCGGAAGACTTCGCCCAACGTACCGGAATTCCCTGTCGTGTTCACTACGCTGAAATCGTTGATGTCGACGACCGTACTTCACTCGCATTGTTCCGCATCGTACAAGAGGCCCTCACCAACATTGCCAAGCATGCCCACGCATCGCTGGTCGCACTGCGGCTGCAGCGCGAAGGTCGACATATCGTTCTCGAAATCCGCGACAATGGTCGTGGCATTTCGGAAGCCGATATGAACAAATCAAAATCCTTCGGCTTGCGTGGCATTCGTGAAAGATCCCGCAGTCTCAATGGAGAATTCCGCATTGAGCCATCCGAGTTGGGCGGGGCCCATTTGGTCATTCAGTTGCCACTGAAGCAGAGCGTTGAATCTGAACGTACTGAAGCAGAACCTCAGCAGAATCTTTTTTAAGATCTCACCATGGCCCGAAAAATACACGTTCTGATTGCCGATGATCATGCCATCGTGCGACAAGGTCTGAAACAGATTCTTTCCGAGACCGAGGACCTCGTCGTCGCCGGCGAAGCCGAGGATGGGGTCGAGGCATTGCGTCTGGCACGCCATCAGCGCTGGGATGTGTTCCTGCTTGATGTGTCGATGCCCAATCGCAACGGTATCGACACACTAAAGCAACTCAAGAAGGAGTTCCCCCGTCTGCCGGTACTGATCCTCAGCATGCATCCGGAGGAACACTACGCGATACGCGCCATCAAATCCGGCGCCGCGGGTTATCTGACCAAACAAAGCGCCCCTGAACTTCTGGTGACTGCGATACGGCAAGTGGCAGGCGGCAAACGATTCATCAGTCCGACGCTGGCAGAACATCTCGCAGCGGCAATCTCCGATGATGGTGAAAAACTGCCGCACGAGCGCATCACGGACCGCGAATATCAGGTGTTGTCGTGCATTTCGTCAGGCAAAACCATTACCCAGATCGCCGATGAGCTGCGTCTCAGTGTCAAGACGGTCAGCGAATACCGCAAACGACTGCTGGAAAAAATGCGCCTCGAAACCACAGCAGAACTGATTCGCTATGGGGTCGAGCATGGCTTGGCGCAGTAGGTATTCATAATATCGATAAAATACAATCGGTTAACAAATACTCCAACATTTGCGATGGGTTCACCCGCCGGTGGAAAAGACTGGGGAACCTGCCGTTCTTTCGGGGAATTGGCGCGGCCTTGGCCGGTACCATGTTCCCATGCCCACCCAAATTGAAATCTACGAAGAAATGAGCGCGCTCTCAATGCGCATGGTTGAAGCAGCCCATGCGCACGACTGGGAACGCCTGGTTGGGCTTGAGAAATCGGTTACCGCGTTGCGCAGCAAACTCCCGAAAGAGGAAGATAACGCAGCCTTGTCCCAGTCCGAGTTGAACCATAAACGTGAACTGATCCAGGGCATTCTGGAAAATGACGCGAATGTCAGAACCTGTACGGAACCATGGATGGAACAGTTGCGCAAATTTCTCGGCAATGGCAATAGGCGCCAACGCATGAAGACAGCCTACAGCGTCGATAGCTGACGGATCCACGCCGTATCTATAATGCGGCCTGACTGTACTCACACAAGATAATGAAGGCAGTCAAACCCACTGCGGCTGTTTCAGTGCGACAGGGGAATGCCTCTCCTCCGCGCTGCGCCGCCGAGGCTTGTCGTCAGGAAAACAACCTTAACCCATGAGCAACGACCGCTACGACGAATCTTCTTTCCGTGTCCTCAAAGGACTGGAGCCGGTGCGCGAGCGTCCGGGCATGTATACCCGCACCGATTCGCCAGCGCACATCATCCAGGAGGTCATCGACAACGCTGCCGATGAAGCTCTGGGTGGTTACGCAGCCAGTATTCATGTGCTGCTCCATCTTGATGGTTCCGTCTCGGTCACTGATGATGGGCGCGGGATTCCAGTCGGGCCACATCCGGAAGAAAAGGTAGCGGTAGTCGTACTCGCCTTTACCCGGCTCCATGCCGGAGGCAAGTTCGACAAGCGTTCCGGGAAATCCGCCTATGCATTTTCAGGCGGGTTGCATGGCGTTGGGGTGGCGGTCACCAACGCACTGTCTACCAAGGTATCGGTCGAAGTACGTCGCGACGGAAAAATCTGGTCGGTCGATTTCGCCGATGGTGGAGAAAAAGTCAGCGAATTGAAGGCAATCGGCAATTGTGGCCGCGTCAGCGGTACCCGTGTGCGCGTGTGGCCAGACCCGAAGTACTTTGATTCTGCAAAGGTGCCGGCCGCTGAACTGGAGCGTCTGCTGCGCTCGAAAGCCGTGCTGTTGCCTGGAGTAAAGGTGTTCCTCGACACCGAGTTGGCGGATGGCACTACACAGACGCGCACCTGGTCGTACCCGGATGGGCTGACCGGATACCTGGCCGAACTGGCGGGCGAAAGCGAGCCGGCAGCCACGATCTATGCCGCGGAAAAGTATGCCGGAAACACTGACAGCGATTTTGCCGAGGGTGAAGGCGCCGCCTGGGCGCTTGGGTGGTTTGCAGAAGCGGTAGCATCGGAATCCTACGTAAACCTGATACCCACCGTTGCCGGCGGCATGCACGAATCCGGACTGCGTGCGGGCGTGTTCGATGCAGTCAAGTCTTTCGTCGAACACCACGCATTGCTGCCGCGTGGCGTCAAACTGCAACAGGATGACGTCTGTGGAAAGATGGCCTTTGTCCTCTCCGCACGCCTGCTCGATCCGCAGTTTCAGGGCCAGGTAAAGGAAAAGCTCAACTCGCGCGAAGCAGTGAAGCTCGTCTCTGGCGTGGTGCGCGACCCTTTCGAAATCTGGCTCAATCAGCATGTGGATGCCGGCAAGGCGATTGCCGAAATGGCGATCAAGCAAGC
>JAYUFR010000056.1:0-6928 GCA_043738625.1 Sterolibacteriaceae bacterium
ACGCCGTTCAACGTGCTGGCGACGTCCGACGTGCACTTCAATGATGGCTATTATTTTTCAACCTATGCCGAGGACTGGTATCTGGCGGTCGGCATGCGGTTGCATCCCAACACCAACGTCATCGACGGCTTCGCCAGCATTGCGCGCGGCGGTGAACAGCGTTCCTGCCGCTTCTCGCGCGCCTTGCGGCCGCGCCACTCGGACCTTGCCATCGGCCCCCTCAGCGTGCAGTTCGCTGCGCCGATGAAGCTGGCGCGGATCAAGCTGGACGAATCGCCGACCGGGTTGGCGTTTGATCTCGAATTCACCAGCATCGCCCAGCCCTATCTCGAGAGTCCGTATCGCCACTGGCGTTATGGTCGGTTGATCAACGACATCCTGCGCTACACGCAAATCTGCCGCAGCAACGGCAGCATCGTCCTTGATGGCGTCAGCGTTGCGGTGTCGGATTGGTATGCCATGCGCGACCATTCGTGGGGCATACGCGCCAGCATGGGGCCGCGCACGCCGAGCAAGGGCGCTCCCGGCGAAGCCGATAGCGATGATGCGCGACGTTTCCGCATCTGGGTGCCATTCGAGGTGGAAGGGCATAGCGGTTTTTTCCATACCCACGAAGCGGAAGATGGATCGACGCTGGACTTCGAAGGCGCGCTGGATTTCGACGATGGCCGCGTCAGGCTGGTCGCGGTCAAGCATGATCTGGAATATTCGCCCGGCACGCAGAACGTAATCGGCGGGCGTTTCAGCTTGCGCGACGAGCACGGCAAGACCCATCAGTACGAATTCAAATCCGCTGGCACCGCTGCCGATGTCCAGGGCAGTGGCTACAGCGGCGGCTGGCATGACGGCGACCGGCCCGGCGTCTACCGAGGGATCGGGCCGATCATCCAACACGACCGCTACCCGTCGGCGAAACATCTGCTTGCCACCGGGCCGGCGCACATTCCCGTCGCCAAGCGTTTCGGCCAGACCGAGTTTCCGAGTTTTCTCAGCGGACCGGATGGCGCTCGCGGCATGGCACATTTCGAACATTATGTGTTCGGCGCCTACAAGCCTTACGGGTTCCTCTGAGCGGAGCAAGAGAGATGACACTTCATGACGCGGCCCGGCCCTGGCTGGCGTTGTACGACGCGGGAGTTCCGTCAATCGTCCAGCCCAGGCATGATTCGGTGGTGACCGGCTTCCGCCACGCCGCGCGGGGGTTTCCGACACATCCCGCCATCCGCTATTTCGATGCGGCGCTGACCATGGCCGAGCTGGACAAGGCCAGCGATGCATTGGCCTGCGCGCTTGAAGAGGATGGCTTCACGCCCGGTGACCGGGTCGCGATCTATTTGCAGAATGTTCCCCAGTTTGTCATCGCATCCCTCGCCGCCTGGAAACTGGGCGGCATCGTGGTCACTGTCAATCCGATGTACCAGGCGCGCGAATTGCACGCAGTGCTGACCGACAGCGGCGCGCGCGTGCTGGTCTGCCATTGTGATGAAAAGCTTGAAATGGCGAAAAAAACAGCGCACGAAGCTGGCGTCAGGCAAATATTGATCTGCAATGCGCGCGCCTACCAGTCGCGCAACGATGTCCGCATATTCGGACAACATGCCGAATACCTTCAGGACGACGCGGTGGATGTGGAAGGAGGCGCCGGGCAACTCGTTTCCGAAAGTTTCGAAAAACTGGTCGCCCGCTACATGGGCAGGGAGCCCCGCGGTCGCGCCAATCCGGGCGGACAGGATGTCGCCACGCTGATCTATACCTCGGGAACGACCGGGCCGGCCAAGGGTGTCATGATCACGCATGCCAACATGGTGCAAAGCGTCGAAACCTATCTGCACTGGATGGCGCTGACCAGGGACGATGTGATCATCGCCATCGCGCCGTTGATGCATGTGACGGGAATGATCGCCTACCTCGCCGTGGCGCTGTGCCTGCCGGCGACGCTGGTCCTCACCTACCGGTTCGACGCCAGGGTGTTCCGCGACGCGGTTCGCGAAACCGGGGCGACGTACACGATCGGCCCGACCACCGCATTTATTGCATTGCTTAATTCGACCGCGGATGCGGGCGACGACCTGCGCAGCCTGTCGAAGATCTATTCCGGCGGCGCGCCGCTTCCGGCCGCGATCGTGGACCGCTTTCAAAAGGCATTTGGCCATCGCATCCTCGGCATCTACGGGCTGACCGAGGCCACCGGCCCCACCCACATCACGCCGCGGCGGCATTTGGCGGCGGTCGATGCGGCCACCGGCACGCTCGCCGTCGGCCTGCCGGTGCCCGGTACCGATGTTCCGATTCTGGATGATGCACGCCAGCCGGTCGCGGTCGGCACGCTTGGCGAATTGGCGATTATTGGTCCGCAGGTCGCGGCCGGATACTGGAACCAGCCGGAAGAAACCGCCAATGCATTTACCGAGCATGGATTCCTCACCGGCGATATCGGCTTCATGGACGCGCAGGGCTGGTTCTACATCGTCGACCGCAAGAAGGACCAGATCAATGCTTCCGGCTTCAAGGTCTGGCCACGGGAAGTGGAAGATGTGCTGTATGAACATCCGGCGGTATCGGAGTGTGCCGTGGTCGGCATTGCCGACAGCTATCGTGGTGAAAGTGTCGGCGCCTTCATCGTCGTGACCGGCGGCCATCAACTCACGCGCGACGAAATTCGCGAGTTCTGCACGCAGCGTCTGGCGCGCTACAAAGTGCCGGCGGTGGTGACCTTTGTGGAGAGTCTGCCGAAAACCGCGAGCGGAAAGATTCTGCGGCGCGAACTGCGCGACTCGCTGCCGGACATTGATCAGAAAACCCTGTGAGCCCCATCGAACCACTAACCGGGCAACTGGAAACCTGGGCCCTGGCGCATTACGGGGCGGGGGCGGTCATCAGCAAGGTCGGCTCGCTGGGCGGGCATTCAGGCGTCACCATCGGCTTTGATCTGGCTGTTCCCGGCAACGTGTCCGAGCGCCTGGTGCTGAAGGTTCCGCCACCCGGCGTAAGGCCGATCGGCAATTTCGATGTACTGCGCCAGGTGCCCTTGCTGCAAATCATGGCGGCGCATGACATTCCGGTTCCGCTGCCAAAAAAATGGTCCGACGATGAAAAATGGTTCGGCTCGCATTATCTGGTGATGTCGCGCGTGAGCGGGGTGTCGTTCCCGGACATTTTTCTTCCGGGCGCTGGTCCCGGCAGCAGGGATTCGGGGAAGATTTTTTACCAGGCGATCGACGTCCTGGTGCGGATTCACGCCATTGACGGCATCAACGAGCTGAAGGGATGGAGCACGCCGCGGCTGCTGCCGCAGGAAATCGATCACTGGGTCAAGGTGCTGCACAAGTCGACCGACACTGACTGGGTCGGCAAGGGCATGCGGGTCAACGCGCTGTTGCATGAGACCATGCCGCAAAGTTGCGTCGTCGGCATTGTGCATGGCGACTACTATTCCAACAACTGGCTGCATGACCGGGGTCGTCTGAGCGGCGTGGTTGATTGGGAAAGCACGACCCTGGGCCCGATTCTTCTGGATCTTGGCATGCTGTGCATGATGTATGACGAGACAAGTTGGGGACCGATGCGGCGCGCCAATATGGGCTGGCACCCGACGTCGGAAGAGCTGGCCGCCGCCTACGCACAACGATCAGCGCTCGACCTGTCGGACCTCAACTGGTATCGCGCACTCGCCGGCTATCGCTTGGCTTGCAATACCGCCTACTACTACGAACTTCACCGCAGCGGCAAGCGTCCCAACCCCGCCTGGGATGTGCTGGGCGAGTCATTCACCTTCATGCTCGATCGCGCGTTGCTGCTGTTGAATAACTGAGCAGCCACGCCAGTGGTTGTCATTGGTTACAGACCCACGCTGGATCAATCCTGATTCAGCGCGCCGTGCGCGATGATCTCGTCACAGCGCGCGCCGGCGGACAGGGTGCCGAAAACATGTCCCCAGTTGCCTTCAATGCGCGAACCGACGAAGGCATCGGCCGCCGCGGGCGAGGAATGCTGCGCCATGAGACTGGCCTGCATCGCCAGTGCCACCATTTCGACGATGCGCCGCGCACGCTGCTCGATGCCATCGGTTCTGGCAAGCTGCGTCTCGATGGCATCGGCAAAACTGGCAAGACGCCGGTCGCCGGAGGCGCCGGCCCGAATCTCGGCGAGCAGCACCGCCATGCTGTCGGGTTGTTTCTGCATTGAGCGGAGCACGTCGAGGCAGGCCACGTTGCCGCTGCCTTCCCACATGCTGTTCAACGGCGCCTCGCGATAAAGGCGAGCCAGCGGCCCTTCTTCGACATAACCGTTGCCGCCCATGCATTCCATCGCCTCAGCCATGAACGCGGGGTTGCGCTTGGCGAGCCAGTATTTCGCCACCGGGGTCAGGATGCGCGTCAGCAGCCGTTCGCGCGGGTCGCGCGTTGAGCGATCCAGCGCACCGGCCAGACGGAACGCCAGAAGAGTCGCGGCTTCGGATTCGAGAACCAGGTCGGCGAGCACGTTCTGCATCAGCGGCTGCTCCACCAGACGTTTACCAAAAGCGCTGCGATACTGGCAATGGTGCAGCACCTGATTGAGCGCGCCGCGCATCATGCCGGCAGTCATCACCACGATATCGAAACGGGTCAGCTGCGCCATTTCTATCAAGGTGGCGATGCCGCGCCCGTCCTCGCCCACCCGGCGCGCCCACGTGCCGTGATACTCGATCTCGGCCGATGCGTTGGAGCGATTACCGCACTTGTCCTTCAGGCGCTGAATTTGAATGCCGTTGCGGGTGCCGTCGACCAGCATGCGTGGCGCGAGAAAGCAGCTGATCCCGGCGGCCGTGCGCGCCAGCGTGAAGAAGGCATCGCACATCGGTGCCGAGCAAAACCACTTGTGGCCTTCAAGCGCATAAGCGCCATCCGCCAGCACCGTGGCAACGGTCTGCGTGCTGCGCAGATCCGAGCCACCTTGTTTTTCCGTCATGGCCATGCCAATAATCACGGCATGCTTTTGCGACAGAGGCAAAGCGCGCGGATCATAGGCATCGGCAAGCATTTTCGGTTCCCACTCGGCCGCGAGTTGCGGTTCGTGACGCATCACCTGCACGGCCGCAAAGGCCATGGTGATGGGGCAGGAGGTGCCGTTCTCGGCCTGGTTCCACAAGTAGTTGAGGGCAGCACGGGCCACATGAGCACCGTCGCGCCGCTCATTCCAGGCGAGTGAATGCAGCCCGCCGTCGAAGGCCATCGCCATCAGTTCATGATAGGCCGGGTGGTAGTCAACCGTATCGATGCGCTGGCCAAACCGGTCGTGGGTGCGCAACTGTGGCTGGTGGCGATTGGCCTGATCGGCCAGCAACTGCATGGGCTCGCTGCCCACCGACTCGCCCAGCCTGAGCGCCCGTTCTGCAACCCATGCGCCGCCTTCGCGTTGCACCGCAGACCGCAGGATTGCATCCTGCTTCCATGCGTTGAACCCGACAAACAGCGGCGGTTGGTTATTTTCTTGCGGCACTGGTGCCGAAACACGATCATTCATGGGTCATCTCCAGAAAAAAATTGTGACCGTCAGGTAACCTGACCAACCGAATACCACCGAGCGCGCAATCATCGCGTTGTGAATCAGGCTACTTCAAGTATTTACTGCGCAGGTAGTTCATATAGTGCCGCGCATCGTCGGCAAGATAGGGGCTCAATAAGGTGAGGACATGATAGGCCGCAAGCGCCGGTGCCGAAGTGTCGGCGCTTTTGCGTCCGACCAGTTTTGTGAAAGTGCTCCAGCAGGTCGCCGTGAATACGATCTGAAAAGCCAGGCTGTCGATCTCGTCACCATCAACGCGAATGACACCTGTTTGCGCCAAATTCTGGCACATGGCCCTGACGGCTTCTATGCTGGCCAACGTCATTTTCTGGATACGTTCGCCAAACTTCGGGTACTCACGGATCAGGTAGTCAATATCGGTGTAGCAGAATCGATATTTTTCGATCACCTCGAATGTAAGATGAAGTGCCAACCAGACATCGTCAAGTGCCGACAAGGATGCGCTCGATTCGGTGAATGGCTTGAGTTCTGACTCGAGCCGTCGGAATAGCCATTCGACAAGTTGTTCCTTGCTTTTGAAGTGATAGTGGAGATTGCCCGAACTCATCTCCAACTCGGCCGCGATGCGGTTGGTCGACACCTTCGCCACGCCGTCCTCGTTAAAGAGTCGCAGCGCCGCAACGAGAATTCGATCGCGCGTATTCATTTGAGACGGGTCAAGTGCTCTTGATCGATCACCTGAAAATCTACTTGCGTGTCTTCGTCTTTGTCGATTTGACCAGCGCCGACAGGGTATCGACCTTCTCAACCAGGCGTGCCAGTTCCCTGGCTGAAGGGATGCCGATGCGCTGCAGTGCAGAGGCGACGCGTTGATCGAAAACATCCTCCAGTTTCTTGAACCCGAAAGAGTCGGCAATCTTGCTGAGACCGCCAGCCACAGCCGATTCGGCGCGCGGTAACCGCGGTAACGATAGTGCGCTGAGTCCGGCATGCAGAAGGTGCCTGGACGATGCGAAAGCATCTGCTCCCGTTTGCTTCATTGTGCGCGGTGGCTTGGAGACTAAGGTTTTCGAGCTTTTCGCAGTTTTTGCTGTTGCGGCTGGTTTACGGCTTGCCTGCGCAGTTTTGGCAGAGGCAGGGGCTTTTTTGATTGGTGTGATTTTTGCGCGGGGCATGGTCCATTTCCTTCCGTTGAATTTGAAATATTGCTTTCCCGCACTACACGCGAGAAGTGTGTCGGCAGGGCAGTCTAGACCAACCACCCTAAGAATCAGGGCCTTTTAGGTTGTGGGCACTACGCTTTCCATTGACAATCCGATCATCAACTCGTCGCAATACTTCGCATCGTAAGCGCGGTTGGATGCAAGTAGCGGATTAGCCGTTATTCCCATTCAAACAACTTGAAAGGATTTAAACCATG
>JAYUFR010000057.1:0-19543 GCA_043738625.1 Sterolibacteriaceae bacterium
TGGGTTGTCATTGCGGGTTTCTCCTCGTTCCGTGTTGTAAGTTAATGAGTGGTGAAGGTTAGGTTCGGCCGGCGAGAGGCCTCGCCGCGACGTCGCCGAAAGTCATGGCGAGCCCCAGGCTGGATCCGCCGCCCGGGTAGTGACCGCGCATCATGCTGTTCATGCCCAGCCCGGCTGCATACCGCGCCCGAGCCAACGACGATGACATCGGCTTGTTGTTGCATCGCTTCCTCCGCTGACCGGGTCATGAAGTGCTGCTCGAATTTCCAACCGCATCGAGCACGCCGACAACTCCAATTTCCAGATACTTGCTTTTTTATCGGGCTGGTGTTGCAACAGTCCCGATCTCGCCTGCAAGGCTCCGATAACCGGGCCGAGATGTCAACTTGATGAGCGATGCGGCTACTCCAGCCTCTGCCGCAGCGCAAGCGGGAATGGAGCGGGGTGTAAAATTGCGTCTCCCGATGACATCCAATTTCACTTCTGACGACCTCCTCTCGCGCAGTCTGGCTGCGGTGTGGCATCCGTGCACGCAGATGAAACAACACGCGGCCCTGCCGCTGGTGGCAATTGCGCGTGGCGAGGGTGTCTGGCTCTACGATCCGGCCGGCAAGCGTTATCTGGATGCGATCAGTTCGTGGTGGGTGAATCTGTTCGGGCACAGCAGTCCGCGCATCAATGCCGCCTTGCGCGACCAGTTGGAAAAACTGGAGCACGTCATGCTCGCCGGCTTTACCCATGAGCCGGTGGTGCAATTATCGGAACGTTTGGCGGCGCTGACCGGCGGCCAACTGGGGCACTGCTTCTACGCATCGGACGGCGCCAGCGCGGTCGAAATCGCGCTGAAGATGAGTTTCCATACCTGGCGCAATCGCGGGCACGCCGACAAAAAAACCTTCCTCTGCCTGGAAGGCAGTTACCACGGTGAAACCCTGGGTGCGCTGTCGGTGACTGACGTGGCGATTTTTCGCGACGCCTATGCGCCGCTGATACGTGAAGTGCATACCGTGCCTTCGCCCGACGCGCGTCTGGCCGCGCCCGGTGAAACAGCCTTCGATGTGGCGACTCGCGCCGCTGCGGCGTTGGAGCGGGTACTGGCCCAGCGCGGCAACGAAATCGCGGCGCTGATCGTCGAGCCGCTGGTGCAATGCGCGACCGGATTCGCCATGCACGATGCCGAGTACCTGCGACTGGCAAGGCAACTCTGCGACCGTTACCAGGTGCATCTGATCTGTGACGAGATCGCCGTCGGTTACGGTCGCACCGGAACTTTTTTTGCCCACGCGCAAGCTGACATTGTTCCTGACTTTCTCTGTTTGTCGAAAGGAATTTCCGGCGGTTACCTGCCGCTCTCGGTGGTGATGACGACCGACGATGTGTATGGCGCCTTCTACGATGACGCCACCAGCCGCGGCTTTCTGCATTCGCATTCCTATACCGGCAACCCGCTCGCCTGCCGCGCGGCGCTGGCGGTGCTCGACATCTTCGAACAGGACGCTGTGCTGGTTGCCAATCGCCGCCGCGCCGCCGCGCTGACGCAGCAATTGGCTCCGCTGGCGAACCATCCGCGCGTGCGCCACTTCCGCAATTGCGGCATGATTTGGGCGTTCGATGTTGAAGGGGTTGGCGCAGATTTTTCGCGCCGCTTCTTTAGCGAAGCATTGCAGCAGGAGTTACTGCTGCGCCCCATCGGCAACACGGTGTATCTGATGCCGCCCTACGTGATTGACGAAGCAACCAGCGTGCTCCTTGCCGAACGCACGCTTCTCGCCTTGAACGCTACGCTGGAAGCATGATTCTCAAGGACATCGAAGAAGGTCTTGCCGCGCTGGATCACCAGCACCTGCGCCGCCATCGCCGCGTCATCGATACGCCAGTTGGTCCGCGCATGACGGCGGACGGCAAGCCGCTGCTGGCGTTTTGCAGCAACGACTACCTGGGGCTCGCCCACCATCCTGAAATCGTTGAGGCGCTGTGCGCAGGGGCGCGGCGCTGGGGTGCCGGCAGCGGGGCATCGCATCTGGTAAGTGGCCATCTACGGCCGCACGAGGCGCTGGAAGAACAACTTGCCGAGTTCGTCGGCCTGCCGCGTGCGCTGAGTTTTTCAACCGGATACCTGGCCAACATGGCCGTTGCACCGACACTGGTCGGGCGTGGCGATGCGATCTTCGCCGACCGCTTCAATCATGCCTCACTGATCGATGCCGCGCTTGTGTCGGGCGCCGAGCACAAACGCTATGCCCATAATGACACTGCCGTGCTGGAGAAATTGTTGCGCGCGAGTACGGCCAAGCGCAAGCTGATTCTGACCGATGCCGTGTTCAGTATGGATGGCGACCTGGCCAACCTGCCGCGCTTGTTCGAACTTGCCGAGCAGCACAATGCATGGCTGGTGGTGGACGATGCGCATGGTTTTGGCGTGCTGGGTGCGCACGGTAACGGCTGTCTCAGCCACTTCGGCTTGCCGGCCTCACCCCGCATCGTTTACATGGGGACCTTCGGCAAGGCCGCCGGCGTGGCCGGCGCCTTTGTTGCCGGTGACACACGCGTGATCGAATGGCTGATGCAAAAGGCGCGCAGCTACATCTTCACCACCGCCGCGTCACCGGCGCTTTCTTGCGCGCTGCTGAAGAGTCTGGAGCTGATCGCCGCTGGCGACGACCGACGGCAAAAACTCGCTGCGCTGATTGCCCGGCTGCGCATCGGTGTTGGAGCGTTGGCCGTTGATCGTGGCTGGCATCTGGCCGACTCGCCTACGCCGATACAACCCATCATCGTCGGCGAAAACAAGGCCGCGCTGGCGCTTTCTGCGGCGCTTGAACAGCACGGGTTCTGGGTACCCGCGATCCGGCCGCCCACCGTACCGATGGGGTCGGCACGGTTGCGACTTTCACTTTCGGCGGCGCATGCGTCGTCCGATGTCGATGCGTTGTTGGTCGCGCTGAGGCAGGCCGCATGAGTCTCGCCGAATACAGCGTCGGCGACGGGCCGAACCTGACCCTGGTGCATGGCTGGGGTTTTGGGGCGCCCGCATGGCAACCTGTGGTGCCTCTGCTGGCAAACTTTTTCACGCTGCATGTTGTCGATCTGCCGGGTTATGGCGCGACGCCAAGCGCATCGGCGAACACGCTTGAATCTCTTGCCGATGCTTTGGCTGCGTCACTGCCGCCGCGCGCCATGCTGTGTGGCTGGTCGCTGGGTGCGATGGTGTGCATGGCGTGTGCGGCACGTCATCCGCGCAAGGTGGCGCGCATGGTGCTGGCGTCCGCTACGGCTTCATTCGTCCAGCGCGAAGGCTGGCCAGAAGCGCTGCCGCGCGCGCAGCTTGATCAGTTCATTGAACAGTTGGAAGAAAATCCGCAAGCACTGATCAAACATTTTTCCACGTTGATGAATCACGGCGACATTCATGCGCGCGAACTTGCGCGGGCAGCGCGCTTGCGCGAGGAAATTCCCGCTGATACGGCGACGCTGCGCGCCGGACTGGAACTGCTGGGCACAGCCGATCTGCGCCGGTTGGCAACTGAAGTCCTGCAGCCGACGCTGCTGATCCACGGCAGCGCCGATCTTGTGATACCAGGCGGTGCGGCACAACGCCTGGCGCGCCTGCTGTACGAGGGCAGTGTCGATATTTTTGAAGGCAGCGCCCATGCGCCGTTTGCTTCCGCCCCGGCGCGTTTTGTCGACGCAGTGACCCGCTTCGCCGGGGTGGCCTCATGAAGGCGGCCAAGGCGCTGGTGCGCAATGCGTTTGCCCGTGCTGCGGAAGGTTACGATAAAGCCGCCGAATTCCAGCGTGCTGCGGCAGGACAACTGATGGAAGGATTGCCGTTTGATCTGTCGCCGGCGCGCATCCTTGATAGCGGATGCGGTACCGGCCATGGCCTGCCGTTGTTGAACCGGCGCTGGCCCATGGCTCAGGTCGTCTCGCTCGATTTCGCGTTCGCCATGGTGCAGCAGCTGGCGCGCGGTGCGGGTCAGCTTTGTGGTGATGCGGAATGCCTGCCGCTGGTGACGCAATCGATGGACTTCTACTGGTCCAATCTGGCCTTGCAATGGTGTGATGCGGATTCGTTCATGCGCGAAGCGGCGCGGGTCATGAAGCCTGGAGCGAAGCTGGCAGTGAGCACGCTGGGTCCGGATACCTTCAACGAACTGCGTACCGCGTTCAAAGGCGTGGACACCTATCGCCATACCATCGACTTTTGCGCCGAGGCACGATTGCGGTCGGCATTTTCCGGCGCCGGCCTGCGCGTTCAGCAACTGCAAAGAGTACCGGCCGTGTTGCACTATCCGGACATCTCCATGCTGCTGGATGCGGTACGCAAACTTGGCGCCAATCGGGTCACCGGCGTGAACCGCCGTGGCGGGTTGATGGGCAAGGTGGAGTGGACGCGTTTTGTCGCACAGTACGAACGCCTGCGCACCACGTCCGGCTTGCCGCTCAGCTATGACACGATACTGGTGTACGCAGAAAAATGAGTGCCTGGTTCATCACCGGCACGGACACCGATGTGGGCAAAACCTTGGTTGCCTCGGCACTGCTGTCTGTCTTTGCCGGCAAGGGTTGCAGCTGCATCGGCATGAAACCGGTGTCGGCCGGAGTGGACGCCGCAGGTCGCAACACTGATGTGGAATCACTGCGGGCCGCTTCGACGGTCAAGGCGTCGCGCGAACTGGTGAATCCTTATTTGTTTCGCAGCGCCATCGCGCCGCATCTGGCGGCGATGGAAGAGCGGCGCGAAATGCGTTTCGCGCCGATTCACGCGGCGTTCGGCCAGTTGCGTCAGATGGCCGACGTGGTAGTGGTGGAAGGTGTCGGCGGCTTTCGGGTGCCGCTGGGCCGCGAAGGTGACAGCGCCGACCTGGCGCAAACCCTGAATCTGCCGGTCATCCTGGTGGTCGGCCTGCGCCTGGGGTGCCTCAATCATGCCTTGCTCACCAGGGAAGCGATACTGGCGCGAGGCCTGCGGTTGGCCGGTTGGGTCGCCAACCACATCGACCCGAACATGGCGCGACCCGAAGAAAATGTCGCCACATTGCGAGATCTCATGGAAGCGCCCCTGCTCGGAGAAATTCCGTGGCTGGCCCGGTCCGATGCGGAACATGCAGCAAAATTTCTGACCCTTCCCGTATAGCGTGTATAACGGTTGTTATGTGGCAGTGCCAAAAATGAAGGGATAGCGCGATGGAATGGTGGGGATACAGCAGTGAGCATGGTTGGGTGGTTCTGGATCGCAACAATCCGTTGAATCGCTCGGGAATCAAGGGCGATCTGCGCTTTCTGCGCTGCCGCGACTGGAAAGAGGTCGATGCAAAACGGGCGGACTGGAATCCGCCAACGTACCGCTATGCGCCCAATCATCTTGCCCTGTTGGGGCCGCACGAGCTGATTGAGGCAACTGCCGAGCTCGAAGTCTTCAAAGCGGGTTGGCCGGAAGTGCAGCGCGAACTTCAGCGCAAGGTTGCCGAAGTCGAGGCCGCCGCCGAAGCGCAGCGCGTCGAGGACGAGAAGGAATTGAAACGACTCGCCAAGGAAAAGAAGAAGCAGGCCGCGGCGGCGAGCGCAGAAGCCGAAGCCTGATATTTACTTTGCGGAATCCTGCCGTGGCTTGACCAGAAAGCGGTCGAGCTGGTTGGCAAAAGCCTGGCGGTCGCTTTGGCTGAAGGCGTTGGGGCCGCCGGTTTCAACTCCGCTGCTGCGCAGCGTGTCCATGAAGTTGCGCATGTCGAGCAGGGCGCGGATATTCTCCTGGCTGTAAAACTCTCCACGCGGGTTGAGGGCATGCGCCTGCCGTTCGATCACGGCGGCCGCCAGTGGAATGTCAGCGGTAATGACAAGATCGCCAGGTGCCACGGCTTCGACGATGTGGTTGTCGGCCACGTCAAATCCCTTCGGCACTTGTACCGCGCGTATCCAGGCAGACGGCGGCGTGCGCAACATCTGGTTGGCGACCAGGATCAGTTGCAGCCGGTTGCGCTCGGCAGCCCGATACAAAATTTCCTTGATGGTGATGGGACAGGCATCGGCGTCAACCCAGATTTGCATGCAGTGGTCCTTGGTGAGGCGGTATAGTCGCAGCCTTTTGCGACCATCGCATTCTCGCCCGGATTTTCGTTAATGGCGCTGAAATCCACCATCTATAAAGTCAGTCTCGGTATTGCCGACCTTGATCGGCCTTATTACGGCAATCACAGTCTGATGCTCGCACGTCATCCCTCCGAAACGGAGGAACGGCTGATGGTGCGGCTCCTGGCTTTTGCACTTTACGCCGATGAACGACTGGAATTCGGACGCGGTATTTCCGCCGCCGACGAACCGGCATTGTGGCTCAAGGAATACAGCAGCGAAGTTCGGTTGTGGATCGAAGTCGGCCTGCCCGATGAACGTTTGCTGCGGCGGGCTTCCGGTCGTGCGGACCAGGTGATTGTGTTCGGCTATGGTGGCAGGGCGCTCGAGGCATGGTGGCTCAAGGAAAAGGCGGCTTTGGCGCGGCTGCGGAATCTGCGCGTGCTGGTGCTGGACGATGCGCAATCTGCCGCACTGGCCGCGATGGCGTCGCGTGCCATGGAATTGCAATGCACGGTGCAGGATGGGCAGGTGTGGTTGACCGACGGACCGCGCACGGTGCTCATCGAACTGCGTCAATTGAACAATGTCGCTGGCTAGTCCACGTCCGGGCTCGGTCGTGGTCATCGGTGGCGGTCCTGCCGGGCTGATGGCGGCGGAGATTCTGGTGCAGGGCGGAGCGCGTGTCGATGTGTACGACGCGATGCCCTCCGTGGGGCGCAAGTTTCTCATGGCCGGCAAAGGCGGCTTGAATCTGACACACACCGCCGCCGCCGAACTGTTCCTTTCCCGTTACGGTGTTAGCAGCGCGCAGATCGCGCCGCTGTTGGCGCGCTTTGGCCCCGAGGCGCTGCGTGAATGGGTGCACCAGCTCGGCATTGAAACCTTTGTCGGTTCTTCCGGTCGCGTATTTCCGACCGGCATGAAGGCAGCGCCGCTGCTGCGCGCGTGGCTGCACCGCTTGCGCATGACCGGCGTCAGTTTTCATATGCGCCATCGCTGGTGCGGCTGGAGCGCGGAAGGCGAGTTGTGTTTTGCGACGCCTGAAGGAGAAAAACGCATCCACGCCGACACCCAGGTGCTTGCACTGGGCGGCGGTAGCTGGGCCAGGCTCGGTTCCGATGGCGCATGGACAACGCTGTTGGCACAACGTGGCGTTTCCATTGCGCCGTTACGGCCCGCCAATTGCGGCTTCGACGTGGCCTGGAGCCAATACTTTCAAACACGTTTTGCCGGCCATCCATTGAAATCGGTGGTGGTCTCGCATACCGACCACGCAGGTGTCGTGGTGCGCCAGCAGGGCGAACTTGTAGTGACGTCGACCGGTATCGAAGGCAGCCTGATCTACGCTTTGTCAGCGCCCTTGCGTGACGAGATCGAACGCTCGGGCAGTGCAATGATTTACATCGACCTTGTGCCCGGGAAAACCTTGCAGCGGGTCATTGACGAAGTGGCCCACCCACGGGGCTCGCGTTCCATGTCCAGTCATCTGCAAAGCAGGGTGGGCATCAAAGGGGTGAAAGCCGGCCTGCTGCGCGAGTGCGTGCCGGCCGACAACTTTCCCGATCCCGCTCGCCTTGCTGCGGCAATCAAGGCGCTGCCGCTGCGTTTGATTGCTCCGCGCCCGCTGGATGAGGCCATCAGCAGCGCCGGCGGTGTGGTGTTTGAGGCGCTCGACGAAAACTTGATGATTCGTGCGTTACCGGGGGTTTTTTGTGCCGGCGAAATGCTGGACTGGGAAGCGCCTACCGGCGGTTATTTGCTGAGTGCGTGTTTCGCGAGCGGTGTCGCGGCGGGTTCGGGGGCACTCGCCTGGTCGCGCCATTGGGGTGACGATGATTCTTGAAGGTCAATCGCCGAACAGCCAGCTCAAGAATCCCTTTGATTTCTTCGGTCGGACGACAGGCCGAGGGGCAGGTTTGGCAGAGGCCTTGCTGATCTTGGCCGCATCTTTTGCAACCATGGGGTCGGCCCAGGAGTTGTTGACACTGCCGGGCGCCATGTCGCCCTGGTCGATAATGCGGTAGGCCTCACCGAAATTGACTTTTGTTTTTGTGGCCAGATCAATGGCCCGCACGGACTTGTTGATGCCCACCAGAAACATCAGTTCGGCGGCTATGTCCATGGGTAAACCCTGCCGTGCCCCGTCGCGGGAGTCCATAATGAGCGTAGGAATAAATGCGTCAAGCTCACGGGAGCACCACATCAGGCAGATTTTTTTTGCCATGTGGGGCATCCGTTCCAGTGCACACATGGCCGGATCGCTGGCGCTATCTCCGCTATTCGATGGCATGCAAATTCCTTGTTATCTTGTACATGTACCTAAAATTGCGAAAACTCATCTTTTCCGATTGGGGTTGATATCTGATGATTGATGACACTAATTTTAAGCGTCCGACGATTACAGTGACGATTATTAAGAATATTATGGTGCGATGCAACAGATTGATGCGCGAATGCTCGATTATTATGCAGGAAGGAACGGTATTTTGAATACCCGGCATGCAGAAGATCAGAAGGGTGTTCCGTCTCCGTGTATTGGCGTATGCGTTATCGACCCATCGCTCACTATCCTTGGATCGGCGCTGTGCAGCGGCTGTTTTCGGACCCTTGACGAGATTGTCCGCTGGTCCGGGTCGGACGATGAATATCGCCGTGCGGTATGGCTCAAGATTGAGAAACGGCGCGAAGAACTGCCTGAATGAGCAATTTTCGGGTCGGCTGCAACCGCCCGCAGCAAAATGCGCAAGCCTGTTGTCAGGCCAGAATATCCGGCTCCAGCATGATTTCTATTTGGGCAATGCGATCCTTGATATAGAGCTTTCGTTTCTTGAGCCGGCGCAGTGCCAGCTCGTCGTGCGGCACCGGCAAGTCGAGCAAGCCGGCAATGACCTCGTCGAGTTCGCCGTGCTCCACCCGCAGTTCGTGCAGCCGGATGCGCAAGGTCTCGGGGTCTTCGGTAGGCTCCATACGCGGGATGTTAGGCGGGGCCAAAGCCCTTGGCAACCAGGAAAGTGAAATGAGCAAAGCCTTTACCAAAGAGACCGAGCAGGAAGACGACGATCACGACGTCGAGCCGGCGTTGCCGGCGGGGCTCAAGCATTACATGACCCGGCGTGGCCATGCCACGCTGCGCACCGAGTTTGAGCATCTGGTCAAAGTCGAGCGGCCCGAACTGGTCAAGGTGGTTTCCTGGGCGGCGGGCAATGGTGACCGATCGGAAAATGGTGATTACATTTATGGCAAGAAACGGCTGCGCGAGATCGACAAACGCATCCGTTTTCTGGCCAAACGTCTGGAAAATGCAGTGGTGGTGGAACCGGCCGAGCAGGAAAACCTCGAACAGGTCTTCTTCGGTGCGACGGTATCACTGCGCGATAGCGACGGCACGGAGACGAGCTACCAGATCGTCGGCATCGACGAGGCGGATGCGGGCAAGGGATTGATCAGCTGGATCTCGCCGCTGGCGCGCGCCCTGATCAAGGCGCGGCAAGGCGATGTGGTGGGTTTCCAAAGCCCGGCGGGATTGCGTGAAATCGAAGTTGTCGAAATTCGTTACCAATGAAAGGTTGTGCTGCTTCATTATGAAAAAAACATCCGTGGCGACACGCAAAAAATCTGCAATTTCGGGGCGACATGACCGCATCGCGCTGGTGCTCCAGGGGGGTGGCGCGTTGGGCGCTTATCAGGCGGGCGTCTACGCACAACTGTCGAGCAGCAACTATCAACTGGATTGGGTTGCCGGCGTGTCGATCGGCGCAATCAATGCGGCGCTGATCGCCGGCAATCTGCCGGAACGCCGGATTGAGCGGCTGTCCGAGTTCTGGCACCTGGTGTCGTCGGGCATGGGGCCGCTGTCTGACACAGCGTCTGCGTCGCACAAGTTGAACGGCGGGTTGGAGATGCCAGGGCCGCGCAGCGCATTCAATCAGTTCAGCGCATTGTGGTCCGCCATGCGGGGCATTCCCGGGTTTTACCAGCCGCGCGTTCCGCCGGCAATGCTGCAACCCGATGGCGCACCGGGCGCCATCAGTATTTACGATACCGCGCCGCTGCGCACGACACTGGAACAGCTGATTGATTTTGATCTGATCAACAGCAAAAAAGTTCGTCTGTCGATGGGGGCGGTCAACGTGTGTACCGGCAACTCGGAGTACTTCGACAATTTTGATCGCACCATCGGGCCGGAGCACATCATGGCCAGCGGCGCCCTGCCACCAGCCTTTCCCCCGGTGATGATCGACGGCCAGCCGTATTGGGATGGCGGCATCGTCTCCAACACGCCGCTGCAGTATGTGCTGGACATGCGTGGCGATGACAGCCTGATGGCGTTCCAGGTCGACCTGTTCAGCGCGCGCGGCAAGCTGCCGCTCAATCTTGCGGAAGTACAGCAGCGCCAGAAAGACATCCTCTATTCCAGCCGTACGCGTTACAACAGCGATATGGCAGCCGAAGTCGCCAATGCCCGCAAGGCAATCTGCGACCTGTTGGTCAAGCTCCCGCAGCATATGCAGGACGATCCCGCCGTGCAGCACCTGACCAAAGTCGCACGTGCGGCACCCGTCGACATCGTGCAATTGATCTATCGCCAGGCCTCGTGGGAGCTGGAATCAAAAGACTATGAGTTTTCCCGTGTCTCGGTGTTGGAGCATTGGCAGGCCGGGCAGCGCGACATGCGTGACACTATTGAACATCCTGATTGGCTCAAGTCTTCCGGAGTACATGACGGCGTGACGCAATACGATTTGACGCGGCATACCCGGCCGCTCTGACCGAAGTACCGAATACACAAGGATTCCTGCAAATGAAAATCGCAGACGTCAAAGCCAATGCCTTTGCGATGCCGCTGACCAGCCCGGCATTCCCGCGCGGGCCTTACCGGTTCACCAATCGCGAGTTTCTGGTGATCACCTATCGCACGGAGTTGGATGCATTGCGTGCGGTGGTGCCCGAACCATTGGAAATTTCAGAACCGCTGGTGAGGTATGAATTGATCCGCATGCCCGATTCGACCGGCTTTGGCGACTACACCGAATCCGGCCAGGTCATCCCGGTCAGTTTTCAGGGAGTGAAAGGCGGCTACGTGCACGCGATGTACCTGAACGATCATCCGCCCATCGCCGGCGGGCGGGAATTGTGGGGGTTTCCCAAAAAACTTGCTTCGCCGCAGCTTGAGGTCGAGATCGATACGCTGGTGGGTACGCTCGACTATGGAAAGGTGCGCATCGCCAAGGCGACGATGGGATTCAAGCATCGTCTGGCCGATCAAAACGCGGTACTGGCCTCGCTTGCAGCGCCAAACTTCCTGCTGAAGATCATTCCACACGTCGACGGTTCACCGCGCATCTGCGAATTGGTACGCTATTACACAACCCAGGTGACGCTCAAGGGCGCCTGGTCCGGGCCCGGTTCGCTGGAACTTCATCCGCATGCGCTTGCGCCAGTGGCTGAACTGCCGGTGCTCAAGGTCGAGTCGGCCTTGCACTTTGTCGCGGATCTGACGCTCGATCTCGGCGAAGTCGTATTCGATTATCTTTCATCTTGAAAAGGAATAAAGCATGTCACGACTCGAAGGCAAGGTTGCATTCATCACTGGCGCGGCCAGCGGTATCGGCAAGGAAATCGCACTGGAATTTGCGCGTGAGGGCGCGCTGATCGTGGTGGCCGATCTCAACCAGCAGGCGGCCGCTGCCGCCGCTGCCGAAATGCAAGCGGCCGGCAGCAAGGCTATTGGCGTGGCGGTGGATGTTACCGACGAGGCACAGGTCGACGCCGCCATCGAGGCGACGCTCAGGGCTTTTGGCAACATCGATATCCTGATCAGCAACGCCGGCATCCAGATCGTCCATCCGATCGAAGAGTTCAGTTTTGCCGACTGGAAAAAAATGCTCGCCATTCATCTCGATGGCGCCTTCCTCACCACGCGCGCCTGCGTCAAGCAGATGATCGCCAGCGGCAAGGGCGGCAGCATTATTTACATGGGATCGGTGCACTCCAAGGAGGCCTCGGTGCTGAAAGCGCCTTACGTCACCGCCAAGCATGGCCTGATCGGACTGGCCAAGACGGTTGCCAAGGAAGGCGCTGCGCACAATATCCGCGCCAACGTGATCTGTCCCGGCTTTGTTCGTACGCCGCTGGTGGAAAAGCAGATTCCCGAGCAGGCCAAGACGCTCGGCATCAGCGAAGGTGACGTGATCAAGAAGGTGATGCTCAAGGAAACCGTCGATGGCGAGTTCACTACCACTGCCGATGTGGCCCAGGTGGCGCTGATGTTTGCGTCATTCCCCAGCAATGCGCTGACCGGTCAATCGCTGGTGGTCAGCCATGGCTGGTTCATGCAGTAATCGGCGAAGCTAATCTTCCAGGGCGGTGTTGCGTGTTTCCGGCATGAAACGCCAACCGACGATAAAAGCGATCGACAGCAGCACCACCGGGTAGAGCAGACCACTCACCGGGTCGCCGAGCTTGATGCCGAGCAAGGTGACCATGAAGGGCGACATGCCGCCGATCCAGCCGGCGGCGAGGTTGTGCGGCAACGCCACCGCCGAATAGCGGGTGCGGGCGGGAAACAATTCGGCCAGCGTCGCGGTCTGCGGCCCGGTGATCAGCGCTACCGCGATCACCGGAATCAGCAGCAGGCCGATGACAATCAATGGCGCGCTCTGCCCCGGCGCACCGTAGTGGCGCAGCCCGGCGAACACCGGCAGAATCGAGAGTGCGCCAAGCAGCAGTCCGGAGAGCATCACCGGCCGTCGCCCGATCCGGTCCGACAGCCAGCCGCAGGCGATGGTCAGCGGAAACAATGCGAGGGTTGCGATGATGGTCAGTTGTCCGGCCAGCGTGGCATCCATGTTCACCACAGTCTTCAGAAACACCGCGCTATAGACCTGCGACGAGAAGAACAGCAGCGACCCGCCGGAAGAAATGCAAAATACCAGCAGCGCCATGCGACCCAGGGTGCGACGATCGGCGAAGGCATCGCGCAATGGTGTTTTGGCGAGCGCATTGTTGTCACGCAGTTGGGCAAATATGGGCGACTCCTGCAACGCCAGGCGACCCTTGATCGAAATTGCCAACAGCAGCGCCGACAGCAGAAAAGGCACACGCCAGCCCCAGGCATGGAATTCGGATTCGCTCAGCCACGATTGGAGCAGCACGATCTGCAACGTCGACACCATGATGCCGAGCGGCCCCATCAACTGCAGCACGCTGGTGAATGCGCCGCGATATTTTGTCGGTGCATGTTCGGTCAGGTACACCGCCGCGCCGCCGATCTCGCCGCCCATCGCCAAGCCTTGCAGCATGCGCATGCCCACCAGCATGACCGGCGCCCAGATTCCAACCTGCGCATAAGTCGGCAGCAGCCCGACGCCAAACGTTGCGCCGCCCATCAGGCAAATGGTAATGATGAAGATGGTGCGGCGACCGTGGCGGTCGCCGAGTGAGCCGAAGAACGCCGCGCCGATCGGCCGCACCACCATGCCGACGCCGAAAGTGGCGAGGCTGGCCAGCAGGCTGCGGATTTCATCGTCCGCCGGAAAGAAAAGTTGGCCCAGCAGAGATGCCAGAACGCCGAAGGTGAGAAAGTCATACCACTCGAGAAAGGTGCCGAAGCAGGCGGCCAGCGCGACTTTCCAGTGGATGGGCTGAGCGGGATCGAGTGATTTCATCAAGGGCGCGATGGAAGCGAAGGCGGCATTATCCCCAATTGGTAGAATGCCGCGGTGAATCTCATCGCCCTTGAAACTTCCACCCGCCTGATTTCCGTCGCGCTTTGGCGTGACGGAAAAATAACACAACGCAGCCACGATCAACCCAATGCCGGATCGGAGTTGATCCTGCCCTGGGTGCGCGAGTTGCTGGCCGAGTCCGGCATCGCGCTTTCCGCGCTCGATGGCATCGCCTTTGGCAGCGGTCCCGGCGGGTTTACCGGATTGCGTTTGGCCTGCGGCGTCGCACAGGGACTGGCTTTCGGCAGCGATTTGCCGGTGGTCGGCGTCGGCTCACTTGAAGCCCTGGCATTGGCCAGTGGCCAGCAGCATGTCTATGCGTGTATCGATGCGCGGATGAACGAGGTGTATAGCGCCGCTTACCAAACAGTCGATGGATTGCCGGTCGAAGTGCTGGCACCAGCGGTCACACCACCCGCGTCTGTACCTTTGCCTGAAGGCCGTAATTGGGTGGGCTGTGGCGACGGATTTGCCGCATACGATTTGCTGCTGCGC
The DNA here is from genome assembly GCA_043738625.1 of Sterolibacteriaceae bacterium. Lineage (GTDB taxonomy): Bacteria > Pseudomonadota > Gammaproteobacteria > Burkholderiales > Rhodocyclaceae > JANYCD01. Next base: position 14,295 of record JAYUFR010000057.1, read on the forward strand.
GAACGGCTGGAAAATTATCTGGCTTCAGTACGTCCCGAGGTCATGCCAACTGCGGCAGCCGTGGCTACTCTGGCGGCGCCGCGTTTCGCGCGCGGCGAAGGCACCGCCGCGATGCATGCGGCGCCGCTGTATGTGCGCGACAAGGTTGCATTCACCACCGCCGAGCGGTTGGCACGAGGTGGCGCCAAATGAGCGCAGTACCAAAGCCGCGCCTGGAATTCCAGTTGATGGAAATCGCCGATCTCGAAGCGGTCGCCGCCGCCGAACAGCGCATCTATCCGTTTCCATGGACGCACGGCAATTTCGCCGACTCGCTGGCTGCCGGATATCGCTGCTGGCTGTGCTATCAAAATGATCTCATGGTGGCTTATGCCGTGGTGATGGAAGTCCTGGAAGAGGTTCACCTGTTGAATATCAGCGTAGTGCCTCAACGTCAGCGCAGCGGGGTCGGCAGCGAATTCCTCGAACACTTGTTCAACGATGCGCGCAGCCGCGGCGCCAATCGCATGCTGCTTGAGGTGCGTCCCTCCAACGGATCGGGGCGGGCGCTCTACCGGCGCTACGGCTTCACCGTCATCGGCCACCGCCGCGATTACTACCCTGCCGCGCAAGGCCGTGAAAATGCCATCGTGATGCTGCTCGATCTATGAAGAACCGCGACGCTTATCTGCTTGAGATGGGTCTCGGGCCGCTCTGGAAATTGCGCAACCCGGCCGAGAGCCAGACGCCGAGTGCCGTGAGTGAAGAGCGGGCAAGTGCTGTCGTTGCATTGCCGACTCCTGAAGTGCAACTTGTTGCTACCCCCTCACTTGACGCTCGACGCTTGGCTATTTCCCAAATGGACTGGCCCGAGCTCAACACCTCCGCCGCCGCATGCCGTGCCTGTGATTTGTGCAAGACACGCAAGCAGGCAGTGCTTGGCGTCGGCGATGTCCAGGCCGACTGGTTGTTCGTCGGCGAAGGTCCGGGCGCGGAAGAGGATGAACGCGGTGAACCTTTTGTTGGCCAGGCCGGCAAATTGCTCGATGCCATGCTGGCGGCCATCGACCTCAAGCGTGGCGAAGACGTTTACATTGCCAACGCCGTCAAATGTCGCCCACCCAACAACCGCACGCCCGAGCCGGCAGAAACCGCCGCCTGCTGGCCTTATCTGCAACGCCAGATTGATTTGCTCAAACCGAAATTGATTATCGCCCTCGGTCGTCCGGCGGCGCAGTCCCTGCTGCAGACCGAGGTCAAGATCAGTGCCTCGCGCGGAAAGCTGTTTGAGCATCGCGGCATTCCCGTCATCGTCACCTATCACCCGGCCTACTTGCTGCGGACTTTGCAGGACAAGGCAAAAGCGTGGGAAGACTTGCTGTTCGCCCGCAACACCATGCGTGGTTTGTAGGAGGCCCGTCCTCGGGCCGATCACGAAGTCACAAGCTTGGTATGTCTCATCCCCACGACGTGATGTGCGCAATGGAAGATTTTCGGAAAGCGGTCGGATTTATCACATCACGACCGTTACCGTGAATCGTGAGAGAGTGTTTCATGCTTTGCGGCGCGAGGAGGATTTGATATCTATGGCGCGCTATATCGCAGCTAATCCGGTTCGCGCAGGATTGGTCGAGAATATCGCCGATTATTCTCATCGGGATGCCATTTGGTTAGAGTGAGGAAATCGCGGCGGGGACGCCGCTCCTACCCGTACGGGTTGCAGTTGATCGTTGTGCAGCATTGGTTGGAGATAAAAAGTCATGTCGCACGGATCTGAAGGTTCCACCAAGGCCATCCTTTATGCGCTCGGCGCCAACTTTGGCATCGCTGTTGCCAAGTTTGGCGCGGCGTGGTGGACCAACTCCGGCTCGATGCTGGCCGAGGCGATTCACTCGACGGCGGATTGTGTGAACCAGTTGCTGTTGTTGCTCGGCATGAAGGAAGCCAGGCGTGCTGCAACAGCCGACCATCCGCTTGGCTATTATCGCGTCACCTATTTCTGGTCGATGATCGTGGCGCTGCTGCTGTTCTTCATGGGCGGCGCATTTTCGGTCTACGAGGGAATCGAGCGCCTCGGTCATCCGCATGCCATGGAAAACGGCGGTATCGCCATGGCGGTGCTGGGGGTGGCGGTGCTGCTCGAATCTTTTTCGTTATGGGGCGCGCTGCGCGAGATTCGCAAGGAATCCGCCGGCAAAAGTTTCCTGCGCTGGTTTCGCGAAAGCCGCCAGCCCGAACTGATGGTGGTGGCCGGTGAAGACATTGCTGCGCTGGCTGGCCTGGTGCTGGCCTTCATTGCTGTCGCGGCCACGGTGATCACCGGCAATCCGCTGTGGGATGCGCTGGGTACGCTATGCATCGGTGTCGTGCTGATGTTGGTAGCGGTATTTGTCATGATCGAGGTCAAGGCATTGATCGTCGGTGAATCGGCCTCGCCCGAATTGCGCGGCGATATCGAAGCCTTCGTCGCCGCGCAGCCTGAGGTGGAGCAGGTGCTCAACATCATTACCCTGGCGTGGGGCGACAAAATGGTAATCGCCGTCAAGGCGCGCATGACCGATATGGAGCGCATCACCGGCCTCGACATGGTTCATGCGATCAACGCGGTTGAAGAGCGCATGCAGCAGCGCTGGCCGCAGGCGACCTGGGTATTCTTCGAGCCGGACATTCGCTAGCCCCCTGCTGAAAGCCATTGTGCGGCAGGCTATTCCGGTGATTTGATGGCCAACGCACACCCCATGGCGGTCTTGAGCGACAAGCGCGCCGCACATTGACGACGATCGATTCCCCGTAAATCCGCGCCAGAAATGGCGGTCCCCACCAACAGAAGCTGCAACTCCTGACATTGCGTTACCTGCAAGTGCTGATGACACAAATGGCACAGAGTGCCGCATGCAATCGCCACCATCATATGGAACAGCAATGATGCCGCTGGCTCCTGTCAAGTTTGGATCGTTTGCCGGGTAATGCATTGATGATGACGCATGAACGCATCGCCCACAATCTGGGGTGCGTCGCGAAGGGGGCACCGAAATTGCCGGCAAGTTGCATGCGGAGGGCTGCTCCAATACCACTGCGGCTACATCAACTTCCTGGATCGCGCGAAACTTGAGGACCGCGCGTGCGCGTGCCATGCAATAGAGCAGCAAGAGCTCGATCGGCTGCGCGCACTAGAAGTGCGCGGCGCAAAAACTTTCAGCATGAATGCCGCGATGTGCTATCCATAAAGCAGGGGATGGATCAGAATGTCATGGATCGGCGGCCACCCCGGCCTGACCGGATACCGAGGAGAGCATCATGAGCAATCACGTCTATAAAAATCTGGAACTGACCGGCACTTCCACCAAGAGCGTTGAAGATGCCATCAGCGGTGCGATTGCCAAGGCGTCAAAGACCTTGCGCAATATCCACTGGTTCGTGGTGACCGAAACGCGGGGGCATGTCGAGAATGGCAAGGTAGCCCACTGGCAGGTCACCATCAAGGTCGGGTTTACCCTCGAAGACTAGGATTAAAGAGGCCGCGCCTCTTTAATCTGTCCGCGTTCGACCTCAGCGCACGATAAAAACATCGTACTGCACATAACCGTCGTCGCCGAGTTTGACTTCGACAACTTTGTTGATCGCCTGAACTCCATTCAACCACGCATATTTGGGCGAGGAGGTTTCGAACGTCGGCGCGGCAGCGAAGCCGGACATGTCTTTCGCCTTCAACACCGCGCCGCTCATCAGTTTTTGCGCGGTTTCGGGCGCCAGTTGCATGATGCCGTTGTAAGTCATGTAGATCAGCGCGCCGTCATCGGTCTTGAGCGTGGCGCGCACGTCGAGCCGCATCGCGCCCGAGGGCAGGATGCGCATCCAGTCGCCACCGGGCGGAATGAAGGTGGCGTTGATCTTCGGCCCCCTGGCCCAGCCGCCCGGCGAGCGGACGTTGAAGATCATCAGCGAGTCGTCGATCTTGTAGGGCTGCGCCAGTTCGCCGCGGTAGGTCATCAGGTATTCGGTGATGACCTTGGTGGTCTGGGCGTGGGCCGGGGGCAACAACGCAACGAGCATGAAGCTGGCGGCGATGAAGGTATTGCGGATGGTTGCAATGGTCATGCCCGTTCCTCTGCAGTTGAGTGAGTGGATGACTGGTTTATCCGGGTTGGCCCGCGGTCAGAATTTCAATTCCACCGGTGCATTCAATCCCAACTGGCGCAGCAGTGACGCCGTATCCCACAGGCTGCGCTCGAGAATGATCTTGCCATCACGAAACTTGTGAATGGTTATGCCGCGCACTGTCGTCGTCTTGCCTTTGGACGGCAGACCAAGGAAGTCCGAGGTGTGTTGAATCTCCCAGGTCCACTCGACACAACCGCCGTTCTCGTCGCCGTGGTAGCGGGTGGCGTTGAAATAGTGCTTCGATGCGTTGGGGTCCTTGTTCTCGAAGGTGGTGAACAGCCGGCGCAATTCCTTCTTGTCGTTGTCGATGCGAACGCCGAGGTTCATGTCCTCGTATTCAAAGTCCTCCGGATAATTCGCCATCAGCACTTCGAGATTGTTGTTGAATTGTTGCAGCCAGTTTTGTTCCCATTGCAGGTTCATGTGTATCTCCTCGATTTTTAAGTCTGTTCAGATGAAATGATTAGTTGGACCACAGTAGTGGTTATCGAAATCGTTGTGTGGAGTGTTCAGTACCACGGCCACATATATTTCCAACAATGCTTGGCGAACGGGTTCATTTTCCTCAACAAAACGCAAGTTAATTTTGCGAATGCGTGCTTTAACTGTATCAAAAGCTGCAACGAACTTTGCATCTTCTATCAATGCTGATCGTGAACCTTCGCCTTTTTTGTAAGTGGCCTTCAGGTTTCCAGTGGCCTCACGCGCTAGTCGGAATGCTAATGCTGCCATTCGATGCGTAGCCCCAGGACGGCAGTGACGGCCTATTCGCTTTGTTGATATCGTTACTTCGGCCGATGTATAGGCAGTCTCATCTTCCGAGAAGAGATAAACACCCCTCTTGAACATCTTGGCGGGTATGTGGCTGGTGTTAGAGGTTGCATCTCGAGCAATAGCAAAAGTTGCGGTTTAAGCGCTTCTACATGAGAAACAAATTTAGAGTCCATCGCTTATCGGTCCCAGCGTGATATAGATTGCATCAGAATGCCCGTCTCTTCCATGGGCGTGTACCAAGAGCTTTGCGTTCGCCCGAGTCGAGACAAATTCCTTGGCAATGCGTACTGATACTGGAGAAGTGCCGGTCATAATGGGTTTTTAATCTCAGGATG
>JAYUFR010000058.1:0-6883 GCA_043738625.1 Sterolibacteriaceae bacterium
CTCCGACTGGAGGGCTTCCTTGTAATGGGCGCGCCGCACCTGCCAGATTCCCGCAGCGATGAACAGCATGAACAAGGCAACGCCGAGCGAAACCAGCCAGGGATTGATTCGTCTTAAGAATGTGTCAATCGGCATTGAAAATCACGCGTTATGCGCTTTAGAAAAGCACCATTGCGACTATCGGTCGGGTAAGATCATTCGAACATTCCGGCCAGGATCACGCAATCATGCGCATCATCGTCATCATATTTCTACTTTTCATACTCGGCAGCCTTGCTTCGGCGCTCTACTTTCTCTATCACGACCGCAGCCAGAGCACGCGCACGATCAAGGCGCTGACCTTACGCGTCGGTCTTTCAATCGGGTTGTTTGTGCTGTTGATGGCGGGCTATCGCTTCGGATTTATCGGCAGTCATCTTTGATCACTTAAAAGCGATAACGCCGCACAAGGCGGCGTTATCGCTAGGTCTTGGCCGCGAAAGAATGATCTGTCGCGGTCAGGCCGGGATCAAAGCCAATAAACCAGCACGAACAACAACAGCCAAACCACGTCAACAAAGTGCCAGTACCACGCCACCGCTTCGAAGGCAAAGTGGTGATCCGGTTTGAAGTGCCCCGACATGACACGAAACAGAATCACCAACAGCATGGTGGCGCCGAGGGTGACATGGAAACCATGGAAGCCGGTCAGCATAAAGAAGGTTGAGCCGTAGACACCGGTGGTCAACTTGAGGTTGAAATGAGAATACGCTTCTGTATATTCCTGAACTTGCAAATAAAGGAAGGTTGCGCCAAGCAGAATGGTCAGGATGAGCCCGATCGTCAACTGGGTGCGTTTGTTCTTGAGCAGCCCCCAGTGCGCCCAGGTCAGGGTGGCGCCGGAACTCAGCAGCAACAGCGTATTGATGGCGGGAATGCCCCACGCCGCCATCTGCGGAACCTTGCCCTCGAAGGCCGGTCCGGCGCTCGGCCACATATCGTTGAAATGCGGATAGAGCATGCCAAGGTTGTCGGCGCTGGCCAGATCCGGAACAGATAAATTGCGCACGTAAAAGAGGACGCCGAAAAAAGCGGCGAAGAACATGACTTCGGAAAAAATGAACCAGCTCATGCCCCAGCGAAAAGAACCATCCACCAGCTTGCTGTATTTGTCGCCCTCGGATTCGCGAATCACCGTGCCGAACCAGCCGAACAGCATGTAGACCAATACACAAAAACCGGCCGCAACTGAATAAGGTCCGGCGGCGACCTTGTTGACCCACATCACTGCACCGGCCCCCATCAGCGCCAATGCCAGAGAACCGATAATGGGCCAATGGGATGGCTGGGGAACGAAGTAACGGCTTGCCTGCTGACTCATGGGAATCTCCAATGACAGTATCTATCCAACTACCTAAACTTAAGTGCCTGCTGCGCCGACTGCCTGCAATCCTTCAGTGCTTGCAGCCCGATTGCCGTCCACCTCGAAGAAAGTGTAAGACAAGGTGATTGTATTCACGTCTTTTGGCAGCTTGCCGTCCACCATGAACACCACCGGCATGCGCCGCTTTTCGTTCGCATTCAGGGTTTGACGGGTAAAACAAAAGCACTCGATTTTCTTGAAGTACTGGGCCGCAAATGCCGGACCGTAACTGGCAATGGCTTGCCCGCTGACCGCGTAATTCCTGTCATTGCTGACTTCAAACAACGCCTGAGTCAATTCTCCTGGATGCACCTTGAGACTCGATTGCAAAGAACGAAAATGCCAAGGCAGTTGGTGGGTATTGGTATCAAACTCTACAGTTACCAATCGGGAGTGATCGATCTGCGTATTTGTCACCTGGTCGGCCGCGGCAATATTGTTGACTCCGGTGAGATTGCACATCACCTTGTAGAAAGGCACCAGACCGAAACCAAAAAAGAACATGACCACCGCCACAAAAGCCAGCAGCTTGCCCAAGGTGCGGCGATTCTCTTGGCCGGAACTCATCCGAGCAGCCAATACCTTGCGAAAACGCCGAGGAATCCGACAAGCGCGATAGACGCCAGAATCAATCCTGTACGCAAATTGTGCTTGCGGAAAGTGCCGTTTTGCTCGGAGTTCATGCCTGAATATCTCGCAGTCGTCACCGTTTACTTGATAACCGGGGGTACTTCGAACGTGTGGTGGGGAGCGGGGGACGGCACTGTCCATTCAAGTCCAGGTGCATCGCCCCACGCATTGGCCTCGGCTTTTTTGCCACCCTTGATGGTTTTGATCACGATATACAAGAATAGAAGTTGCGACAAACCGAAACCGAACGCGCCAAGCGAAGAAATCCGGTTGAAGTCCGCAAACTGCAACGCGTAATCGGGGATGCGGCGCGGCATGCCGGCCAGACCGAGAAAGTGCTGCACGAAGAACGTCATATTGAAGAAGATCAGGGAAAGCCAGAAGTGCCACTTGCCGAGGGTTTCGTCGTACATATGCCCTGTCCATTTCGGTAGCCAATAATAGGCACCGGCATATGCCGAGAATAACGCGCCTGCCACCATAACGTAGTGAAAATGGGCAACAACATAATAAGTGTCCTGGAGCTGTACGTCGACCGCAGTAATCGCCAGCACCAAGCCGCTGAAGCCGCCTAGTGTGAACAAAAACAAGAAGCCCAGTGCGAAGAGCATGGGCGTTTCGAAGGACAACGAGCCGCGCCACATTGTGGCCACCCAATTGAACACTTTCACACCGGTCGGCACCGCAATCAGCATGGTTGCGTACATGAAATACAACTGGCCGGTGAGCGGAATCCCGGTCACATACATGTGGTGCGCCCAGACGAAGAAGGAAATGATGGCGATCGAAGCAATGGCATAGACCATCGAAGCGTAACCGAAGATCGGCTTGCGCGAGAAAGCGGGAATCACTTCGGAAATCACGCCGAAGGCTGGCAAGGCGATGATATATACCTCGGGGTGACCGAAGAACCAGAAAATATGCTGGAACAACACTGGATCGCCACCACCTGCGGCACTAAAAAAACTGGTGCCAAAGTGACGGTCAGTGAGCAGCATGGTGACCGCTCCAGCCAGTACCGGCATTACCGCGATCAGCAGGTAGGCGGTAATCAGCCAAGTCCAGGAAAACAGCGGCATCTTCATCAGCGTCATACCGGGCGCGCGAAGATTGAGGATGGTGGTGATGATGTTGATGGAACCCATGATCGACGACATCCCCAGCAAGTGAATGCCGAAAATCGCCATATCCATTCCCATTCCCGACTGCACTGAAAGCGGCGGATATAGTGTCCATCCTGTCCCCGCAGCACCACCAGGTGCCAGCAGCGAACCCACCAGCATGGAACCGGCCACCGGCAGGATCCAGAAGCTCCAGTTGTTCATCCGCGCAAATGCCATGTCGGGCGCACCGATTTGCAGCGGGATCATCCAGTTGGCGAAACCGACGAAGGCCGGCATGATCGCACCGAACACCATGATCAACGCATGCAGCGTGATCATCTGGTTGTAACGTTCGGGGGAAATGAACTGCAAGCCGGGTTCGAACAGTTCCGCCCGGATCACCATGGACATGGCCCCGCCCACCATGAACATGATGAAGCTAAACCACAAATACATCGTACCGATGTCCTTGTGGTTGGTGGTGGTGATCCAGCGCATCAACCCCGAAGGTTGATATTGATCGTGGTCAGCTGCGTGATGATCATGTACTGCTTCCATCGTATCTCTCCTGAACTCCGTCGAATCCTGTCAGCCAACCAAGCCGTTACGCGGCCGGGGTTGGAATTCTGTTACTTGCGGGCAGCCTTGATTTCAGCGGGCTGAATCAGATCACCTGTCTTGTTGCCCCAGGCGTTGCGCTCGTAGGTAATCACAGCAGCGATATCGGTATCGGACAACTGGCCGCCGAACGCAGCCATTGCTGTACCCGTCTTTCCATTGAGCACGCGGTTGATGTGATCAGCCTTGGGGCCAATTGCAATCTTCGAACCATCCAGTGCCGGGAATGCGCCGGGGATCCCCTTGCCGGTGGCTTGATGGCAAGCGACGCAATTGGTCGTATAAACCTTTTCGCCGTAGGCCTTCATGTCGTCCAGCGTCCACACCTTGTTGGGGTCGCCCATCGCAGCGGCCATTTTCTTTTTCTGCCCATCCACCCAGGCGGCGTATTTTTCAGCGGAAACCACTTCGACCACGATCGGCATGAAACCGTGATCCTTGCCGCACAGCTCAGAGCACTGGCCGCGATAAGTGCCTTCCTTCTCGGCCTTGAACGCAGCATCGCGGATAAAGCCCGGCACTGCATCCTGCTTGATACCGAACTCCTGCATGGACCACGCATGGATGACGTCGTTGGCCGTGGTGAGGATGCGTACTTTCTTGTTAACCGGAACAACCACCGGATTATCAACTTCGAGGAGGTAATGCTCACCCTTGGGTTCTTTGCCCTCGATCTGATCGCGCGGGGTCGCTAACACGCTCATGAAATGAACGCCTTCACCGTCACCCTTGAGATAATCGTAGCCCCATTTCCACTGATAGCCGGTCGCCTTGATGGTGATATCGGGCTCCGAGGTATCGCGCAAGTCCAGCAGAGCCTTGGTCGCCGGAACAGCCATGACGACCAGAATCACGAAAGGAACCGCGATCCACGCGATTTCCACGGCAAGGTTCTCATGGAAACTCGCCGCCTTGTGGCCCTTGGACTTGCGATGGGCATACAACGAATATCCCAGAACCCCAAAAACGCCGATGAAAATCACCAGGCAGATCAGCGTCATGAAATTATGTAACTCGTAGGCCACAAAACCGGCGTGCGACACTGGGGGCGACAGGTTGAGCTGCCAAGCGGCGGAAGCTGTTCCGGGCAAAAGCATCAAACCAAGCACTGTTGCGCTCAACCACCTAACTAGTGTGTTCATGGTGACTTTCACCCTCAATCCTCCAATCAAAATCAATCGCCCGCACGCCCGACCACAGCAATACCCTGCAAGTAGTACCTGACTTGTTGGCAGGAAAACCCTTTTGGTGTCACGCGAATTGTGGCAACGGTCAACCGTTACCCTCAAACCGTTACCCCTTTCGCCTTGACGCGCAGTCTCAGCTTCTGTTCGGGCGGAAAACGATTTGCCACGATCCGAAGCACCACCACTTTATTCCGATGCACTGCGGCAATTAGTCACGAATTATTTCAGGCTTTGGCTGCCTGCGCAACCCTGTTTCAGTTCTGTATGCGCCCATTTCCGAATAAAAAAGCTCTTTTTGCCGACAATTGAAAGCAAAGTATCGGTTACCTTGAAAGTGCGCTCAACAATTTTTGCCGAATCCCACCGAAGCCACCATTACTCATCAGCAGCACATGGTCACCGTGCTCGGCGACATTAACCACTGCTGCTATCAGCCGCTCAAGATCGTCGAAGGTGGCCGCCTTGTTCTTTAATGGCGACAGTGCGACGTCGGCATCCCAGCCAAGGTCGCGGGAATAGCAAAAAACCAGATCGGCTTCGCGCAAACTTGCGGCCAATTGTGCCTTCATTGTTCCCAGCTTCATGGTATTGGATCGTGGCTCCAGTACGGCAAGAATCCTATTTGGACCCACCTTGCCGCGCAAGCCGGAAATTGTCGCGGCGATTGCGGTGGGGTGATGCGCAAAATCGTCATAGACCGTGACACCACGGATCGTTCCACATAACTCAAGGCGGCGCTTTATGCCCTGAAATGTGGCCAACGCCTTGATTCCAACGCCGACCGGAACACCCGCATGCCTTGCTGCCGCCAGCGCAGCCAAAGCATTGGCGCGATTGTGTGCGCCAGGCAACGAGAGGCGTGTCGAACCCACAGTCTTACCTTCGAACAGAATGCTGAATTCATTTCCGGTCGAATTGCCAACCTGCCATGCCGAATCGTCATTGAACCACTCAACGGGGGTCCAGCATCCACGCGCCAAAACGCGCTTGATCGATGCCTCATCGCCATTTGCAATAATCAACCCGTTTCCAGGTAACGTTCGCACGAAATGATGAAATTGCGTCTCAATGGCTTCAAGATCAGCGAAGATGTCAGCATGATCGAATTCCAGATTATTCAGGATTGCCGTGCGCGGCCGGTAATGCACGAACTTGGAGCGCTTGTCGCAAAAGGCCGTGTCGTATTCGTCGGCTTCAATGACGAAAAACGGGGAGTCGGTCAATCTTGCAGAGATGCCGAAGTCCAGCGGAACTCCGCCGACCAGAAATCCCGGATTGAGACCGGCTTCCTCCAGAATCCAGGTCAGAAGCGATGTTGTGGTTGTCTTGCCGTGCGTCCCGGCAACGCCCAGCACCCATTTATCGCGCAACACATTGTCGGCCAGCCACTGCGGTCCCGAGATATATGGCAAGCCCCGGTTAAGAATTTCTTCCAGCAACGGATTGCCGCGTGAAATAGCATTCCCCACCACGAACAGATCGGGACTCAGTGCAAGCTGATCGGCCCCATAACCCTCGGATAGCTTGATTCCCTGCTCGGTCAACTGTGTGCTCATGGGCGGATATACATTCGCATCGCAGCCCGTAACGCGATGTCCCGCCGCCCGCGCCAGCAAAGCGGTGCCACCCATGAAAGTGCCGCAGATACCAAGGATGTGAATGTGCATGTCGCATTTCCATGGAATAATGGCTGCGGATTCTAATCGAACCCGCTCACATGGCCCGCCACAAGACGCCGCCTCGCTCCAACACACAAGCTCGTCGTTCGATTGCCAGCCTCGCAGCCCGCATGATCGCCGAGGACGGCATAGACGACTACGGCCACGCCAAGCGCAAGGCCGCCCGCAGCTTGGGAATGGGCGAACAAGAAGCGCTGCCGACCAACGACGAAGTAGAAACCGAACTGCGCATGTACCAAGCGCTCTATCAGGAAGACGAACAAC
>JAYUFR010000059.1:0-6808 GCA_043738625.1 Sterolibacteriaceae bacterium
TCGCGCGAAGCGCAGGACATCTATTCGCTGGAGTCGCAACGCCGCACAGCAGCCGCGCAACAGGCCGGCCGCTTCGACGCCGAGATCGTGCCCATCGACACCAGCATGGCCGTGGTGAACAAGGAGACCAAGGAAGTCAGCTACAAGAACGTTACGCTCGCGCGCGACGAAGGCAACCGCGCCGACACCACGCTGGAGAGCCTGGCCGGACTCAAGCCGATCATCGACGGCGGCTGCATCACCGCCGGCAACGCCAGTCAGCTATCCGATGGCGCTTCGGCCTGCGTGGTGATGGATGCCAAACTCGCCGAGAAACGCGGCCTGAAGCCGCTGGGCATTTATCGCGGCATGACCGTGGCCGGCTGCGCGCCGGAAGAAATGGGTATTGGTCCGATCTATGCGATTCCCAAACTACTCAAGTTGCACGGCCTCAAGGTCGGCGATATCGGCCTGTGGGAACTCAACGAAGCCTTCGCCTGCCAGGTGGTGTATTGCCGCGACAAACTGGGCATCGACCCGGAAAAGTACAACGTCAACGGCGGCGGCATTTCCATCGGCCACCCCTACGGCATGACCGGCGCGCGCCTCGTGGGCCACGCGCTGATCGAAGGCAAACGCCGCGGCGTCAAGTACGTGGTGGTGTCGATGTGCATCGGCGGCGGGATGGGCGCGGCGGGGTTGTTTGAAGTCGCCTGAGCCACCTCGATCACGGTAATTCAACCGGTGGCGCGAATCCGGAATGGCCCGCGCGCTTGATCAAGCGCTGGTCGAAGGTCACGAAGATATCGTCACCGCTGCTCAGGGCAAGATGTAGCGCGTCGCCAAAGTCCATCCCGGTTTCATAGCCTGACAAGGCGGCGCGGATTGCCGCGCCATGATGCGGCTTGAAATTGGGCAAACCGAGCAGGGACTTCAGTGCCGAAGCGATGTCGTTCCGCTCGTAACCGTAGCTGCCCAGCACCCACACCAGTTCGAGGATCACCGTGGGCGGCGCCGTGTACTCGCGGCCATCGCCAAACAGGCGGACCGCCTTGCGATATTGCGTTTCGTCGTCGCGCAACAGCAGGCGCGCGAGCACGTTGGTATCGACGGCGATCATCGGGTTTTGCTGGCCTGATCCTCGTCACGCAAACGCCTCGCGATGCTCCGCGCCAGTTGCTTGTCCGACGGCTTTGTCGTCGTCGGTCGGCGCAGCATGCCGGCGACCGTCTTGAGGCTGGATATTCCGGTTGCCGGCGCCGGCTTGAAACGCAACTCGTCACCCACGGCGGTGACGATGAAACTGTCACCGGTATGAATGCGATGCGACTCGCGCAGCGACTTGGGGATGACGACTTGTCCCTTGCTCGACACCTTGACAGTTTCCATGGCAAATCCAATTCAAGTAAGACGAAAGGTAAGCATGATAGTACGGGATTTGGAATTGCGCAATTTTCAGGAAACCGGTTCCTGCCGCTCTCGGCCAACCCTGGCGCCGCAACGGGGCTGTTTGCGATGGCGTGAGACGATGGATCAAAACCTCTCACCATCAAAGGCGCAAAGGGCACCAAGAACTTCATAAGCAAGTCTTTCAGTTTTTCTTCGTATCCTTCCTCCCCCGGAAATTTCCTTTGGTCATGCCCTTGGTGATTAGCGCGTCTTTGCCTTGCTGGGTTCATGTGCGCTGGAACGCGATGCCATTCAGAGCTATGCTCTTACTCAATAAAGATCGATCACCCAGGCGTATGAAATGGCTGCCACCGCCATGCTGTCGAGCAAGTACCAGCTTTCGCTTCCAAAATCCGTCTGCGAGCAGCAGCACTGGGAGATAGGCCAGGAATTTGTCTTCATTCCCAAAGGAAAAGGTGTTCTGGTCATACCGGTGCCCCAATGCGAGCAGCTTGCCGGGATCGCCAAAGGCGCGAAGACGAAGGGCTATCGGGATCGGAAAGATCGCTACTGATGCGCGTTGTTGATACCTCGGGCTGAATCGAACGGCTTATTGACGGACCGCTAGACAAAAAAACGTGGTCTGTCCCCGGTTATTTCCAAAAACTGCCACCTCAGAGGCTTAAAATCAAGACAGTTGCTGTCCCCTAATACTTGTTATTTTTATCTTCGCGAGATTCTTTTTTGGCGGCAAGCCCTGTTCTTATCATCCCAGCGATACCAAAAACTAATGTGAGAATGAAAATTACATATGCGACCCAAATAATAAATTCATATTTTGGAGAGACGTTTTTCTGGTAATCAATCGAATACAGATATCTAGCGACCCACACGTGTAAATCCGGGAGCCACCTTAAAACTAACAAGAAAAATAACGCCCCCCCATCTGCTTTAAAAAAATTATGTAGCCGGGAATCAGCGGTTTGAGGTATTGCGGTACCCAGTTCATCACTTAATTATTTTGTGTCCGAGGACGGAGGTTCGAAGAACGATGGTATCCCTCCCGCGACTCCTCCTGCCGCAGCTCCAGATAGACCAGGTAGCGGATTCGTAACCCGTGGCTGTAGCAATGCCGGGAGTTGGCGATTCGGGTAATGGGGGACAGACCACAATTTTTTCCTTCTGATGGTTACCGCGGCCACCACGGATAAAAGGGCGGCATTTCCGATGCCCGGCCGGTGAATTTCGCCGGCCGCTTTTCCAGGAAGGCGGCCACACCCTCCTTGCCGTCGGCGCGGCTGGTGTAGAGCATCCCCAGCGATTCGATCTTGTGCGCTTCGCGCGGATGCGGCAGGGCCGAGTTGCGGTACATCATCTGGCGGATCAACGCGGTCGATACCGGTGAGCGCTCGTTGGCGATGGTCCTGGCCATTGCATAGGCCCGTTCCAATAGCATTTCCGCCGGGATGACTTCGCTCACCAGATTGCAGCGCAGCGCCTCCTCCGCCGCGATGAGCTCGGCCGAGTAGGTCCATTCCAGCGCTTTGGAAATACCTACCACCTTGGGCAGGAACCAGCTCGAACAGGCTTCCGGGACGATGCCAAGACGGCCGAAGACGAAGCCAAAGCGGGCATGGTTGGAGGCAAGGCGGATGTCCATCGCCAGCAGCATGGTGGCGCCGAAGCCGACCGCGACGCCATTGACCGCGGCGATCACCGGCTTCTTGCAATCGAAGATCGCCAGCGTCACCCGCCCGCCGGCATCACGAATGCCGTGCTCGATTTTGGGGTCGTTGAAGCGCTCGTCCAGATCGGCCAGTGTCGGCGACAGAGTCTCGTTGATGCCGAAGGCGTTGCCTTCGGTGTTCAGATCCATGCCGGCGCAAAACGCGCGGCCCGCCCCGGTGACGACGATGGCGCGGATCGCATCGTCCTCGCTGGCCTGGTTGAAGGCCTGGATCAGTTCCTCGCCCATGCTCAAGACAAAAGCGTTGAGCCGGTCGGGGCGGTTGAGCGTGATGGTGAGGATGCCGTCGGCAACGTGATGGTTGAGGGTTTCGAAGTTCATCGCTGCGCCATGGAGGAATGAGAATGTCGCCAATGATAAGCCGCTCGCGCTTGACGGTGGTGCCTGTGTGTTTCAAGAAATCCCAATCGGGATACTATCTGCTGTGCCGCATCGAAGCGGCCGCCGATGCCCCGGCAATATCTGCCCGATGAATCCCGTTTTTCCAACCCACAGAGGAGACTCCCGATGTCTGCTTTTCAACCCATGGACCGAAGCGCTTCGCAACGCATCACGACAACAAAATCCTTGCGGCATGCCTGGCTCGTCGCGCTTGGCATCGCCAGCGCGCTGGTCGCGTTTGAAGGACATGCTACCGCGGCGCCCAAGCCGGTGGAGGTCAGCGAGACTTCATTCCAATGCATGACCAGGATGACCAAGGTGCGCGGCTTCTATGTCGACAATCTGCTTGGCAACAAGAGCAAGACCCTTGCCGTCGCGAAGTCGAACAAGGGCGGCGTCTATCCGCCCGGCTCCGTCGTGCAACTGGTGCCTGGCGAGGTCATGGTCAAGGGGCAGCCCGGCAGCAGCCCGGCCACCAAGGACTGGGAATTTTTCGAGCTCGATGTCAGTCCCGAGGGCAGCAAGATACGCAAGCGCGGCTATGCCGATGTGGTGAATCGCTTTGGCGGCAACTGTTTTGCCTGCCATGTGCAGGCAAAACCGGAATGGGACATGATCTGCGAACAAAGCCATGGCTGTCAGCCCATCCCGGTCAACCATGCCATGTTTACCGCCTTGCAGAAAAGCGATCCGCGCTGTGTTCCCGCGAATCCGCTGAGCCAGGAAGACAAGGATGCGCTGGCGGCGCTGCAGGAGGTGATGAAGAACCTGCCAATGCCCAAAGCGGAGTCTTCCGCACCTGTCGCGACAAATTGACGCAGGTTTGGTATTTGCGGTCAGGCGATGTGCTTGCGGATGAAGGCGCCGAGTTCCTGCAGTGAGGTCTCGCCGTCCTTCACGCCGCTGGCGAAGATCTGGAAGACGTGCACGTGGCCTTCCCAAGCCTTGAGCTCAACTTCAACGCCGGCTTTCCTGGCCCTGGCGGCGAGGCGAACCGAATCGTCGAGCAGAACCTCGCGCGTGCCGACATGGATCATCAGCGGCGGCAATCCGCTGAGATCGGCGTTGAGCGGCGAAATCAGCGGATTGCGCAGGTCGCCTGACGGAACGTAGGTAGCGGACATCACCGCGACCATGGGCTTCTTGATCATCGGGTCCTCATCGCCCTTGCTGGACATGGAGTCACCCAGCAACTCGAGATCCACCCAGGGCGACATCAGCGTGGCGCAGGCTGGCAGCGGATCACCGGCCTGTTTCAACGCAAGCAATGTGGACATGCTCAGTCCGCCACCGGCGGAGTCGCCGGCAATCGCTATGCGCTTTGCCCGCAGACCCAGCTTCAACAGCCAGCGATAGGCGGCGACCGCATCATCAATGCCTGCCGGGAAAGGATGCTCCGGCGCCAGCCGGTATTCGATCGCCAGCACACGCGCCCTGGCCGCACGCGACAGCCGCTCGCAGACATCGCGATGCGAGTTGATCGAGCCGAGGATATAACCGCCGCCGTGCAGGTAGAGCACCACGCGATCCTGCTGTGCTTCCGGCGCAGTGATCCATTCGGCCTTGATGCCGCCGACATCGACCGGCTGTGATTTGGCGCCCACTGTCGGTACCACGTCGGAGAACACCTCATCCCACTCCTTGCGGATGGTGGACATGGGTGTATCGGGGCCCCAACTTTCGAACGTGGCGACACACTTGAGAATGATGGGATCGAGCGGTTTCAATGCCATGGTGAACTACCTCCGGATAAGTCCCGTCTGACCGCGGGAGTTTGGAAAGTTTATCAGGGCAAGGCGTCGGGCAGGCCCGCCGTCTGCCGGATCGCCGCCGCAATCACCTCGGCGTGGGCGAGGCCGAACTTGCGCGTCCATTTTCCGGTGGCGTCGTTGCCGATGATGACCAGCGGCGTGTGGTCTTCCTTGCGCGACATGGAGACGGCAAAACCTTTCTGCAATTTCGCGATGGTCGCCGGACTGGCGGTGACGAAGGTCCAGCCCGGACCCGCTTCGAACTTTTTGGCAAAGGCCTTGAGCGCCGACGGTGTATCAAGCTTCGGATCGATGGTGATGGAGATGATTTCGACCTTGCCGGCGGCGCTGCCAAGCAACTGCTGGACCTCGCGCATGTTGGCGGTCATCGGCGAGCAAATCGCCGTGCACGTGGTGTAGATGAAATTTACCGCGACCGTGCGTCCCTTGACCAGGTCGCGATAAAAGTGAACTTTCCGGCCATCCTGAGTCAGCACTTCCAGGTCGGGCACCTTGACCGGCGCCTGCGACAAAGACTGGTCCGCAGGCGGCTCGGCGGCCATCTTGTGGTGATCGTGGTCGCCGGCCCGGGCCGTGATGCAGAGTGCAAGCGCAAAGCAAAAAACGGTAGCGAAGCGAACCAGGGTTCCGTGCACAAGCTGCTCGGTGACGGTTCGGTTCGACATGCCTTGCAGCGACCCGGCTTACTTTTTCATTGCTATCGGTTCAGCCTTGACGCCGGGCAGCGGCGCATTCAGGATGGTACCGAAGCCGACATGCACCTTGCTGACGAACAACAACTCGTCGAACAGCAGATTGCTCGGCTTTTCGTAATGCAGGATGCCCGACGTGATGGTCGGCTTGGCCGGGGGCTCAAGATAGTTGAGCAATTGGTCGAACAACTGCTTGTCGCCCATCTCCTTGGCCAGCAACAAGGTGAAAGCGGATGCCACGCCGGAGCCGCCATCGACATCCATCGTGTTGGTGGTTTCACGGACGCGTGCTTTGGTGCCGTTATCAAACACCTCGACGAAAGTTTCCTTGAATTTTGGATAGTAACGCTCGGCGAACGCCGGATCCATGCCGTGGATCATGGTCAGTGTCCACGCCGTGGTGTAGCCGGACACCCAGGGCTTCACGGCCTTGGATACCGGTTGATAGGCCAGCCAGAAAGCCCCGGTCTTGGGATCGATGAGATCTTCCTCAAGGAACTTCAGCCAGGCCTGGGTGACCGATTTGTAGTTGCTGCCGTGCAGGCGGTCATACACCCACAGGCTCAGATAACCGACCGAGTTGCACTGCGGAAAATAGTTATCGGGTTCACAAACAATGCCGGCATAGGGGCTGGACTTGATCTCGTTGTAGATGATCTTGGTGAGCTTGATATTTTCTTTCTCGTAGAGCTTGTCGCCGGTCACCAGTTGGTAGAGGCCGTACATCAGGTTGAGGTGACCCTTGTACATGATGTTGTCTTTCTTGATCGGATCCTTGCCGAACTTGTCATCCTCCCAGTCGCCCCAGACTTCCTTGCAGCGCATTTTCGCCGTGGTGATATCGATGG
>JAYUFR010000060.1:0-6745 GCA_043738625.1 Sterolibacteriaceae bacterium
TTGTCGTAGATGGACATCGGAAACGGCGTCGGCTTCTGGAACACCATGCCAACCCTGGCGCGCAGCGCATTGAGGTCGGTCCCCTTGCCGAGGATATCGACGCCATCGAGCAGCAGTTCACCTTCCGAGTGCTGATCCGGATACAACTCATACATGCGATTGATGGTGCGCAGCAGCGTTGATTTACCGCAACCGGAAGGGCCAATAAAGGCCGTCACCCGGCGTTTGTAGATATCCAGGTTGATGTTGCGCAGCGCCTTGTATTTTCCGTAATAGAAATTAAATTTTCGGAATGTGATCTGCGTTTCCAGATCCGTGGCGGTGCTCTGCATGATGGATTCCTTGTCTATCTTCATCGACGCTCGCAGGTTCATTGTTTATGTTTATTGCGGAACAGGATACGTGCCAGAATGTTGAGCGACAGCACCCCCAGGGTAATCAGGAAAACTCCCGCCCAGGCGAGTTGCTGCCATTCCTTGAACGGGCTCATGGCGAATTTGAATATGGTGACCGGCAGGCTCGCCATCGGCTTGTTCATATCCAGCGTCCAGAACTGATTGGACAACGAGGTAAACAGCAAAGGCGCCGTCTCCCCTGAGATGCGTGCTACCGCCAGCATGATGCCGGTCATGATGCCGGCCAGCGACGCCTTCAACGTGACCCTGCCGATGACCACCCATCTCGGCGCTCCCAGGGCACTAGCCGCTTCACGCAAGGTATTGGGCACCAACTGCAACATGTTTTCAGTGGTTCTCACTACCACCGGAATCACGATCAAGGCCAGCGCGACCACGCCTGACATGGCAGAAAAATGGCCGGCTCTGGCAACATAAATATCATAGACAAAGAGACCGATGATGATCGAAGGTGCCGAGAGCAGCAAGTCGTTAACGAATCGCGTCGTGTGACCCAGCCAGGTATGCTTACCGTATTCAGCGAGATAGATTCCCGCAAAAATCCCGATCGGCGTACCCACGATGGTAGCCAGCGAAATCAGAATCAGGCTGCCGGCAATCGCGTTCGCTAAACCGCCCCCCTCAGAACCAGGCGGCGGCGTCATCTCAGTAAACAAACGCCATGAAAAACTGGCCACACCGAGTTCGACGGTAGTCGCAAGAATCCAGATCAACCAGAACAGCCCAAACAGCATGGCCACCATCGCAATGGTCAGTGCCAAACCGTTTTTCAGTTTCCTGATTCTCCCAAGGTTCACTGCGGTGCTCATGTTGCTTTTCCTTCCTGCGCCGACAAATGCATGAGCAAAAGCTTGGACAAGGAAAGAACAATCAAGGTAATTAAAAACAGAATCAGTCCCAATTCAATCAACGACGCCGTGTAAATCGGCGATTCAGCTTCGGCGAACTCGTTTGCCAGCGCCGACGCAATACTGTTGCCAGGATTGAACAACGAGAATCCGTTGAAAAGGTTCATGTTGCCTATGAGGAAGGTGACGGCCATGGTTTCACCGAGGGCGCGACCCAAACCCAGCATAATGCCGCCAACAACTCCAATCTTGGTATATGGCAGCACCACATTCCACACCACTTCCCATGTCGTGCTGCCCAACCCGTAGGCCGATTCCTTGAGCATTGCTGGGGTGACTTCGAACACGTCCCGCATCACCGAGGCGATAAAGGGAATCGTCATTACTGCCAAGATTACTCCAGCGCAGAGTATGCCGATGCCGAGGGGCGGACCTTCAAACAGGCTACCGACTATAGGCAACTTGCCGAGAGTGGCGGCCAAAAATGGTTGAACATATTTGGCAAAAATCGGTGAGAACACCAGCAAACCCCACATGCCGTAAACGATGCTGGGGATACCCGCCAACAACTCGATGGCAATGCCGAGTGGCCGGCGCAGCCATACCGGCGACATCTCGGTGAGGAACAGTGCAATGCCGAAACTAACCGGCACGGCAATCACCAATGCGACGAGCGAGGTTGCCAAGGTGCCATAGATCGGAATTACGGCGCCGAAGCGTTCCATCGGCGGATTCCACTCCCCGGTCCAAAGAAACTTCGCGCCAAACAACTTGATGGCGGGCCACGCACCGTCAATCAGCGACACGATAATGCCCACCAGCAACAGGAGCGTCAACAGGGCAAAAAAACGGGTCAGGTTGTAAAACACCTTATCGCCGGCGTTGGATCGAGACGGAGAATGTGTACTGCTATCCAAGATTGCGAAACCTTCCATCAACTTGTGAAGAACCCACGTCACCTTTCGCGGCAGCGTGGGAGATGTTGCACATTACCGCTTATTTGCTGTTCCAGACAGGCTTGCCGGAGGCGTCCTTGATGTCGCCCCAAGCCGTCTTGACCAGCTTGATCACCTTGTCTGGCATCGGCACGTAGTCCATTTCGGCCGCCATACCCGCGCCATTCTTGTAGGCCCAGTCAAAGAACTTGAGGACTTCGACGCCCTGCTCCGGTTTGTCCTGCACCTTTTGCATGATGATAAAGGTGGCACCGGAAATCGGCCAGGCATCCTTTTCCGGCTGATTGGTGATGATCGCGTAGAAGCCGGACTTGGTCCAGTCAGCAGCCGCAGCCGCGGACTTGAAGGTCGAGTCATCGGGCAACGGATAATTGCCAGCAGCATTTTGCAGCAAAGTGTAGGTTAGCTTGTTCTGCTTGGCATATACATACTCGACATAGCCAATGGCGCCGGGAATGCGCTGCACGAATGCGGACACGCCTTCATTGCCTTTGCCGCCCAGACCCACCGGCCACTGCACGGCAGTGCCTTCACCGACCTTGGTTTTCCACTCTTCACTGACTTTCGATAAATAGTTGGTGAAGATAAAGGTGGTGCCGGAACCATCGGCGCGACGTACCACGGCGATGGCTTGATCAGGAAGCGGGACGCCGGGATTCAGATCGGCAAGTGCCTTGTCGTTCCATTTGACGATCTTGCCCAGATAAATATCCGCCAGCACGGGACCGGTGAGCTTGATTTTGCCGCTCGCAATACCCGGCAAATTGAAGGCAAGCACTTCGCCGCCAATCACAGCCGGGAACTGCATCTGGCCGTCTTTTTCCAACTCTTCGGGCTTGCGCGGCATGTCGGATGCGCCGAAATCGACGGTCTTGGCGGTGATCTGTTTGATACCGCCACCAGAACCGATGGATTGGTAGTTGATTTTGTTGCCGGTCGCTTTCTGATATGCGTCAGCCCACTTTGCATAAATGGGGGCAGGGAACGTTGCACCGGCGCCAGTAATCTCGACAGCTTGAACATTGGTAACCAGCGTCGAGGCAACCGCCACGGTGAGGGACATCAAGTTGAATTTGGTCGTCATTTATTCGCTCCAATAGAGAGGTTTAAAACGGAGCAAAGTTTATGTCGCGATTGTGACAGCAGCGTTACACGACATCGTTAGTGACGCCAACCGCTTCTGCCCCCAATCGAAACAGACTCATACCTGCGTTTTCCCGATTGCCTTCAGCTCTTTATGGATCGCGTTCCTATCCAGCATGGCAAGCGGCAAGTTTACGAAGATTTGGACTCGGGTCATTATCTGGCGGGGCCCTGTCAAAGGCCAGCCGCTGATCCGTGTCAGCCCCTTCCACAGCGGCCGGGTCTTCAAACCCCCAATGTGCGGAAAGGGGTTGCCCCGGCCATACCGGGCAAACCTCGCCAGCCGCGTTATCACAGACACTGATGACGAAGTCCATCTGTGGTGCATCAGGTTGAGCGAACTCAGCCCAATTTTTGCTACGAAGATCCTCCATCGGATAGCCGATGGAGGTTGCCTTCTCAATGGCGAAGGGATTGACTTTTCCCGTCGGGTGACTACCAGCGCTATAGGCCCGAAAGCGTCCCTTACCCGGCACTGCAAACAGCGCTTCCGCCATGATGCTGCGCGCCGAATTAGCAGTGCATAGGATAAGAACGTTAAATAGCTTGTCACTCATGATGGCGTCTTTTATGAATCAGCAGCATTCGCCAGTCGCTGTCTTGGCTAGTGGAGTGCAGCATCCCGATGTCGCCTTTGGAGTATCCGAAACAGTCGGAACACAACAAGCATCATTTTGCTTCGTTTCGGCGGCGCCGAAGACCGGAATACTATCGAGCGTATGGAAGGTTTCCCAAGCAATGCCTTGGGGGTCGGTTGCCCAATATTTATTCGACTTCACGTAACAGCAGGCAGTCCCGACTTGTTCCGTCAACTCCGACTCCAGTTGTTGCAATCGAGTATGCATTTCGGCCAACTCTTCTCCGGATTCAACCTGCACGCCCAAGTGATTCAAGCCGATCGCGGCACCACGCCGGGAGATGGCGAAATTGACTCGCGGATCATCCAGCATCCACTTGGCATAATCGGGCTTGATAACAGTAGGTTCGGTCGCGAACAGAGCCGAATAAAAGCGGGTGCTCCGGGCAAGATCATCGACAGCAACGTGAACGTGGAATCGTTTCATGTGGTTTCCTTTTTTCTGGTTGAACAGACAGGTACGCGAACTGGCGTGCATGGGTTACCGCCACAGCAGTTCGCGGTTAGAAAGGCAACCAGGCCATTCATGGCCATGAAATTAGCCACGTAGATGATGAACCGACCATCAGGACGGGCACTCACCATATCGGCGTGCACCAGCTCCTTTATATGAAAGGACAGCGCGGACGGCGAGATGCTGGCACCCTTGGCCAGCGTGCCAGCGGATAATCCCGCAGGCCCGGCCCGTACCAAGGCACGGAAGACGGCAAGACGGGATTCTTGGGCAAGAGCAGCCAAGGCAGCGATGGCGGATTTAGTTTTCATATTTCAATACTATTTGAAATATGAAAATAAAAGCAAGTTGTTTTCAGTTAAATTGTGACCGCAACATTACAAAGTCCACGCCATCTGCGTTCAAGCGGATTCGTCGGTGACACATACTTGAAACCTGCGCGCAATATTCCTGCAACCGTGTCCACCCAAACTGCCGCTCAGTCAATACTGACCAGGAGAACACGGCATGCTGCACGAACGTATCGAACGAAGCCTGAGCCACCACCGTCCCCAATACCATGTCGGCATCGCACGTTCCGACAGCGAGGTCCGCGAAGCCCAGAAGCTGCGCTACCGCGTCTTCGCCGAAGAAATGGGCGCCAAGCTGCAAAACCGCGAGGCCGGAGTCGACGCCGATCTGTTCGATCCCTACTGTGAACACCTGATTGTGCGGGACGAGGCCAATGGCCGTATTGTCGGCACTTATCGTATTCTTTCGCCCACTGCCGCTCGTCGGGTTGGCGCCTACTACTCCGAATCAGAGTTCGACCTCACACGCTTGCAGCATCTGCGGCCGCAAATGGTTGAGGTCGGACGTTCCTGCATCGATCCTGATTATCGGGGCGGCGCGGTCATTGCTTTGCTCTGGTCCAAGCTGGCCGAGTACATGGTGACCAATGGCTACCAAACCCTGATCGGCTGCGCTTCCATCGCCATGAACGATGGTGGCCACAATGCCGCCAATCTTTTCGTCCAACTGATCGAAAACAGCCTCGCACCGATCGAATATCGGGTGTTTCCACGTTCGCCACTGCCTTACGAACGTCTGGTGACCGGCCAGCGCGCGGAAATTCCGCCGCTCATCAAGGGTTATCTGCGCGCCGGTGTCTATGTCTGCGGCGAACCTTCGTGGGATCCTGACTTCAATACCGCCGACCTGCTCGTGATGTTGCCCATGTCTCGCATCAACTCGCGTTACGTCAAGCATTTCGTCAAGGAATGAGACGCGTGATGCGTTGCGGCCAAGGATTCCCATGCATGTCCTGATGCTGTCGGACGTCTACTTCCCGCGCATCAACGGCGTCTCCACCTCCATCGAAACTTTCCGCCGCGATCTGGGTGATCTGAATATCAATGTTTCCCTGATCGCTCCGGAGTACTCGACCGCCGACAAAACACCCGCCACCTGGCGCGTGCCTTCGCGCAAAGTGCTGTTCGACCCGGAAGACCGGCTGATGCATTGGGGTCACTTGATGCGCGCCGTGAAGCATGCCGCCAGCAGCAATGTCGACATGGTACATATCCAGACGCCATTCCTTGCCCACTACGCCGGCATCCGCGCCGGCCGCATCTTCGGCGTACCGATGGTGGCTACCTATCACACCCACTTCGAAGAATACATCCATCACTACCTGCCATTGTTGCCACGCCCCGCGCTGCGCCTTCTTGCGCGGCGCCTGGCGCGAAACCAGTGCAATGATCTCGACGCGGTGGTGGTGCCGTCCGAAGCCATGCGGCAGACGCTCAGCGACTATGGTGTCACCGCACCATTGCATATTCTGCCCACCGGAATCCCGATCGAGCGCTTCAGCGGCGGCGATGGCCGGTTGTTTCGCGAATGCCATGCGATTGCACCCGATCGCCCGTTGGCGCTGTATGTCGGACGTATCGCGCACGAAAAAAATATCGGCTTCCTGATCGACGCCGCTGACAAGGTTCGCCACCAGCGGCCCGACTTTCTTTTGCTGATCGCTGGCGAAGGCCCGGCGCTGGCCTCACTACGCCGCAGGGTTGAAAAACTGGGATTGGATGACAACGTACGCTTTGTCGGCTACCTCGATCGCGAAACCGAATTGCCCGACTGCTATGCCGCCGCCGACGTATTTGTGTTTTCTTCCAAAACCGAAACCCAGGGGTTGGTATTGCTGGAAGCCATGGCCGCCGGCATCCCGGTCTACGCCTTCGCCGCGATGGGAACGCGCGACATTGTCGAATCCCTCAGGGGCGCCGTGGTGGCACCGCAAGAACCTG
>JAYUFR010000061.1:0-18996 GCA_043738625.1 Sterolibacteriaceae bacterium
CCATTGTCCAAAATTCCCCACTGCTGCCTCCCGTAGGAGTCTGGGCCGTGTCTCAGTCCCAGTGTGGCTGGTCGTCCTCTCAGACCAGCTACGGATCGTCGCCTTGGTAGGCCTTTACCCCACCAACTAGCTAATCCGACATCGGCCGCTCCAATTGCGCGAGGCCTTACGGTCCCCCGCTTTCTCCCTCAGGACTTATGCGGTATTAATCCGGCTTTCGCCGGGCTATCCCCCACAACTGGGTACGTTCCGATGTGTTACTCACCCGTTCGCCGCTCGCCGCCAGGGTTGCCCCCGCGCTGCCGCTCGACTTGCATGTGTAAAGCATTCCGCCAGCGTTCAATCTGAGCCAGGATCAAACTCTTCAGTTCAATCTTTTTACTACTCACTCAAAACGAATTATCAGGGTTCAACTTTCGTTAAACCTTACTGTTTCTTTCGTGTAAGTGTCTTGCGTTAAAACTTAGCTCGGCAGCAACGTAACCTTGCGGTCGAAGAAGCTTTCACTTCTTCATGGCTGTCCCTTCGATCTCGGGACAATCACCCGTTACTGTCATTCAGCTTCGCAAGCACCTACACCTATCGGCTGTTTGATTTTTAAAGATCTTGCCCTTCTTCGGGCGCCCCCGCATCCAGCAGAGAGACAAGATTATAGACAGCGAATATCGACTTGTAAAGCCTAGTTTGCATTTTTTTCTTTGGGCTTCTCACAATAAAGTTCAAGAGCGTTTTGCAGGCGCGACTGGACCGCGCTCCTAAGATCGGAAGGGGCCAGTACTTCGGCGTCTGGGCCGTAGCGGAGGATATCCATCACCAGCTCCCGATCATCACTGTAAGGCAGCTCCAGAACGTAACTGCCATCGGGTTGAAAGGCCCCCTTCTGCCGCGGGTGCCAGCGCTCTGCGGAGACCCATCGCCCCCGATCAGTTGCAAACCGCAATCTGGCCCAACGCACCTTGCGCCCTGAGAAAATTCCGTAACCTGATCCGAGTACGGCATCGAGGGTTTTTTCCGGTACATTCCTCGCTGGCGTATCTACAATCTCCGCACGGCGGACGGCATCAATCGAAAAGCTCCGCAACTCGTTGCGTACATGGCACCACGCATCAAGGTACCAATTCTCGCGATAGTGCACGAGACGCTGAGGGGATACCTCACGCTCGGTGACTTCATCGCGTGTCCTTACGTAGTAGCTGATGATGAGGCGTTTGCGTCTTAGCAACGCAGAACCAACCACGGCAAAATGTTCGAGTCCGACTACTCGCGACGCAACGCCGATGATACGTATTCTTTTGTGAATTTCTTCCACAGATTCGTCGCCAGTGTTCAGCAGGGACTTGAGGCGGGCCTGGAGCGGTGCAACATGTGAAGCAAGCAGCCCCCCTGCATCAAGCCCTGCGAGCAGGTGCTGCATGGTCAAAAGTGCGTGAATTTCCGCAGCGCTGAACCACAGTCCCGGTAACTCGTATTGGCTGCCACCACAGTCAGGCTGATCGAAATGGTAACCACGTAACTCCCGATCCCAGACGATCGGCGCATGAAGCCGGTTGCGCATGTACTCCAGATCGCGCTTTATGGTGGCGCGGGACACTCCCAAGCGCTCTTCGAAGATACTGAAGGGTACAACCCGGTGCTCACTCAGCAACTGGTCAATCTTGTAGAAGCGCTCGGTCCTGTCCATCGAACCTTACCGTGGTTAATTCAAACCGCGGCTCAGATCCAGGTAGATATCTTCTATCGACTCAAGGCCGACGGCGACGCGCAGCAGCCCTTCGCCAATACCTGATAACTGCCGCGCCTCAGGCGAGATGCGCCCGTGCGTCGTGGAAGCGGGATGCGTGATTGTGGTTTTGGTGTCGCCGAGGTTGGCAGTGATGGAAAGCAGATGGCAGTTATCGACCACACGCCATGCTTCTGGCCTCCCTCCTGCGACCTCGAAACTAACAATTGCGCCTCCGCAGCCCGCCTGCTGCTTCATGGCGAGCTCATGCTGAGGATGGGAAGCGAGACCAGGATAAAACACCCGTGCCACGCCGGGATGAGCCTCAAGCCTCTGTGCGAGGTCCAAGGCACTGGCCGACTGCGCCAGCATCCGTATCTTCAGCGTCTCCAGCCCCTTGAGGATCACCCAAGCGTTGAAAGGTGAAATCGAAGGTCCGGCAGTACGCAGGAACTTGAACACTTCATCCATCTGCGCCTTGCGGCCGCAAACAGCACCCCCCAAAACTCTGCCGTGTCCATCGAGATACTTTGTGGCCGAGTGAATGACAATGTCGGCACCAAGGGCCAGCGGAAGCTGCAATGCAGGGGTACAAAAGCAGTTGTCGACAACCAGCAGTACGCCGGCCATGCGTGTGACTTCGGACAACGCAACAATATCCACGATCTCTGTCAATGGATTGGAAGGAGTCTCAACGAAAACAAGCCGCGTAGTGGGCCGTAGCGCCCGACCATAACCTTCGATATCGTTTGCCGCGACATAAGTCGTCTCAATGCCGAAGCGCGCCAGAATATTGCCGAACAACTGCTGGGTAGCCCCAAATACGCTACGCGAACAGACGATATGTTCGCCAGTCTTCATCAGGGCCATCACGGTTGACAGGATGGCGGACATGCCGCTGGAGGTGGCAATACATGCCTCAGCACCTTCAAGTGCCGCCAAGCGGGCCTGCATCATGGTCACCGTTGGGTTGGTGAACCGGCCGTAAACGTATCCTTCTTCCGCCCCGGAAAAGCGGGCGGCGGCCTGTGCCGCACTATCGAACACGAAGCTGGACGTCAGGTACAACGCCTCAGAATGTTCGTTGAACTGGCTGCGTTCCTGCCCAGCGCGTACTGCGAGCGTGCTGAAATCCAGTGGCTTTTCCATAATGCTCTACTCTGTTTTCATTGGACCAGATTGAGATCGAGCTGGCCGCCGTCGGATTCGTCCACGGCTTTCGACGGCTGATCCCGCGCCCGCTCGACCCGCTCCAGATAATCCGGGGTGACATCGCCGGTGATGTAACGGCCGTCGAAACATGACGCCTCGAAGTTCACCAGTGACGGATTCAAAGTGCGCACTGCAGCCTTGAGCGCCTCCAGATCCTGATAGATCAAACCGTCCGCACCGATCTCACGACGGATTTCCTCATCGTCGCGGAACGAAGCAATCAACTCGCTGCGGGAAGGCATGTCTATTCCATAGACATTGGGATAACGCACTGGTGGCGACGCCGATGCAAAGTAGACTTTCTTGGCACCCGCTTCGCGTGCCATTTGTATGATTTCCTTGCTGGTCGTGCCGCGCACGATCGAATCGTCAACCAGCATCACATTCTTGCCGCGAAACTCCTGCGCAATGGCATTCAGTTTCTGGCGCACGGATTTCCGGCGAGTCGCTTGGCCTGGCATGATGAATGTACGACCGATGTAGCGATTCTTGACGAAACCTTCGCGATACGGAAGATTGAGCCGCAATGCCAGTTCCATGGCCGCAGGGCGGGAGGAATCGGGAATCGGAATGACCGCATCGACGTCGAGATGCGGCAGCGTATGACGAATCTTGTCAGCAAGAAATTCGCCCATCTTGACGCGGGTTTCATACACGGAAACCCCGTCCATCAATGAATCAGGCCGCGCCAAATAGACGAACTCGAACATGCACGGCGCGTGCATGGTTTTCTCGGCACATTGCCGACTCTGCAACTGGCCTTGAGTGTCGATCAAGATCGCTTCACCAGGCTCGACATCGCGCATTACCTTGAAGCCCAGCGTATCAATGGCCACGCTTTCGGAAGTCACCAGATACTCCGGGCCCTGGGGCGTGTCGTTGCGGCCGATGATCAAGGGCCGAATGCCGTAAGGATCGCGGAAGGCAAGCAAACCATAGCCGGCAATCATGGCAACCACGGCATAAGCGCCGCGGACGCGACGATGGACTCCGGCCACCGCTTTGAAAATGGTTTCAGCATCAACCTGATATTTGGTGGAAGCCGCTTGCAGTTCATGAGCCAGCACATTGAGCAGCACCTCCGAGTCGGAGTTGGTGTTCATGTGGCGCAGATCCTGCAGGAACATGTCCTGTTTCAAATCTTCGGCATTGGTCAGATTTCCGTTATGGGCCAGCATCAGTCCAAACGGCGAATTGACGTAAAACGGCTGTGATTCCGCCGCGTTGAAGGCGGAGCCAGCAGTGGGGTAACGGCAATGACCGATGCCCCAGTTTCCAACCAGGTTGAGCATATTGCGCGTGCGAAAAACATCTCGCACCAAACCGGACCCCTTGTGCATGTGGAAGCGCCCGCCCTCCGCTGTCGCTATCCCGGCAGCATCCTGTCCTCGATGCTGCAGCACCTGCAGGCCATCATAGAGCAACTGATTGACCGGCGTGGTCGCGACCACTCCCAATATCCCGCACATAGTTTCCTCAACGAAAATGAATCCGTTTCGCCAAATCCGCAGGCAGCTGCGGCTTGATCGCCACCACTGCCGTTTCCAATGGTGGCGCCAGTATCGCATCCCGCCACCAATTCTGCTTTGGAAGCGTTGTGAGTCCACCCAGCATCACCACAACCAACACGACCAGAACACCTCGCAGAACCCCAAACATCGCACCCAGGAGGCGATCAAGAAAACCCAGCCCGACTGCTTGCACCAATCTGCGCACCAGATAACGAACCACTGCGACGATCAACAACACCACAACAAAAATGGCAATCATCGCCGTTGCCAGACGCAATGCCGGATCCGCAATAACTCTTGCCAGCAACGCCGCCCCATCTGCCACGCCAGCCCTTGCCGCAATAAATGCCAATACCCACCCGGTCAATGCCAGCAACTCACTGATCACGCCGCGCCAAAACCCCAACAGCACCGACATGCCAATCGCCGCCAGCACGGCATAGTCAAACGCAGTCACTATTTGGCTGCTACAGCCCCGTCAACACCAAGTTTTTTGATCTTCGCCTGAGCCTTTACCGCTGCATCGCGAGAATTGAACGGTCCGGCCAGAACCCGGGTGCGCGATCCCTTGGATGAATCGAATTTTTCTGCGTAAGCCGCAATACCAGCTTCCTTCACCTTGGCGAGCAGCTGTTTCACGTTGGCCGCATTCTGGTAAGCACCAAGACGAACCAGCCACTGCTCATCAGCGCCGTTGATTGTCGCTGCGGCATGCGCCTCTTCCGAATTTCGTGCCGCGATCATCTTCTCGGGAACAGTCTTTTCATTCGGTTTTGCGGCGGGCGACACATCAGTATCCGATTTGGCGGCATCCTGCTGAGGCTTCACTACTACTGGGTCCGGCTGTTGGGGCTCGGTCTTGCTATCCACTTGCAGCTTATCGGTCGGTACCGTCAAAATATCGGTCCTGGGCAAAACTTCGGTAGCAGTGGGGGACACTACAGATGATTGTGCTGGAAGCGCACGCGCAGTCAAACCATCCGACTCCTGACTGGGAATCTTTATCTGGATATCCTGGCTGACGGGCTTCGGTTCATGGTCCATGACCATGGGTAGCACAATGACCGCAAGCAGCGCCAGTGCAATGGCACCGACCAGCCGCCGCCGCGCACGCTTCTTCAAATCGTCAGGGGTATCAGAAGGCGCGTCTGGGTTGGCCATGTTTTCTAGCGCTGAAGGGTGCGCATCACGTCGGCTACTGTGAGAAAGGATCCGAAGGCCAATATTCTATCATCTTCCCCTGCCTGACTTCGCCCAAAGGCATAGGCTGCGGCAGCGGATTCGAAGACAGGATTCACCTGCGTAATACCTTCGGCTTTCAGGGCCGCTACCAACTCCCCACCTGTTGCAGAACGAGGGCTGTCCAACGTGCAGGGTAGCCATTGGGTGACACGATCACGCAGTGCATGGATGACACCCTGAATGTCCTTGTCGCGCAAAATCCCGAACACCGCCCACGTATCGGGATGGAAAGCCATGTTGCCAAGATTTTTCGCCAGAACGCTGGCTGCCTGCGGATTGTGAGCGACATCCAGAACAATGGTTGGACGACCCGGCAGCACTTGAAACCGTCCTGGAAGATCAACTTCTGACAAGCCGCGGCGAATATCCTGCATCACCACTGGTAATTTGTCGCGCAGGGTATCGAGTGCAGCCAATGCGCAACTGGCGTTGATCAACTGATTGTTGCCTCTAAGCGCCGGATGGGCCAAACCGCCCCGCTGACCGCCCCCACCCACAAACTGCCATTGTTGGTCTTGCTTGATATAGCCAAAATCACGGCCGATCAGTTTCAGATCGGCGTTGATGGATTTTGCATGATCAAGCAATGTTTGTGGAGGGATTGGATCACCACAGATTGCGGGTGTACTTGAGCGAAAGATTCCCGCTTTTTCGAATCCAATTTCCTCCCGCGTTGAACCCAGATATTCCATGTGGTCCATATCAACGCTGACGACAATCGCGCAGTCGGCATCGAAGACATTGACCGCATCAAGCCGCCCGCCAAGACCGACCTCGAGGATGATTGCATCGAGCGCAGTGGCGGAGAACGCCTCCCATGCGGCCAATGTACCGTATTCAAAATATGTCAGCGGGACATCTCCACGCGCAGACTCAACGCGAGAAAAACTTTCGCACAGAACTTCATCGGAGGCAGATTCACCGTTGATCCGCACGCGCTCGTTGTATCGCAGCAGATGTGGGGAACTGTATAGGCCGACGCGATATCCAGCACAGAGCAGGATGCGCTCCAGCATTGCGCAAGTCGAACCCTTGCCATTGGTGCCTCCAACAATGAATAGCGGGCATGGCTGGCGTTGCTGCAAACGCTGCTGGATCGAATGCACGCGGTCAAGGCCCAACGCGATAGGCTCGGCATGCTGGCGCTCGATATACGCCAGCCAGTCCTCTAACGAGGCCGGCATCAAGATACTGCGGGAATTCGCTGTAGCAGCGTCACCAGAGATGCGAGCTTGTCACGCATTTCACGTCGGTCGACAATCATGTCAATGGCGCCCTTTTCCAGCAGAAACTCGGCACGCTGAAAACCTTCTGGCAGCGTTTGACGAACGGTCTGTTCAATAACGCGCGGTCCGGCGAACCCGATCAGGGCGCCAGGTTCGGCGATCACGACATCGCCCATGAAGGCAAATGAGGCGGAAACTCCACCCATGGTCGGGTCGGTCAGCAGGGTAATGAATGGCAGCTGCTGTTGCGCGAGTCGGGTTACTGCTGCGGTCGTTTTGGCCATCTGCATCAAGGAGAACAGACCCTCCTGCATCCGGGCGCCGCCCGAGGCAGTTACGCAAACGAATGCCGACTTCTGCTCCAGGGCAGCAAGCACGCCACGTACGAACCGCTCACCTACAACCGACCCCATAGAGCCGCCAAGAAAATCGAATTCGAAACACGCCACCACAATCGGAATATTTTTGATGGCGCCCTGCATCACGACCATTGCGTCGGTCTCGCCAGTATCCTCGTTCGCGGCTGCAAGTCGATCAGGATAGCGTTTGCTGTCCTTGAACTTGAGCGGATCAATCGGAATCACCTCTGCCCCTATTTCATAGCGACCGTCCGCATCAAGCAGCATGTCAAGCCTCGCGCGCGCGTCTATGCGGTGATGGTGGCTGCACTTTGGGCACACACCAAGATTGCTTTCGAGATCCGTGCTGTAGAGCACAGCTTCACAGGCTGGGCACTTGCACCACAATCCTTCAGGAACGGACTTGCGCACTCCCTCGGATCGTTTGATCTTGGGAGGCAGGAGTTTCTGTAACCAACTCATGCGCTTGCTCCTTTATCCATGGCGTTGCGAATTTCCCTCAAGAACGCCTCCACGACTGCCGGCGCCTCGGCGCGCGTGGAACTTTCAATTTTCTCGATAATACGGCTACCGATCACCACGGCATCCGCCACCGCTGCTATCCGGGCAGCGCTGGCACCATCGCGAATGCCGAATCCAACACCTACCGGCATGCCAACTTTTTCGCGAATTGCGGGAATGCGCCGGGCAACGTCGTCAAGGTCGAGGTGCGCGGCACCGGTGACGCCAGTCAGGGAAACATAGTAAATATATCCACTTCCAATCGCAGCGACTTCGGCGAAACGCTTTTCGCTTGACGTCGGCGCGAGAAGAAATATGGGGTCAAGCCCTTCACGTTTCAGCGCAGTCGCAACGTCTGTGCACTCTTCCGGCGGGTAGTCGACCACGAGTACGCCGTCCACACCCGAAGCCTTGGCATCACGGGAAAATGCCTCAATTCCATAAGCTTCGATGGGGTTGGCATAGCCCATCAGGACAACGGGAGTCATCTCATCCTGTTGGCGGAACTCCCTTACCAGGCCAAGCACCATGCGCAGACTCGTACCATGGACCAAGGCCCGCTCCGAAGCACGCTGAATGGTTGGACCATCCGCCATCGGATCCGAGAATGGCACGCCCAACTCAATGATGTCAGCACCACCCCTGACCAGCGCCTGCATCAGCGATACGGTCAGTCCAGGATCCGGATCCCCGGCGGTAATGAAAGGGATCAGCGCCTTGCGACCATGTGAGCGTAATCGCTCAAAGCTTGTTTTTATTCGCGACATGTCAGAACTGGAGTCCGGATTTTTCGGCGACGGTATGCATGTCTTTGTCGCCCCGCCCTGAAAGATTGACCAGCAACAGCTTGTCTTTCGACAAGGTCGGCGCCAGCTTGGCGGCATAGGCCAGGGCGTGGGCGGATTCCAGCGCAGGAATGATGCCCTCGAAGCGGCACAGATCATGGAACGCCTGCAACGCTTCGTCATCGGTGATGGTGACGTATTCGGCGCGTTTGGAATCCTTCAGCCATGCATGCTCCGGCCCTACGCCCGGATAATCGAGACCGGCGGATACCGAGTGGGTTTCGATGATCTGGCCGTTTTCGTCCTGCAACAGATAGGTACGATTGCCGTGCAGCACACCAGGCTTGCCGGCTGTCAATGACGCGGCGTGCTTCCCGGTGGCGAGGCCAAATCCCGCAGCCTCAACCCCGATCAGCTTGACTTCCTGCAACGGGATATAAGGATAAAAAATACCCATGGCATTGGAACCGCCACCGACGCAGGCAATGACTGCATCCGGTTGACGGCCAGTCAATTGGGGCATTTGGGTCTTGCACTCCTCGCCGATCACCGACTGGAAATCGCGCACCATCATAGGATAAGGATGCGGACCTGCCACAGTACCGATGATGTAAAACGTATTACCGACATTTGTAACCCAGTCGCGCATCGCTTCATTGAGCGCATCCTTGAGGGTCTTCGAGCCACTCTCCACCGGCACCACCGTGGCGCCGAGCAGCTTCATGCGATAAACGTTCTGGGCCTGACGCTTGATATCCTCCGACCCCATATAAACCACGCACTCCATGCCGTAACGTGCGGCAACTGTCGCCGTGGCCACACCATGCTGTCCCGCTCCGGTTTCGGCGATCACGCGCGGCTTGCCCATGCGCCTTGCCAACAGGGCCTGGCCGATGCAGTTGTTGATCTTGTGCGCGCCGGTGTGGTTCAGATCTTCGCGTTTGAGATAAATCTGTGCACCGCTCAGCAAATCAGACCAGTGTCTGGCGTGATAGATCGGACTTGGCCGACCGACATAATTTTTGAGGTCGTATTCGAATTCGGTGCGGAAAGCGGGGTCGGCCTGGGCCGCCGCATATGCGGCACGCAACTCGTCAAGTGCCGGAATCAATGTCTCGGCAACAAACACGCCGCCATAGGGGCCAAAATGCCCGGATGGATCAGGATAGCTGTAGGGAAGGTTGGACATCTGCATTCTTCACGGCCGCAACGAAGGCGGCAATCTTGAGTGGATCCTTGATACCTTTGGCGGACTCGACACCGCTGCTCACATCGACGGCCCAAGGCCTGACCGTGCGAATCGCGGCACCAACATTTTCCGGCTGCAAGCCGCCGGAAAGAATAATGGCCAAAGACAGTTTCGGGGGAATCTGCGCCCAGTCAAAGAGCTTGCCTCCCCCGCCGTAACCTTCCACATAGGCGTCCAAAAGCAAGGCCCGAGCAGAGGGGAACGAAGCGGCGAATTTTACCAGATCATCGCCCGGCTTGACCCGTGCCGCCTTGATGAAAGGCTTCTGGAACTGGCGACAGTAGGCGTCGTCCTCGTCGCCATGAAACTGCAGCAGTTCCATCGGAACGATCGTCATTACATTCCTTACTGTCGCGGGCTCTTCATTGACGAACAAACCCACGCGCGTCACAAACGGGGGTACCAGCGCCGCAAGCGCGCTTGCCCGGTCGGCAGTGACGTAGCGCGGACTCGACGCATAGAACACCATGCCGATTGCGTCGACGCCCGCCAAAATGGCGCACCGGACATCTTCGGAACATGTCAAACCGCAGATTTTGATACGGGTTCTGCTCACAGTGTCAGATGGCAACGGGATCAAAAGCCGCGATGATACGATCCTCTTGCGGCAACTGCCAGACCGCTGCATATTCAACACCAGTGAAATACAGCCCATCTGGCGCGAATGTAGGCGCTGCATGGGTACGGTCGTGGGCCGCCAGCAGCTCAGCCATCCAATTCTGCGGCTGCTTGCCACTACCGATCCAGATCATGGCGCCGACAACATTGCGCACCATGTGCTGAAGAAACCCCGTGGCCCGAAAATCGAAAATCACATAATCTCCGTGGCGCGCAACCTCGGCTTGATGAAGTATCTTTACCGGCGTTTTAGCCTGACACTCCGCAGAACGAAAGCTGCTGAAATCATGTTCTCCCAACAAATTGCGGGCAGCCTCGTTCATGCGTGCAACGTCAAGTTGACGGTGATACCAGCCCACATGTCCCTGCTGAATTGCAGGACGTACCGGACGATTGAGCAACACATAACGATAGCTCCGGGACAGAGCCGAGAAACGCGCATGAAAACCCTCCCCCACCGGCGTGGCCCAGCGTACCGCAATTGCGCCTGGCAAAAGTGCGTTACATCCTCTTACCCATGCCTGTAACGGCCGCTGGGCCGTAGCGTCGAAATGCACAACCTGCGCCAGCGCATGCACACCACTATCAGTTCGCCCCGCAGCGATAGTACGTATCGGATCGCCAGCAATTGCAGACAACACAGTTTCAAGATGATCCTGAACGGTTTGTCCATGGGCTTGCGATTGCCAGCCTTGAAAGGACGAACCATCATACTCAATGCAAATTGCGAATCTCATACCCGCATCAACCCACAGTGCACCAAAGTAAACGGCGCATTTCCGGACCAGACCCGATGAGAGAGGTAACGAGGATCGTTGCCGCGATTGCAACAAACGGCTCGATATTTTGTCGGGGAAAGAACAACGCTACCCTGGCGATCAACAGGGTAGCGGGATGCAACGCTTGCATGGAACGGCGGCCGAAGCCGCACCCAATCGCTAGCCGAGAGCAGCGAGTTTGCTGCGTGCGAGTTCCTGCTGGGCAGGGCTTCCTTCCTGGACGACCTCCTGCAGCAAGCCACGGGCACCTTCCTGATCACCCATTTCCCGGTAGGCCTGCGCCAATTCCAGTTTTGTCGCGCTTTCGGGGTTATCAGCAGATTCTGCCAAAGCAGGAAGAGGTTCATCAAGGTCAAGATTGATCGACGAAAAATCGACATCAGAAGTTCCCGTGCCGGCACCATCACCAATATCAAAGTCAAAATCGAGCGGTTTGTCAGCCTGACCCGCAGCATCGGTCACGACCGATGACTCGCCAAGATCGAAGTCAATCGAGTTTTCATCCGACGCGGGACTGGCAGCTAATGCAGGCGCAGGAGCCGCTCCGATATCAAGCAGGTCAAAATCGATGTCAAGTGCGTTTGAATCGCTGAATGCTGCGGCTTCCGATCCTGCAGAATTGGTTTCAGTTGCGGGCGCATCCATTCCCAAATCGAAATCAAGACCCGATGCCTCCTCAACAACGGAGGCAGGCTCGGCTGGGACCGTAGAAGGTTCTGGAACTGCTGGCGAACCCATATCGAGTTCAAAATCCAGCGCTTCCGGAACAGGCTCAGACACCGCGACCGGGGCCGGGCTTTCCACAGGGGCGCTGTGCACTGCCACAGGCTCGTCGGCAGGCGGCGCACTGACTACGGCCGCAAGATTTCCACCAAACAAGGGATTGGTGGGATCCAAGACACGACCAAGTGCCAGCGCATGTTCCCACTCCGGACCACTGCCATTGGTCTGACGATGAACATCAGCAGCGAGGGTTGCAAACTGGGGCGCGCTATGACGAGCCGCGTAGATTTCGAGCAACTTGCCATGTATCGCCAGTCGGGACGGAGAAGTTTCGAGCGCGTCCAGCAGTATCTCTTCGGCCTGGGTATCTCGCCCGTAAGCCAGATAGACCTCCGCTTCCTGCAACGGGTCGACACTTTCAACCGCCCTGGTGGAATCAGCATTCGACGAACCGCTGTCGGAACCATCGGTTACTCCAGTGCCGGTATCAACACGCTGACCTGTGCTGGCGCTGAAGACGGAATTATCGGAAATGTCGGCGGCGCTATATGCGGCTTGCGATCCACTCACCGATCCATCAACGTCACTACGTTTGCGCTTCCACGCCTTGAATCCGAAATACCCGGCCAACAACACTAACAAACCTCCACCGCCAGCGACATAAGGCATATTCTCGTCGAGGAAGCTGGGCTCCTCCGGAGGGAGTGGCGGAGGAGCAGATTTAGGCTGGGGCTGAGGCTGAGGCTGGGGCAATGATGGCGCGGGCGCCTGGGCTTCGACGACGGGTTGCGACGCGGGTGGTGGTACCACTGCAACGGGTGATGCTTGCACGGCCGGGGTTTCATCTGCTGGCGGAGCAGGCGGCGCTACTGCGGGCTTCACATCAACGGCAGGCGCTTGTTTTGCTGCCTGCGCCTGTTTTTGCAAATCAGCCCCGCTCTGACTCTTCAACTCA
This sequence comes from Sterolibacteriaceae bacterium, assembly GCA_043738625.1. Classification (GTDB taxonomy): domain Bacteria; phylum Pseudomonadota; class Gammaproteobacteria; order Burkholderiales; family Rhodocyclaceae; genus JANYCD01. The sequence continues at coordinate 12,881 of JAYUFR010000061.1, forward strand.
GCAAGTTTTTTCAAATCGCCCAGGTTTTTCTCAAGCTCCGCGATTCTGGAATTGGCATCTTTCAAAGCCTTGTCACGGGCCACCAGGTCCTCATCAAGCCCGCCTGCGGTTTTGGGCGATTTGGCTGTTTCAGTACGCGATACTTGGAGTTTGTCCTTGCCCGAGGGTTGCGGTGTCTTGTCTTCCACCTTGGGGGCAATCTTGCCGCTCGCTTCCTGCCTCGGCGTTTCCGCCTGGGTTGGCGCAACTGCAGTCGCGGCTTCCGCCAGCTTCCTTCGATAGGCAGCAAAATCAGTTGCGTGTGCGCGGACTATTTTGTGTGCTTCTGCGGGATCGACAGCCTTTGCCGCCTCGGCATCGGGGATGGTGAGAATTTTTCCGGCGCGGAGCCGATTGACGTTATTACCATCGAACGCAGTCTTGTTAATTTCAAACAATGCGACCAGCATTTGATCAAGACTCACACCCTCAGGCTTCACTTCTGCTGCAATTTTTCCCAGCGTGTCACCATTTTTGACTGCGCGAGACGTTGCATTTTCTGATGAACCGCTCTTTGAAGCCGCCGCATCGGCGGATGTCATCGGCTTCATTCTTTTTGATTCGACGGCAACCGGCGCAGACGGTTGCTCTTCAACTTTCGGGACCGGACTTGCTGTAGGTGCTTCACTCTTGATTTCGGGTGCAACCACTGACGGAGCGGGTGCTACGCTACTGACGGTCTTCGCTTCAGGAGGATCAAGCAGGAACGTATATTCACGTACCAAGCGTCCGGAAGACCAGTTCAACTCAATCAAAAAATCGAGGAATGGATCATTGACGGGCCGATCACTGCTGATTTTGAAATAAGCGTCTCCGCTTGGATGCTTGTCGAGCTTGAAGCGTAGGCCCGCCAGCGCAGAAACGTAGTCGATATTCGCCTGGCGGAATGCATCCACCGAAGCAACTTTCGCGATAAGCGAACTCATTTCTTCGCGGGACGCAGAAATTTCGAGTTCAGCTCGCAAGGGCTGACCCAAGGCCGACAGGACAGTAAGCTTTCCCAAGCCTGCCGCATGTGCCGAAAACGGCAGCGTGGCGATTGCCGCCGCGAGTATTGATAGTTTCAGACTGTTTCGTTTGTGGTTTTTCAGCACGTCGCCCCCCGTGGGGATACTTTTCCAGTAATCAAAATAACATCATGGCTTTAGCGATGCAAGCTCAACCTTCGCCTCAAATGACAAAAGTATCACCGCTTCGCTCAATCAAGCAGGATGCGCAGCATGCGACGTAATGGTTCCGCCGCGCCCCAAAGTAGTTGATCGCCTACGGTAAAAGCCGACAAATACTGGGGCCCCATCGACATCTTGCGTAAACGACCGACCGGCACAGTCAAGCCACCGGTCACCACCGCTGGGGTCAATTCCTTAAGCGTGATCTCGCGTTGGTTCGGTACAACTTTCACCCAATCGTTATCCGCGGCAAGCATATCTTCGATGTCGGCCAGCGGAATATCCTGCTTTAACTTGATGGTCAACGCCTGGGAATGGCAGCGCATGGCGCCAATCCGCACACACAGCCCATCCACGGCGACAGGATGCCCGCTACGACCGAGAATTTTATTGGTTTCCGCCTGCCCTTTCCACTCTTCGCGGCTTTGTCCGTTACCCAGATCCTTATCGATCCAGGGAATCAGCGAGCCGGCCAGGGGTACACCGAAATTAGCAGTCGGAAATTTTTCGTCGCGCAGAATGCCGGCCACTTCCCGGTCAACATCCAGAATGGCGGAAGCCGGATCGTCCAGCAGAGATTTGGCAACGCGATGGGCCTCGCCCATCTGCTGCAAGAGTTCGCGCATGTTCTGGGCGCCAGCACCGGAAGCCGCCTGATACGTCATGGCGGTCATCCACTCGACCATATCCGCTTTAAACAGTCCACCCAATGCCATCAGCATCAGACTGACGGTACAGTTGCCGCCGATGTAATTTTTCACGCCTTGGCCCAACGCCGCGTCAATCACCGGCCGGTTGACCGGATCGAGAATGATGATTGCGTCGTCCTGCATGCGCAGCGTGGATGCCGCATCGATCCAGTAGCCTTTCCAGCCGGCAGCGCGCAGCCTGGGGAAAGTCTCGGTGGTGTAGTCACCGCCCTGGCAGGAAATGATGATCTCCATCGCCTTCAGATCATCAATACTCCCAGCGTCCTTCAGTGGCGGCACATCCTTGCCAATCGCCGGCCCTGTACCGCCCACGTTGGACGTCGTGAAGAACACCGGATCGATCAAGGCGAAATCGTTTTCCTCGCGCATGCGCTGCATCAGCACAGAACCCACCATGCCGCGCCAACCCACCAGACCTACTCGCTTCATCATTGCCATAATCTTTTCTTCGAATCAGAGGGCCGCCAATACGGCATCGCCCATTTCCCGGGTCCCTGCCTTTTTCATTCCCGGTGCGTAAATGTCCCTGGTACGGAATCCCTGCGCCAGTACCTTTTTCACCGCAGCTTCGACACGATCTGCCACGTCAGCCATGCTGAATGTATAGCGCAGCATCATCGCTGCCGACAGGATGGTTGCCAGCGGATTGGCGATTCCCTTGCCGGCAATGTCCGGCGCCGAACCATGAATTGGCTCGTACAGACCGAAATTCTTTTCGTTCAACGATGCCGAGGGCAGCATGCCGATGGAACCGGTCAACATCGAAGCTTCATCGGACAGAATATCGCCGAACATGTTCCCGGTGACGATGACGTCGAACTGTTTTGGATTCTTCAACAGCTGCATGGCAGCGTTATCGACGTACATGTGCGTCAATTCAACATCCGGGTATTCCTTGCCCACTTCGGTTGCCACCTCACGCCACAGCTGCATGGTGTCGAGTACGTTGGCCTTATCCACCGAACACAGGCGCTTGTTGCGGTTGCGCGCCGCCTGGAAGCCAACATGGACGACGCGGCGGATCTCGGATTCGGAATAGCGCATGGTGTCGAAACCCTCGCGCTCCCCGTTTTCCAGCGTGCGAATGCCGCGCGGTTTGCCAAAGTAGATGTCGCCGGTCAGTTCGCGGATGATCAGGATATCCAGGCCCGCCACAACCTCGGCCTTCAACGAAGACGCCTCCACCAGTTCCGGATAGACCAGTGCTGGCCGAAAGTTGGCGAACAGGTTCAATTCCTTGCGCAAGCCAAGGATGGCCTGCTCCGGCCGCAGTTCCCGCGGCAAGGTATCAAGGCTGAAGTCTCCCACCGCACCAAACAAAATTGCGTCCGACGCCTGCGCCAACTTTAACGTGCTTTCCGGCAGTGGGTGACCAAATGCGCGATACGCTGCACCGCCAACCAGCGCCTCCTCCGTTTCCATTTTCAGGCCAAGCGCCTTCAGTATCCGCACCGCTTCAGTAACGATTTCCTGACCGATGCCATCGCCCGGTAATACGCAAATCTTCATAGAATTTCCTGTATTCAGGCGAACAGCCAGGGCTGATCAATGCGCCGCTTCGCTTCGAATTCCTTGATTTCGTCTGCGTGGCGCAAGGTCAGACCAATGTCGTCAAAGCCGTTCAACAAACAATACTTGCGGAATGCATCAACCTCGAAACGCAATACTTTGCCGTCAGGTCGTGTCACCGTCTGCGCATCAAGGGCAACGCTCAGCTTGTATCCCGGCATGGCAAAAGTCTGGACGAACAATGCTTCGACCTCGACTGCCGGAAGTTGAATGGGCAGCAGCCCGTTCTTGAAGCAGTTGTTGAAAAAAATATCGGCGAAACCAGACCCAATCAGTGCGCGAAAACCAAAGTCCTCAAGCGCCCAAGGCGCGTGTTCGCGGGAAGAACCGCAGCCGAAGTTTTCCCTGGTCAACAGAATGGACGCGCCTTGATAACGTGCCTGGTTGAGCGCGAAATCCGGATTCAGCGGACGCCCTGCATTGTCCCTGCCAGGTTCGCCATGATCAAGATAACGCCATTCGTCGAAGGCGTTTGGCCCGAAACCGCTGCGCTTGATGGACTTGAGAAATTGCTTGGGGATGATGGCGTCGGTATCGACATTGGCGCGGTCAAGCGGCGCCACCAATCCGTTCAGCGTGGTGAACTTTTTCATCTCAATAGCTCTTCTTCTCTTCTGCCTTGTTCTCGATCTTGTTACCGAGCGTTCCCACGTCTTTGCCCAGTCCCGCCATCGTATTGCATCCGGCGAGCACGCCTGCCAGCACACCCAACATCACCAGCTTCCGTACGATCTGTTGCATAACGACGACTCCTTTTTCGTTCAATGCCAATGACGCACGTCGACAAAATGGCCGGCTATCGCCGCCGCCGCCGCCATCGCCGGACTGAGCAGATGCGTGCGGCCGCCATTGCCCTGGCGTCCTTCAAAATTGCGGTTGGATGTGGAAGCGCAGCGCTCTCCCGGCTCCAGCCGGTCGGCATTCATCGCCAGGCACATCGAACAACCCGGTTCGCGCCACTCGAACCCGGCGGCAAGAAACACCTTGTCCAGCCCTTCGCTCTCAGCCTGGCGCTTGACCAGGCCAGAACCTGGCACCACCAGCGCCAGTTTGATATTGGTCGCAACGTGGCGGCCTTTGACCACTGCCGCCGCTTCACGCAGATCTTCGATACGTGAATTGGTGCAGGAGCCGATGAATATCTTGTCGAGTTTGATCTGGCTCATCGGCGTACGCGGCGTCAGTCCCATGTATTGCAAGGCACGCGCCACGCCTTCGCGTTTCACCGGGTCGGCGAAATCCTCCGGCGCCGGCACCGTGCTATCGATATCGGTCACCATCTCTGGCGAGGTACCCCAAGTGACCTGCGGCTTGATCTTCGACACGTCAATATCCAGCACAGTATCGAATACTGCACCCTCGTCAGACGTCAGGGTGCGCCAATAGGTGGCAGCACGCTCCGCCATTTCGCCCTTCGGCGAATAGGGCCTGTCTTTGAGATAGGCGATGGTCGTCTCATCCACCGCGACAAAACCGACTCGCGCCCCGGCCTCAATGGCCATGTTGCAAATTGTCATGCGCCCTTCCATCGACAGCGCGCGTATGGCCGAGCCGGCAAACTCGATGGCATATCCTGTACCGCCCGCCGTGCCTATTCTGCCGATCAGCGTCAGCACGAAATCCTTGGCGCTCACGCCCTTGCCCGGCTTGCCCTCGAAGCGCACCAGCATGGTTTTCGACTTTTTCTGCAACAGGCATTGCGTCGCCAGCACATGCTCCACCTCGGAAGTGCCAATGCCATGGGCCAGACACGCGAAAGCACCGTGGGTACTGGTGTGCGAATCGCCGCACACCACCGTCATGCCCGGCAACGTCGCGCCGATTTCCGGCCCGATCACATGGACGATGCCCTGCCGCGTATCGCGGAACGGGAAATAAACCAGTGCCCCGACCTCGCGAATATTGGCGTCCAGCGTCTCCACCTGCAGACGCGACACCGAGTCTTCGATACCCTTGTCCCAATCCTTGGTCGGCGTGTTGTGGTCGGCCGTAGCGACGATGGAAGACACGCGCCACGGCTTGCGACCAGACAGCCGCAAGCCTTCGAAAGCTTGCGGGCTGGTGACCTCATGGACCAGGTGGCGATCAATATAAAGCAGCGCCGTGCCGTCCTCTTCCACATGGACCACATGACTCTGCCAAAGCTTGTCGTAGAGCGTCTTGCGCATAGAACCGCATACCGTTTAGGGGATTGCGATTATGTCACAGCTCGCCGCTGCGACGCAGCCATCCAGTCGCCGGATGGCTTCAGACCCGAGTTTTGTTGTGGCTGAAATAGCGTGTTGAATGGGGCCGTTCAGTCATGTCGCAATCCACGCCATACCAGCACCAGACCGAGCCCGCCAAATGCTGCGGCCAGCGAGAACGTGGTTCCCGCCCCCAGCATGTCCCAGATGTAACCGCTCAGCAGGCTTCCCGTCACACCGCCGGCACCATACGAAACACTGCCATACAGTGCCAGCGCACGCGCCTGGTGACGCGGCGCGAACCAGCGGTTGATCGCCGCCACCGAGGCGACATGATGGGCGCCGAAAGTCACGCCGTGCATGAGCTGCGCCGCTATGGCTGCAGCAGGCCAGTCGATCGCCCAACCGATGATGAGGAAGCGAATTGTGGTCAAGGCAAAACT
>JAYUFR010000062.1:0-6699 GCA_043738625.1 Sterolibacteriaceae bacterium
GATGAAGATGTACCGACTGTCGCTCGTGACAAATACCCCCTGCTGCGTTTTGAACGCGGTATGGTGCATGAAGTTGCCAAACGCGAAATGGCGGGAAAATACCAAAATGTGCGCGCGTTTCTAGCGGGTCCTCCGCCGGCAGTGGATGCATCCATCCGGGTGCTGCTGCTTGAGGCGAAGCTTACGACCGATAATATTCGCTATGACAAGTTCAGCTAAGGCGATCACGGAATGAGCAAGCAGAAAATTTGTCTGGTATCGGAGATTCCGCCAAATGGCCTGAAGGAATGCATGGTCGATGGCGGATTAAAGCTATTGGTGGCAAGTTCCGGTAACGCGTACTATGCCGTTCAGGCAACCTGTCCCCATCAGGATGTCGCGTTGTGCGAGGGTCTGTACGATGGCGCAATCCTCACCTGCCATCAGCATCTTTGGCAATGGGATATAAAAACCGGCGCGCCACTGGGGCTCGCCGAGGCACCATTGGAACGCTACGACGTATTTGTTGAGGGTGAGACCATCTTTGTCGGCGCGCAGGGCGCACTTAACGTCGGCGAATTGTTTTCCGGAATTGCCGAATCAACGTTGGCCGCGCTTAGCCGTCTTGCCAAGAGCGAAGATTTTTCGGCTGGCAGCTACCTGTACAGGCCTGGTGACCCGGCCGATGATTTATTTGTGCTTGATTCCGGACGCGTTGAGTTTCAAATCGGGCGTGATGAAAGGACCACCGCAGCAGGCTTCATGCTCAAGAAGGGTGAAGCATTCGGTTGGGCTGCGTTGCTGGAAGAGCATCCGACACGGATTGCAACGGCGCGGATGCTCGAAAAATCCACCCTGTTGCGAATCAACGGCAAAGAAGCGCTGAAAATCCTCGAATCTGACCCTGCGTCTGGCTATCTGGTGATGCGTCGCCTGTCGGCCCTGATCGCGCGCTTTCTGGCCGCACCTGGCGCAAGATGATGTGCTCGATTGCAACATGGCGGCGCTTTAGGATTAGCGACAGCGCATCAATGCTACAGTTTTTAAAATGCGCTTCGGCGCGTCGCAACAGTTAATACGGCATCAGTAAATAGAATAAGAACGACAAAAAGATCGTTTGGTTTTAGCGTTGTGACAACCTAACCTGCATTGGAGGAAACTATGAAAAAGCATCTCGCAAAAATCTCAGCGGCACTCGCCGTCGCAATCAGCTTCACGGCATCAACGGCAATGGCTGCCGACATCGACTACGGCAAAGTTGGCACGCCCGTACAGCTCGTTGTCGGCTTCCAGCCTTACTATACCGAGTCGTGGTCAGGCGTCGTTATGAAGGGCAAGAAGTTCTACGAGAAGTATTTGCCCAAAGGATCCACGGTCGAGTTCCAGATCGGCCTGCAAGGCGCCATCATCGTCAACAACATGCTGGCCGGCAAACAACATATCGGCTATATGGGTGACATGCCGGCGATCGTCTCCACCACCAAAGTCGAAACCGCCGACTTGCGTATCGTCGGCACGTTGGGCTTGGGGTTCGATCAGTGCAACATCTTCCTCGCGCGCACCGACGCACCGAAATTCGCCAGTCCCAAAGAAGCGATCAAATGGCTGGATGGCAAGCAGGTGGCGGTACCGAAGGGTAGCTGCACCGACCGCTTTGCGCAGGCGACCTTCAAAAAGGAGGGCGTTCAACCGAAGGACTACCTGAACCAGAACATCGAGGTGATCACCAGTAACTTCCGTGCGGGCAAAATCGATGCGGCGGTCATATGGGAGCCGACCGCTTCGCGCCTGGTGCAGGAGGGTCTCGCGCGCCGCGTCGCCACTGGTGCCACGGTCAACGAGATGGACGGCGGCTTCCTCGGCATGCGCGCCGATCTGATCAAACAGCGGCCGGACGTGGTGATGGCATGGATGAATGCCGAGCTCGACGCGCAGTTGTTCCTCGCCGACCCGAAGAACGCCAACGAGATCATCAAACTGGCCAAGGGGGAGACCACGGGATTCAGTGAGCGAGCCCTTTGGTATGCCCTTTACGGCAGCTACTCCCCGCTGGAGGGCGGTACCAAGACGCGCGTTAACCTGCACTATGCCATCACCCCGGACGCGCGCGCCCTCATCGACAAGGCAACAACCTTCCTGTTCTCGATCAAGAGCATCAATGTCGACAAGTTGCGCCCCGAAGCGGTCATGCCTGAATTCGCCGAGGCAGTATTGCGCGAACGAAAGTTGACCGCGCCGATTGGCGACGTAACCGCACTGGCCGACGCGCAAGCGCCAAAATAGCCGCCGAACAACACCAACCCCGCTACCTGCGTGGCGGGAATTTTGCCGGTTGCTTAGACGCAAGCGGCAATATCAGCGACAACCTGAAGTAAGGATTGAACTCAAGATGGAACCGGTAAAAAAACCCGTCACAGCGGACGCAGTGCTGGATATTTTCAAACGCGCCATGCCCTTTCAGGTGGTCTCGGATAGCATGTTGCGCAAAATCGCCGCCTTGAGCTCGCGCGTCGCCTACCAGCCGGGCGTGTCGGTGTACGCAGCGGGCGACAAGGCCGATGACTTCTACATCATCGTTTCCGGCAGAATCGAGCACGCACTTAAGCCGGGCGTGAATGCGCGTCGTCCGGTTCGCACGCTTGGCCCCGGGGACGTATTCGGCTGGGCAGCCCTGATGGACAAGTACCCAAATCGTCTGGCCGGTGCGAAAGCGATTGAACCAGCCGAGGTGGTGCGCATCAACGGTGACGAACTGATGCGACTGCTCGAGTCCGAGCCGGACACGGGCGATGTCGTGATGAGCCGCTTCGCGACGATGATAACGCGCGACTTCACGGTGCCGGATCCGATCGCGCCGTTACGTACCATCCCCCGCAAACTCCAATCGGGTGACAGCCAGGGTGTAAACCTCACCTTGTACCGCCTTAAACAGTGGCTGAAAAGCCCACGTCCTTACCTGATGCTGATCGGTTTCGCGTTGTTCCTCGGCGCCTGGTATTTATTGGTGGAAGTGTGGAAGGTGCCGCGCTTTCGCGAAATGCCCGGCATCACGGTGGTGATCACGGAATGGCTGAGCAAGGATCCGACCTACGGACTGTCGCTATATACGCCTGAGTATTACCAGCATATCGGCATGTCGGTCTGGCGCGTCACACAGGCGTTCATCCTCGCAACCGCGCTGGGTGTACCGTTTGGGCTGTTCCTCGGTTGGTCGAAAAAATTCCGGGAGTACATGTTCCCGCTGTTCGAAATGCTGCGGCCCATCCCTATTCTGGCCTGGGTACCACTGGCGATCGTCATGTTCATCTCGACCGAGTCCGCCGTAATCTACCTGACATTCCTCGCGTCGTTCTTCGCCACCGCACTCAATACCATGCTCGGCGTCGAGTCCATCGATGAGTCTTACCTGCGCGCTGCCAGTTGTCTGGGCGCGAAGAAATCGCAGGTGTTCTTCCACGTCATTGTGCCGGGCTCACTGCCCTTCGTCTTTACCGGTCTGCAGATTTCCGTCGGTGTGGCCTGGTTTTCGCTGGTCGCGGCGGAAATGGTGTCAGGTCAATACGGATTGGGATATGTCATCAACACTTCATACACAATGGTGCGCTACCCGACGATCGTCATCGGCATGATCACACTGGGCGCAGTCGGGTACATCACCAGCGCGATGGTGCGTATCGCCGGTGACCACCTGATGCAATGGCGCGTACGCGAGCTTGCGCTGGGGGCGCAATGATGAACACGCCGCAGGCCAAGACGCGCGGTGCCATCCGCATCGAGGACGTCGTCAAGGTATACGACCCGAACGGAGCTGCCGTAATGGCGGTGGATCATTGCAGCCTCGATATCGAGGCTGGCGAGATCTGCATGATCGTCGGCCCTTCGGGCTGCGGCAAGACGACCCTCCTGAACGCGATTGCCGGTTTCCACGAAATCACTTCCGGACGCATCACGCTCGATGGTGAGGTGCTGTGCAGTACCGAAAAGCCGAAGGCGGAGCCCGGCTCGGATCGCATCGTGGTGTTTCAAAACGGTGCCTTGTTTCCGTGGAAAACCAATCTCGAAAACATCGCCTTTGGCCCGCTTATGCAGGGCAAGCTGTCCAAGGCGGAAGCGAAAGAGAAAGCACTTTCCATGATGGCCGACGCAGGCCTTTCCGGCGTCGAGCACAACTATCCCGGCGAAGTTTCTTCGGGCATGCGTCGGCGTGTCGAGATCGTACGCGCGCTCATGAACGATCCGAAAGTGCTATTGCTGGATGAGCCATATCGGGCGCTCGATTCGCTGACCAAGTCGGTGATGCACGAAGCGCTGCTGGAAATTTACTACAAGAATAAGGTAACTATTTTCTTCATTACCCACGACTTGGAGGAAGCCATATTCCTCGGTCACAAGGTGGCGATCATGACTTCTCGACCGTGCAAGCCGAAAAAAATACTTACCGTAGACATCCCGCACCCGCGCGACTACGGCGTGCTGACATCCAAGCGCTTCCGCGAGCTGATGGAAGAAACCAATGAAGCGGTGCATGAAGAGGCCCTCAAGGCATTTCAAGCTGGCGAGAAGGAGGGTTAGGAATGGCTACGCACAAATTTTCCGCCAAAGCTGCCGCGCGCGGCGCGCTTTCAATCATTGTATTCCTGCTCCTCTGGGAACTAGGCTCCCGCTCCAAACAGTGGATCGGTGCCGACATCTTCTCGCCGCTGCGAGGTGCGCTAGGCGCACTGGGCTTCAAAACGACCTACTTGCCGTGGGTGGGTTCAGTACCTGCACCCTCCGAGGTTCTTACCGTCTGGGCCGGTGTCATCGCCGAGGCGGGCTACTGGCAAAGCTGGTACAACAGCGTGTTTCGTGTGCTTGCCGGCTTCACCGCTGCCATGCTGGTCGGCATTCCCTTTGGTTTGTTGCTTGCAGTGAACCGCACCGCTTTCGGCATCGGCTTTCCGGTGTTCGAAGTATTACGACCGATTCCACCGCTGGCCTGGGTGCCCGCGTCGATTATCTTTTGGCCAACCCAAGAGATGTCCATCGCCTTTGTCACCTTCCTCGGTGCCTTCTACACCATCGTCATCAATGTGGTGGGCGGTGCGAAATCGATTGACCAGCGCTACTTTCAGGCAGCGCAATCGATGGGCTCCAGCAAATGGGACATCTTCCGGCGCATCATTCTTCCCGGCACCCTGCCCTCCATCATGGTCGGCTCGGCGGTGGGCATGGGGATCACGTGGGAGGTCGTGGTTGCGGCGGAAATGATATCCGGCGGCGGCAGTCAGACCGGTGGCACGGGCGGTGGCGGGCTGGGTTTCTTTATCTGGAATTCCTACGTCGGCGGCTCCTACCAGCAGATCGTGGTTGGAATGATATCCATCGGCATTGCCGGCTTTTTTTCCAGTGAATTATTGCGCGCCCTGGGCAAGTACGTTACCCCATGGCTGCGTCTGAGATAAGACTATGACCGACACAAGCATCCCACGTCCGCTGATCGCAGCGGGTGAAATTGTCGTTAGCGGTGTCAGCAAAAACTATGGAGTTGGCCACCTGACCAAAGAAGTCGTGCGCGATTGCAACTTCACGATTGAGCGTGGCAAGCTCACCGTGATGATCGGCCCTTCCGGCTGCGGCAAGAGCACCCTGATCCGCCTGTTGGCAGGCTTCGAGCAGCCCACTACCGGCACGATTACCATCGACGGCAAGGCAATCGACGGCCCCAGTCGTGACCGGCTCGTGGTTTTTCAGGAAACCGCGCTGTTTCCCTGGATGTCGACCTACGACAACATCCTCTACGGCCCGCGCGCGCGCGGCGAGCTCACGCCGCAAACCCTGGAATTCGCTGAATTCCTGCTCAACAAAGTAGGCCTGCAGGAATTTCGCAAGAAATACCCGACCCAGCTTTCCGGCGGCATGCAGCGCCGTGCCGAACTGGCGCGCGCCATGATCAATAACCCGACGGTGATGATTCTGGATGAGCCTTTCCGCGGCCTCGATGCGATGACCAAGGAATTGATGTGGGAATACTACGCGGGCTTGGTCGAAGAATCAGGACGCACCAATTTCTTTGTTACCACCGACATCGACGAGGCAGTATTCCTGGCTGATCGGCTGCTGATCATGTCCAACATCCCAGCCCAAGTGCGTGCGGTACTGGAAGTGGATCTGCCACGGCCCCGCAGGCTCAAAGACATGGTTACCAGCGACCGTGCCAACGCGATCAAGACCGAAGCCCTCTCCATCTTGCATGAAGAGGCGATGAAGTCGTTTTCACGCGGCAGCAAAGCGGCGACCGATTTTGTCGAGGCTTATACCAAGCGGACAGCGAAGACCTGATGGAGTTACTGCTGACACGTCCGGTTGTCATTGGCTTCGCTGTGGCGGCTGGCGTATTTTCGCTTACCGCGATGCTGCTCAAGCACAACGGCCGCGAGGTTTTCGCGCGGCCAATTGATATTGCGGGCTACTTTCTGATGGGAATAAGTATGTTGCTGTTTATCATCGCCGGTTTCAGGGTTCAGACATGACCGCAAAAATCATCGACGGCAAGGAGATTGCCCGCCAGGTGCGTGCCGACTGGAAAGTCCGCGTCGACCAGCTGCAGAAAGCTGGGGTTCAGCCCGGTCTCGCCGTCATCATGGTCGGCGAAAACGCCGCATCCAAGGTGTATGTGCGCAACAAGGTCAAGGCCTGTCAGGACATCGGCATCCACTCCGAGGAGATCCTGCTGCCGGC
>JAYUFR010000063.1:0-2119 GCA_043738625.1 Sterolibacteriaceae bacterium
GCGCGATGCGCTGGTCGCCGACATTACGCCACCGCATCTGCGCGGCGCGGCGTTCGGCTTGCGCCAGTCGCTCGATACCGTGGGCGCTTTTCTCGGGCCCTTGCTGGCGGTCGGCTTGATGCTGCTGTGGAACAACGACTTCCAGGCCGTATTTTGGGTTGCGGTGATTCCCGGCTTGATGGCCGTCGCGCTGTTGTTGTTCGGCCTGCGCGAGCCGGAACGGCGTCAGGGGCAGAAACGCAGCAACCCAATCCGGCGCGAAAATCTGAAGCGTCTGGGTGGCCCGTACTGGTGGGTGGTGGGTATCGGCGCGATATTCACGCTGGCGCGTTTCAGCGAGGCGTTTCTCGTCTTGCGCGCACAACAGGGTGGCGTCCCGATTGCCCTGGTGCCGCTGGTGATGGTGGCGATGAATCTGATTTATGCGGTATCGGCGTACCCATTTGGCAAGCTCTCCGACCGCATGAGCCACACCTTGCTGCTGGCGCTTGGACTGGTGGTCCTGATCGCGGCCGACCTGGTGTTGGCGAGCAACGATCATTGGGGTGTCGTGATAGCCGGTGTCGCGCTATGGGGCATCCACATGGGTATTACTCAGGGCTTGCTGGCGACGATGGTTGCCGACACCGCACCGGCCGATTTGCGCGGCACTGCGTATGGATTTTTCAATCTGATGAGCGGACTTGCCATGCTGGTCGCCAGTATCGTCGCGGGACTGGTGTGGGACCAACTCGGAGCGTCATTTACGTTTTATGCAGGCGCGGCTTTTTGCGGTATTGCCCTCGCGGGATTGACTTGGAAAGTGATTCGTCCGGCGCGCAGAAAACCGGCAGTTGAATAGAAAGGCAGGCTGAGGCTAACGATTTCCTAATTCTCGATTGCTATCTTCTCAACCACGCGAATATCCGCGTGACGTGGAGGAGTGATCGTGATCAAACGCAGATTTCACCTGGCGGCGTTGGCCGCCATTTCCATGGTTGCCATTGGCAGCACCCACGCGGCCAAATCCATGGAGAACGATGCCCTGGCTGTCACAGCCGCAAAGATCGACATGACCGAAGCGGTTGCAGCCGCCGAGCAGCATATCGGCGGCGAGGCTACTCGCGCTGAATACGAGCGCCGTAAAGGCCAATGGGTGTTCGACGTCGAAGTGGTCAAGGACAAAAAGTCATGGCTGTGAAGATCGATCCGACGCGTGGCAAAGCGGTCGCGATGACCGAAGACAAGACCGATCACGACGACGGTCGCGACCAGGACAATTGAATAGTGCCAACGCATTGATGCCGCAGCAGCAACATCTGCCCCGGCATCAATGCGTTGCGTTTCGCACGTGGCCAAACCTGCGGGAGAGCTTCCTCTGAAAACATTGACGCGCGAAGGCGCCAGACAGATGCTGAACAAGGTTCCGGAAATCACTTTGATGTTCTGGATCATCAAGATTTTTGCCACCACACTGGGTGAAACCGGAGGCGATGCAGTTTCAATGTCAATGGGGTTGGGCTATCTGGTTGGAACAGCCATTTTTGCTGCGGTCTTTCTGGTCGCAGTCGTTGCCCAAATCAAGGCAAACGGATTTCATCCATTCCTGTATTGGGCGACGATCATCGCCACAACAACCGTCGGGACGACACTGGCAGACTTTGCCGACCGCTCTCTCGGGATCGGCTACGCAGGGGGATCATTGCTGCTGTTTGCTTTGTTGATGAGCGCCCTGGCCATCTGGTATCGGACGCTCGGCTCGGTATCAGTGGATACGATCAGCTCACCAAGGGCAGAAATGTTCTATTGGCTAACCATCATGTTTTCCCAGACACTGGGCACCGCACTTGGCGATTGGACCGCCGACACCGCAGGACTGGGCTATGTAGGGGGTGCGTTAGTGTTCAGCGCTCTGCTGACACTCGTTGCTGCTGCGTACTACCGGACAAAAATACCGCATACGATACTGTTCTGGTCAGCATTCATTCTCACGCGTCCTCTTGGCGCCGTGGTGGGTGATTTTCTTGACAAACCGGTCAGTGCCGGCGGACTGGCGTTAAGCCGCTACTCTGCATCCGCCATGCTCTTCATATTTATCGTGGGCAGCATCTTGCTCTTCAGGCAAAGAGCGGCAAAACAA
>JAYUFR010000064.1:0-6655 GCA_043738625.1 Sterolibacteriaceae bacterium
GCGAAGGTTCGGGTCATGCGGGGTTACGCGGGGTTACGATATGTCAAAGAAAAAAGGGTGGCGCAGCCACCCTTTTTTCATCAGCGCATTGTGAAAACGCTTAGCGCAATCCGGCAACGTAATCTGCGACTGCCTTGATTTCGGCATCCGTCATTTTGACGGCGACGCTACGCATGGTCTTGTTCGGATCGTTGGCGCGGCCGGCTGGATCCTTGGAATCGCCACCAGCGGCGCGGAAGGCCTTCAACTGAGCCGCAGTGTAGTCGGCAAACTGACCGGCCAGTCGCGGGTATTGAACCGGAATGCCACCCCCGGCCGGGCCATGGCAGGCAGCGCAGGCGGGCAGGCCTTTGGATTGGTCACCACCACGATAGAGTTTTTGACCGAACTCAACCGTTTCCTTGTTCTTTGCGATGTCGCTCTTCTGCGCTTGCGAGGCAAACCAGGCGGCGACATTGCGCATGTCGTCGTCGGAGAGCGGCGCCGACATGCCCGACATGACCGGGTTGGCGCGCTCGCCGCTCTTGAAGTTACGCAGTTGCTTGACCAGATATTCCGCATGTTGACCGGCCAGCTTGGGGTAGGTCGAGATTATGCTGTTGCCGTCAGCGCTGTGGCAGGCAACGCACATTGCGGCGGTGGCCCGACCCTTGACCGGGTCGGCCTTCGGCACGGCGGCGGTGGGTTCGTTGGCTTGCGCCGCAGCATAGGCAAAAAGGAACACCGGCAGCAGCAGAAAACGCTTCATCATGACACTCCTTGGCGCGATAGGTTACATAACCTGCTATTCTATAACAGCCAGTGGTATCACGCATCTACCGGCTGTTGCCGAAGCCCCCATGTCCCTATTCCGCCACGCGGTTTTCGAGATTTCCGTCGCCCAGCCGACGGGTCTGCCTGAATCCCGCACACCCGAAATTGCCTTTGCTGGCCGCTCCAATGCCGGAAAGTCCTCTGCCATCAATACTCTGGCGGGGCATACGCGTTTGGCGTTCGTCTCCAAAACCCCCGGCCGCACCCAGCTCATCAACGTGTTCCGCCTGCGCAACGGCGCAGCGATGATCGACCTGCCCGGCTATGGCTACGCAAAGGTGCCTGAAGAAGTGCGCAGCCAATGGCGCGGACTGCTTGAACACTACCTGACGTTGCGACAAAACCTGGCCGGGCTGGTGCTGATCATGGACGCGCGCCGGCCATTCACCGATCTGGATCGGCAGATGATTGCGTGGTTCGGTGCGACCGGAAAACCCATCCATTGCCTGCTCACCAAGTCCGACAAGCTGACCCGCACCGAGCAAACCGCTACCCTGCGCTCGGCCAAGGTCGTCGCGGCGGAGATTGGCGGAAAGATCAGCCTGCAACTCTTCTCCAGCCTGAAAAAAACCGGCATGGAAGAAGTCGAAAAAGTCGTCGGTGAATGGCTGGACGCATACAACGCGTCCAACAATTAAATCCGCGGGCGAAGCCCCGCGACAAACCTAGTCACCCCCTTCCGAGGGGCGTAGGCGGGATTTCAGGGAGCATGGCTCCTTGCCGCCGAAGCGGACGAGCTGTGCAAAGCGAGTCCTCCGGGGGCCGGGGGATGGCCCATCAGCTCCCCCCTTCGGCTTGTTTTTTGCGAAAAACGCAAAAAACAAGCCCCCGGCTAAAGGGGAGAAAGCCGGGGGCTCAATGCCTTAAAGGAAATTAAGGCACCCGCTCAGGGAGGTGAAGCGGGAGACAGCGCAATGCCATCTGCAAGGTATGATGGAAATCCCGCAATAAAGTTCCGAGATTTTTCGAGACTTAAAAATCATGAATACAAAAGGTGCATTTCCCGGTACCCGGATGCGGCGCATGCGCCGTGACGCGTTTTCCCGTCAGCTGATGCAGGAAAGCCGGTTGGATGTCGCTGACCTGATCTATCCGATATTTATATTGGAAGGCAAGAACAAGATCGAGTCGGTAGCTTCCATGCCGGGGACCGAACGCTACACGCTGGACCATTTGCTGCCGGTTGCAGAGCGGGCGGTAGCGCTGGGTGTACCTGCGCTGGCTCTGTTCCCGGTGATTGATCCGTCCCGCAAAACGGCGCATGCCGAAGAGGCCTGGAATCCGCAAGGTCTGATGCCATCAGCCGTTGCCATGCTGAAAAAAGAGTTTCCCCAACTGGGGGTGATCACCGACGTGGCGCTGGACACCTACACCAGTCACGGTCAGGATGGACTCATCGCCCCCGACGATCCCAGGGGCTATGTGCTCAACGACGAGACCCTGGATGCGCTGGCAAAACAGGCCCTGTGCCACGCCCAGGCCGGTGCCGACGTGGTGGCGCCATCGGACATGATGGACGGCCGCATAGGTTTCATCCGCCGCGCGCTGGATGGCGAGCGGCTGATCCATACGCGCATCCTTGCCTACTCTGCCAAGTACGCATCAGCGTTCTACGGTCCGTTCCGCGATGCGGTGGGTTCGGCGGCAAACTTGCGCAGTGGCGTGAGCAAGGGCGACAAGCGTACCTACCAGATGGATCCGGCGAATTCCGACGAGGCATTGCGCGAGGTGGCGCAGGATCTGGCGGAAGGTGCCGACATGGTAATGGTCAAGCCGGGTATGCCTTACCTTGATATCGTGCGTCGCGTGAAAGACGAATTTGGCGTACCCACATTCGCGTATCAGGTCAGTGGCGAATACGCCATGCTCAAGGCGGCTTCGGCAAATGGCTGGCTGGCACACGATGCCGTCGTGATGGAGTCCCTGCTGGCGTTCAAGCGGGCGGGGGCTGACGGGGTGCTGACCTACTTCGCGCTTGAGGCGGCAGAAATGCTGAAACGTGCTTGAAAGGATTGCTGCGGTAACCGGGTTTATCTGGCCAGTATCGGCCACTGCTGTGGCCAAGGCGCCAGCGGGTCATCCTTGAAACCGCTTTTGACGAAGCGATGCCAGCGACCAATGACATAACAAACCAACGCGTCCGCATGCGCGGAGAAATCGTGCTCTGCGGGCAGGTTGCCCTGTGTCGCGGCGATCTTCAGACTTTGCTTGATTGAGGCGCCGATTCTTTCCAGCAACTGGTTGATGCGAATCTGCAAGCGCGGGTTTTCATGCACCAGCGCATCGCCAATCAGCACACGCGTCAGTCCGCGGTTTTTCTGCGCAAAGCGCAACAGGGTGGCCATCACCAGTTCCGCCTGACGCAGCCCTGAATCCTCTTCGGCAGCGATTTGGTTGATCACGGTAAAGATTCCGTTCTCAATAAACTCGATCAACCCTTCGTACATCTGCGCCTTGCTGGCGAAGTGACGATACAGCGCGGCCTCGGAGACATCGAGTTTTTTCGCCAGCAGCGCCGTGGTGACTTTTTCGCCGGCTGGATGCTCGAGCAGTTCGGCAATGGTTTGCAGGATCTGGAGCTTGCGCTCGCCGGGTTTAACAGTCATTTAAGTTTTCCCAGATGTCGCGGCAAATTGAGCACCGATTGTATCCGCAGATCGACGTAGTCAGGGACTTGTGCTGCGCGGGAAACCAGCACCGTGCGCATGCCGAGACGTTTGGCGGTGCGCAGGTTTTCGGCGGTATCTTCCACCATGATGCAGCGGGCGGGGTTCAGGCCTTCCTTGTGCAACAGGCGATGGAAGCCGGCCATCAGGGGTTTTGGCTGGAATCGAAGGTGCTCGATGGACCACAGCGCATCGAATAACGAGCGGATGCCCATCACCTTCAACACCGCTTCTGCGTAGTCTCGCGGCGCGTTGGAAAAAATGATCTTACGGCCCGGCAGCTTCGTCAACATGCCTTTGAGTGCGCGGTCGAACACCACCATCGAACGCAGTTCCGGAAACTGGTGAGTATGGTGGAGGAAGTGATCCGGGTCGGTACCATGATGGCGCATCATGCCGGTGAGTGTCGCGCCATAACGCAGCCAGTAATCGAGCCGGATGCGGTCGGCGTTTTCGTCATCAACGCCCAGCGCCTCCGCCACATAAATCCTCATGGCGTCGTTGATATGGGGAAAGATGTGCGGTGTTGCATTGTGGAGCGTGTTGTCCAGATCAAACAGCCAGACCGGTGAGGAGTAAGGAGTTAGGAGTGAGGAGTCGTCAGCCTTGTGCAGGTTTTTGCTCCTTACTCCTGCCTCTTCACTCTTCACTTCGATTTAATCAGCGTGCCAACGCCTTCGTCGGTCAGGATCTCCAGCAGCAACGCGTGCTCAACGCGGCCATCGATGATGTGTACGCTTTTCACGCCGCTACGTGCCGCATCAAGCGCCGAGCCGATTTTGGGCAGCATGCCGCCGGAGAGCGTGCCGTCGGCCACCATGTCGTCGATGTCGCGCGGGGTGACGCCGGTCAGCAGTTTGCCGTTCTTGTCCAGCACGCCGGGTGTGTTGGTGAGCAGCACCAATTTTTCCGCCTTGAGAATTTCAGCAATTTTGCCGGCCACCAAATCGGCATTGATGTTGTAAGTCTCGCCTTCCTCGCCCACGCCGATCGGCGCGATGACCGGGATAAAGTCTCCCGAATCGAGCAGCGCAATCAGGGACGGATCGATGGCCACGATTTCACCAACCTGTCCGATGTCGATCATTTCACCTGGTTTGTCAGTGTCCTGCATCAGCAGCTTCTTGGCACGGATCAAGCTGCCGTCCTTGCCGGTGAGGCCCACGGCCTTGCCGCCGTTCTGGTTGATCAGATTGACGATCTCCTTGTTGACCTGTCCACCCAGCACCATTTCCACCAGGTCCATGGTTTCCGCATCGGTGACGCGCATGCCCTGGATGAATTGGCCCTGCTTGCCGACCCGTTTCAGAAGTTCATCGATCTGCGGTCCGCCGCCGTGCACGACCACGGGATTCATGCCGACCAGTTTGAGCAGCACAACATCGCGTGCGAAGCTCTGCTTGAGACGCTCGTCGGTCATGGCGTTGCCACCATACTTGATGACGATGGTGCGGTCGTGAAAGCGCTTGATGTAAGGCAGAGCCTCGGCGAGGATGGCGGCCTTGAGATCAGGGGTGGGCTTGTCGGTCATGATGCGTCGCTTCCGATGAAAGGTGCATTCTACCGCCGCCTGGCCGCAACGCGAGCGGGCGCGGAGCTTGTGATCCGCTCCCATTGTGTGCATCTCCTGAAACTTACTGAATGTTGATGCGCCTGACCTGCGCGGCAGCTTTCTTGGGTAGCGTAAACCAGCACGCCATCGCTGAATTTGGCGCCGGATTGACCTTCGTCAACGTCCTGCCCAAGCTGAAAGCGGCGCGACACCTTGCCGAAATAACGTTCAGTGCGCAGCACACGTTCGCCGTTCTTCACTTCCTGCTCCTGCTTGCGTTCGGCGGTAATGGAAACGACCGAACCGTCGATGCTGACATGGATGTCTTCCTTCCTGACCCGGGGCAGCTCGGCATGAATCAGATAGGCTCGCTCATCTTCCTTGACGTCGACTCTGACCGCGGGTGCGTCGGGATTTTGGCCGTATTCAACGGGACGTACGAAAAAACCGCGAAACAGATCTTCAAATGGGTCATATCCTGCAACGGTACTCATGGCTTTCTCTGCGCTGCGCCGAGTTTCAAGTGGTACTTGCCGTAACTTTCAATTGGCCACAGAATGCTGAGGACTTTTCAGGAGAGCGCCAGTTTTGACGGAAGTCGATCTTCAGCAATCGCTCGCCGCGCTGCGGCCGCAGTTTTTGCGCTTCGCTCGGCTGCAACTGCGCAGCGATGCGGCGGCCGAGGACGCCGTGCAGGACGCCTTGCTGGCGGCGATCGAAGGCGCCCCTGGTTTTGGCGCGGCCGCTTCAGTCAAGACCTGGGCATTTTCCATTCTGCGCAACAAGATTGTTGACGAGATTCGCCGCCGCTCCCGCGAGCCGTCATTTTCACTTCCCGATCAAGAAGATATTGGCGCCGATGTCGATGCCCTGTTCGCGCCGGATGGGCACTGGGCCGAAATGCCGGCGAGCTGGGGCGACCCGGAACAATGTCTGGAACAGAAACGATTCTGGGAAATATTCGAAGTCTGCCTGACCGGTGTGCCCGTCAAACCCGGACGGGTTTTCATGATGCGGGAGTTCCTCGGGCTGGGCACCGAAGAAATTTGTAAGGAATTGACGATCAGTACGTCCAATTGCTGGGTGCTATTGCATCGGGCACGGCTGGTATTGCGCGAATGTCTCGCGCTGCGCTGGTTCAACGATCCGGAGATGAAGTGAAAAAGATGCTGACTTGCAAGCAAAGTGCAGAACTGGTGTCCCAGGCGCTGGATCGCCGCCTGGGTATCGGGGAGCGGCTCAAGCTGCGTTTGCACCTGGTTTTTTGCGCCGGGTGCCGTAATGCACGGCAGCACCTCGGTTTCATTCGAGAAGCTTGCGCATCATGGATGGAGCACAACGATTAGTAGCTTTAGCTGGGGCCGTCATGGCCGTTTTCAACTTTGTAAGGAGATCGATATGAAGAAGTCAGAACTTGCAATTCGCGCCGCCTTCGCCAGCCTGGTTTCAATTGGCATTGCAGCTTCCAGTCAAAGCGCTTTCGCCGCCAAGGGCGATCAGGAAAAATGCTACGGTGTCGTCAAAGCCGGCAAGAACGACTGTGCCGCGTCCGGCAATGCCTGTGCCGGTCAGGTCAAGACCGACGGCGCCAAGGATGCGTGGGTCTACCTGCCCAAGGGAACGT
>JAYUFR010000065.1:0-18810 GCA_043738625.1 Sterolibacteriaceae bacterium
GAAAGGAGTTAAGCCATTCACTTAACTCCTTGATTTATTGGTAGGCGCGATTGGACTCGAACCAACGACCCCCACCATGTCAAGGTGGTGCTCTAACCAGCTGAGCTACGCGCCTAATTAAAGGCCGCGAATTGTACCCGAAAACCCGCTGCCGGTGAGGACGAAGTCGACTTGTCGCTACGGCCCGGCGTCCACCTTCAACCAGATGTGGCGGTCACTGACTCCGGAGCGGGTCGAATAATTGCCGATGCCGCTGCGGTTGTCACCCTCCTGCTGGCTGCTGCCGCCCAGCGCTATCCACTCACCCAGCTTGCCGACGATGGTAGTGGAGATGCGCGTCGTGTTGACGTCGAGCGGCGACGCGTTCTGCGTGTCTTGATAGGCGCTGATTTCGAGGACCACGCGATTGTCCTTGATCGAGGGCTTGGCGTAGAAGCCAGTGCCCAGATCGCGAATCAGGACTGAATCGGAAACCACTGCGCCGACTGGTGAAATCAGTATCTGGTGCATCGGCACGACAACCGACTGGCCGACGTTGACGAATGCCTGTGCACCCTCGATCACCATGACTTGCTGGACGCTGCTGTTGCTGCCACTGCGCTGCGACCCATAAACACGACCGCGCAATGCCGCATCGTCGGAGCGAATGTCGGCACCCTGCCCGCTCTGGCTGTTGTTCGCATCGATGCGAACCTGGATCATCAGGTTGCGCGGAGCAGAAGCGGCGTTTGTTTT
Source organism: Sterolibacteriaceae bacterium (assembly GCA_043738625.1). Classification (GTDB taxonomy): domain Bacteria; phylum Pseudomonadota; class Gammaproteobacteria; order Burkholderiales; family Rhodocyclaceae; genus JANYCD01. Next base: position 736 of record JAYUFR010000065.1, read on the forward strand.
CAGCGCGGTGAGCGTTGATCCGGCGCACAGCAGAACCAGAAAAATCCGTTTCATGGTTGCACGCATCGGTATGCGCCTGAATTACTCGAAGGGATGCCGCAGGACGATGGTTTCTTCGCGATCCGGCCCGGTGGAGATCATGTCCACCGGCACTGCGCAGACTTCTTCGATGCGTTTGAGATAGGCACGGGCCGTGGCCGGCAGGCCGTCCAGTGCCTTGACACCAACGGTGCTGGTCGTCCAGCCTGGCAGAGTTTCATATTGCGGCTCGCAGCGGGCGAGATCGTCCGCGCCCACCGGCAGGATGTCGGAAAAACCGCCGTCCAGTTTGTAGCCGGTGCAGATCTTGAGTTCTTCAACACCGTCGAGTACGTCGAGTTTGGTGACGCACAGCCCGGAAACACCGTTGATCTGGATCGAACGCTTCAATGCGGCAGCATCAAACCAGCCACAGCGCCGGGCGCGGCCGGTGGTGGCACCGAACTCATGGCCTTTGGTGGCCATGTGCTTGCCCACCGGGTCGAGCTTGTCCACTGCATCGTAGAGCTCGGTTGGGAACGGGCCGCCACCGACGCGCGTGGTGTAGGCCTTGGTGATGCCCAACACATAGTGCAGCATGCCGGGGCCGACGCCTGCACCCGCCGCCGCCGCCCCGGCGACGCAGTTGCTGGAAGTGACATACGGATAAGTGCCGTGGTCAATATCCAGCAGCGTGCCCTGCGCACCCTCAAACAGCAGATTGGCGCCGGCCTTGTGTGCGTCGTAGAGTGCACGCGGCACGTCAGCAATCATCTTCGTCATGCGTGGCGCAATGGCCAGCGTGGCGTCAAGCGTCTTTTGAAAGTCGACGATCTCGGCGCCGAAATAATTCTTCAGCAGGAAGTTATGATATTCGAGCAGCTCGGCGAGCTTCTCGGCAAAGCGCTTGGGATACAGCAAGTCCTGCAAGCGGATGGAACGGCGCGCCACCTTGTCTTCATAAGCGGGACCGATGCCGCGCCCGGTAGTGCCGATCTTGTTGGCACCCCGCGCCAACTCGCGCGCAACGTCGATGGCCTGGTGGTAAGGCAGGATCAGCGGGCAGGCTTCCGAAATGCGGATGCGCGGTTCGGCTGCAATGCCGGCGACGGCGAGCTCTTCCAGTTCCTTGATCAGGGCTTCGGGCGAGAGCACCACACCGTTGCCGATGTAGCAGGTGACACCCTCGCGCAGAATGCCTGAAGGCACCAGATGCAGGACGGTTTTTTTGCCGGCGATGACCAGGGTGTGGCCGGCGTTGTGCCCGCCCTGGAAGCGCACCACTCCCTGAGCGTGATCGGTCAACCAGTCGACAATCTTGCCCTTGCCTTCGTCACCCCATTGCGTGCCGACGACGACTACATTCTTGGCCATGCTGTTCAGTCTTTCTTGAGGGGTTCTACGGACCAGGCGCTGCCACTATGCACCAGACAACGGTCACAGCCGGCTTCATGCCAGGTGCCTTCATGCCCGGGCAGGGCATGCATGACGATTTCGCCTTGCTCGCGCAGGCGTTTTACTGCTGCCTGCAATTGTTTGTCATCGCCCGATGGTGCCAGGATCGCACCTTTGGCCGAATACCCGTTTGCCATGCGCGCCAACTCGCGCAGATCCATGGAAAAACCGGTTGCAGGACGGGCACGGCCATAGGCCTTGCCCACCATGTCATAACGTCCGCCCAGCGCCAGGGCGCTTGATGCACCATCGCCGTAGGCAGCGAACACGATGCCGCTGTGATAGTGATAGCCACGCAGATCGGATAAGTCAAAGCTCACCGGCAAATCGGAAAGCGCGGCAGCGAGTCGTTGCAGTTCGTCAAGCGTCGGGCCGACTTCAAGCGGCAATCGGCTGCGTGCCTGCGCCAGCACTTCAGCACCGCCGTAGAGGTCTGGCAAGGCCAGCAATGCAGAGCGATACGGTTCCGCAGCGCCTTGCACCAACGCGCGCAGTGTCGGCACATCCTTGGCCTGTAGCGCGGAGAAAACACTCTCTTCGCGTTCGGCATCGAAGCCGGCGGCAGCAGTGAGAACCCGGAACAGGCCGACATGGCCGAGATCAATGCGTGTGGTGCTCAGCCCTGCAAGTTGCAGTGCTTCGGCAAGCAGACGGATGATTTCGATATCGGCCTCAAGCCCACTGTGGCCATAAAGTTCAGCGCCGATTTGCAGCGGCTCGCGCGTCGCGGTAAAGCCAGCCGGCAAAGTGTGCAGCACACTGCCGCAGTAGCAAAGGCGGGTAACGCCCTCGCGGTTGAGCAGATGTGCATCAATGCGCGCCACCTGCGGCGTGATGTCCGCACGAATGCCCATGGTACGGCCCGAGAGCTGATCGACCAATTTAAAGGTGCGCAGATCGAGATCACGCCCACTGCCGATCAGCAGCGAATCCACATATTCGAGCAGTGGCGGCATGACGAATTGGTAACCGCGACATTCGAAGGCGTCGAGCAGGCGACGACGCAGGGCTTCTACCCGCCGCGCCTCGACCGGCAGAATATCTTCGATGGCTTCGGGCAACATCCAGCGCATCATCTCGCCACCATCAGGATAATGATACCGGCCAACATCGAGGTCAGGCCGATGAAGCGAATCTGTCCGTCGGTCAACTCGGTCACCCGGCGAAAAGTCTCGCGCCAGATGCGCGGCGCCAGGAAAGGCATGAAGCCCTCAATCACCAGCATCAGCGCCAACGCCAGAAAAAAGGTCGATGCCATGGCAAAGACTACTTGCCGCCTTTGCCTGAGTTCTTCAGATACTTGAAGAATTCGGAGTTGGGTTCCACCACCAGCACATCGCTCTTGCTCTTGAAACTGTTGCGATAGGCTTCGAGGCTGCGATAGAAGGAGTAGAACTCCGGATTCTTGCCAAACGCCTGGGCATAGATCGCCGACGACTTGGCGTCACCTTCGCCCTTGGTCTTCTGCGCATCGCGATAAGCCTCGGCAATGATCACTTCACGCTGTTTGTCAGCATCGGCGCGGATTTTTTCGGCGTCGGCCGAACCCTGCGAACGCAATTCGTTGGCGACACGCTTGCGTTCCGATTCCATGCGGCGATAGACCGACTCCGAAACCTCCGCCGGCAACTCAACGCGCTTCAGGCGAACGTCGACAATCTGTACACCAATGTTGCGCATGTCGACATCTGCCTTGCGCTGTACCTCGGACATGATCTTGTCACGTTCGCCGGAGATCACATCGTGCACAGTGCGCTTGCCGAACTCCTCGCGCAGGCCCGCATTCACAGTCTGCGACAACCGGGTACGCGCCACTTCCTCGTCACCAGCGACCGAAATGTAGTACTGACGTACATCACTGATGCGCCACTTGATAAACGAATCAACCAATACCGGCTTTTTCTCGGCGGTGAGAAAACTCTCCGGTTCGGGAGAGTCGTAGGTCAGCAAGCGTTTGTCGAAGAGTCGAACGTTCTGGATCAGCGGCCATTTAAAAGCCAGGCCGGGCTCCTTGATCACTTCCTTGATTTCACCAAGCTGGAAAATGATTGCCCACTCACGCTGATCGACGGTGAACACCGTCATGGCAAACACCACCATCAGGCCAAAGATGAACGACACGATAAATGAAAGATGGCGGCGCATCAGCGGTCTCCCCGATCACGTGAGTCAAGCGAGGAACGGGAACGATAGTCACCGGGAGTCGGCACTTTCTCCAGTTGCGGCGGAACTTCGCCAGACACGGCCGCGGATGCTGTTCCGGAGCGCACCGGCGCTTGATCCGGGACGACGGCAGTTGCTGCCGGGGCACCCGCAGCCTGCATCAGCTTGTCGAGCGGCAGATAAAGGAGGTTGTTGTTGCCCTTGCCGTCCACCATGACCTTGCTGGTGTTGGAATAGATTTGCTGCATGGTATCGAGGTACATCCGGCTGCGCATCACGCCCGGCGCCTTGTCGTATTCCACCAAAATCTGATTGAAGCGCGAGGCATCGCCCACCGCAGTATTGATCACTCGGCCCTTGTAGCCTGCGGCTTCCTCAATCAGACGCGCGGCAGTACCGCGTGCTTTTGGCACTACATCGTTGGCATAGGCCTGGCCTTCATTCTTTTGCCGGTCGCGATCCTGACTGGCCTTGACCGCATCCTCGAACGCGGCCTGCACCTGCTCGGGCGGTTGCACGCTTTGCATGGTCACCGTACGAATCTGAATACCGGTTTCGTAGCGATCGAGAATTTCCTGCATCAGCTTGGTGGTGTTGGCGGCGATCACGTCGCGGCCTTCGAACAGCACGAAGTCCATTTTGCTTTTCCCGACGACTTCGCGGATCGCGGTCTCGGCGGCCTGCACAACGGTGTCTTCGGGGCGCTTGTTCTTGAAAATGTAGTTCTTTGGATCCTTGAGCAGATACTGCACTGCGAACTGGACACTGACGATGTTTTCATCGTCAGTCAGCATCAGCGCTTCTTTCAGTACCTTGTTCTTCTCCGAACCGCGATAGCCGACTTCGACGGTTCTCACGCCGGACAGATTGACCACTTCATGGCTCTGGATCGGCCACGGCAGACGCCAGCGCAAGCCAGGATCCGTGGTTTCCTTGTAACGGCCGAACTGAAGCACGACTCCGCGCTGACTTGCGTCGACGATATAAAAACCACTGGCAAGCCACACTACGGCAACCAGCATGGCCAGCAGACCAATGCCGCCGCCGAATTGGCGGGGACTGATGGAAGGTGGCGATCCGCCGCCCTGTCCGCCATTTCCGCCGCGGCCAAACAATCCTGAAAGCCGACGGTTGAAGTCGCGCCACAAGTCTTCAAGATCGGGCGGGCCACCTTTGTTGCCGCCGGGACCTTTGCCCCAGCCGTTGTCGTTCAATGACATCAGTATTCCGGTAATCATGGGTTCGTTTGATCAGGCTGCATCAGCATGGGTGGTGTGTTCGCGGGCAATTTCAGCCAGGGATTCGCGCAGTAATTCGAGACCGGCGCCGGTGCGGGCGCTGACACGAATGCGCGCAAGTTTACCATGTTCGTCGCGCTCGACTCCCGCACTTGCCGCCGTTGCATCGATCTTGTTCCAGACCACAATCTGCGGCACTGCGCCGGCGCCAATTTCACCTAGCACCTCTGCCACGGCTTGCATCTGCTGGTCGCGATCAGGACTCGCCGAATCGACCACGTGCAACAACAGATCTGCCTGAGTGGTTTCTTCCAGTGTCGCACGGAAAGCCGCAACCAGCGAATGCGGCAAATTGCGAATAAACCCAACGGTATCCGAGATGACGACCTGGCCTGCATCGGCAATATAGAGACGCCGCGTCGTGGTATCGAGCGTGGCAAACAACTGGTCGGCGGCATAAGCCCCGGCTTTGGTCAGCGCATTGAACAAGGTGCTCTTGCCGGCATTGGTGTAACCCACCAGCGACACGGAAAGAACATCACCGCGCATGCGCGACTTGCGCCGCACCGTGCGCTGCCGCACGAACTGCTTCAGGCGTTCCTTCAGCAAGGAGACGCGCTTGCCAAGCAGACGGCGGTCGGTCTCAAGCTGGGTTTCGCCCGGACCACGCAGGCCGATGCCGCCCTTCTGCCGCTCAAGGTGCGTCCAGCCACGCACCAAACGGGTAGCCAGATACTGAAGCTGCGCCAACTCAACCTGAAGCTTGCCCTCATGACTGCGCGCGCGTAGCGCGAATATGTCGAGAATCAGACCGGTGCGATCGATCACGCGTCGCTCCAGCGCGCGCTCCAGATTGCGCTGCTGTGCCGGTGACAATTCATGGTTGAAAAGGATGACATCCGCGTCATGCAGCCTGGCGGCTTCACCGATTTCGGTGACCTTGCCCTTGCCAGCGTAAGTTGCGGAATCCGGCCGGCTGCGTTTACCGGAGATGATCACTTTGGGCGCTGCGCCGGCACTGGTGGCCAGCAATTTGAACTCATCCAGACGCTCGGCATAGTCGCCGTCGCCGAAATCAAGCTGGACCAGAACGGCGCTTTCGCCAGTGGCCGGGCGGTCAAACATCAGAGAACATCAGAAAGCGCCGTAGCGCCAAGCCGTCACTCTTCTTCTGTTTCCTGAGGAAGGCTGACCGGCCGCGCCGGCACGACGGTGGAAATTGCGTGCTTGTAGACCATTTGCGTAACCGTGTTCTTGAGCAGCACCACGTACTGGTCGAAAGATTCGACCTGACCTTGCAGCTTGATGCCGTTGACCAGATAAATGGACACCGGAATATGCTCGCGGCGGAGCGCATTCAAAAACGGGTCTTGTAAAAGTTGCCCTTTGTTACTCATGGATAGCACCTTGTTTTGATACCGAGCAAACACTTTAATCGATTTTCCGGCGTGATGCCACTTTGGAGGTCAACTGTGTTCGTCTGCAAACGGATTGCGTGCAGTCTTGTACTGAATGCGCAGTGGCGTGCCCTGAAGTTTGAAGCTCGCCGTGAAGGAGTGTTGCAGATAGCGCGTGTAGGAATCCGGTATCTGATCCAGTGCGCTGCCATGGATGACGATGATGGGCGGATTGCTGCCGCCCTGGTGCGCATAACGCAGCTTGGGACGGAAGATGCCATGACGCGGCGGTGCCTGTTTTTGCACCGCTGCCAGCAACGCCCGAGTGAGTTTCGGCGTGGTCAACTTGGCCATCGCAGCGGCAAAGGCCTTGTCAACCGAACCGAGCACTGCGGCAATGCCTTTACCTTCAAGTGCCGAGATGTAATGGACAGTCGCAAAGCCGAGGAAATTGAGCTTGCGTTCGATGTCGATCTTGATCCTGCTGCGCCGGTACTCGTCGACCGCGTCCCATTTGTTGACCGCGACCACCAGTGCGCGCCCGGCTTCGATGCAGAACCCGGCGATGTGGGCATCCTGGTCGGAAATGTCCTGGCTCGCATCCAGCATCAACACCACGACATTGGCTTCTTCCACGGCTTGCAGCGTCTTGATGACTGAAAACTTTTCAATGGTCTCGAATACTCGGCCCTTGCGCCGCAAGCCCGCGGTGTCGATCAGCGTGTAATGCCGGCCATTGCGCTCGAACGGAACCTCGATAGCATCGCGCGTGGTACCGGGCATGTCGAAAGCGATGACGCGCTCTTCGCCGAGCAGCGTATTGATCAGGGTGCTCTTGCCGACATTGGGGCGCCCGGCAATGGCAACACGGGGGCCTTTTCCGGCATCGGGCTCATCATCTTCTTCCGGAAAATTCTCGAGGATCAGATCCACCAACTCGTTCACGCCATCACCATGCGCAGCGGAAATCACCAGCGGCGTACCGCAACCCAGTTCATGAAATTCGGCGCCAACCATGGCGCGTTCCATACCTTCGGCTTTGTTCACCACCAGATGCAAGGGGCGACCGCTACGCCTCAACAAATCGGCGATCGCTTTGTCCTGCGGCGTCAGGCCGACCCTGCCGTCGACGATGAACAACAGCACGTCGGCCTCGGCGATCGCTGTTTCTGCCTGGCGCGCCATCTCATGCATGATGCCGTCCTTCGCCTGCGGTTCGAAGCCGCCGGTATCGACCACCAGATAGGGTTTGCGGCCGAGTCGGCCGAGGCCGTAATGGCGGTCGCGCGTCAATCCGGGGATATCGGCAACGAGCGCGTCACGCGAGCGGGTCAGACGATTGAACAGCGTACTCTTGCCGACGTTAGGCCGGCCCACCAGCACCAGCGTGGGTTTCATGCGCTAATCGGACGAAATTGCATAGAGTCCGCCACCATGTGTTTGTACCAGAAAGCCTCCCGCGATACGCTGGGGTTCGGCGGAAATTGCACTGCCGTCGGTTGGGAGACGGCCGACAAAAGAGCCGTCGTCCTGACTCAACAAATGGATATATCCTTGAAAATCGGCGACCGCAACCGCCTTGGAAATAACAATTGGGCGCGACAGTTCACGATTTGACAACTTGTCCTGCTTCCACAGACTCGTCCCGCTGTTGCGATCAAAGGCCAGCACCGAGCCCTTATCGCTGCTGACGTAAACTGCCTTGCCATCCATATCCAGACCGCTGATGGAAGACACATCACGCGACCACAAGGCGTTGCCGGAGGTGAGGTCGAAGCATGACACGCGCCCCTGAAAAGCCACGGCACACACCTGATGCTCGAATACCACCGGAGAACTGGTGATGTCGGCGACCCGCTCGAGTTCGGTTGCCCCCTTGGGTAGCGCGACGGTAGCCTCCCACTGCGCTGCACCGTTGTTGGTGGCAATTGCAACCAGCTTGCCGCCAGGGAAACCTGCCAGCACGCCACTCGATGTCAGGACGACACCGACATTGGAACGCAAACTTAGTGAGGGTGTGGAGCGTTGATAAACCCAGCGTCGTTTGCCATCAGCCCGTTCAAACGCAAAAATGCGCGAATCGCCACTGCGCACTATCACCATCTCCTCGCCGACGGTCGGCGCAGACAATACTTCGGAACTGACTTTGGTCTTCCACAGGGCTTTTCCGGTATCGGCTGCGAAGACCAAAACATCACCTTTGGTCGTTCCCACGGCAATAAGTTTGCCATCTGAACCTACCCCCCCTGACAGTGGCTGCCCAGCCGAAATGCGCCAGACTTGCTTGCCGTTGTCAAAGCGGGTGATGGCGCCATCCTTATCCGCAGCGAAAATGCTGTTGCCCGCTACCGCTGGCGTGAATACCCCGGCGCCAGCACTACCAACGCTGGCCTGCCATAGCGTACGCAATTTGACGTTGGCATGTTCGATCGTTACCAGCGGTGCCGGAACCGACTTTGGATCCGCAGCCGATGCAAGCGGGTTGTATTTGCTGATTGTGGAACACCCTGCGAGCAAACCGATACCCAGCATGGACATCAAGAAATATCGGGCGCGCATCACTTTGCTGCCCCCAGAGCATCCAGCTTGGTTTGCAGGACTTCACGGTAAACCGGCTGAACTCCGGTCGCATCCTCATCGCTGGCCTTGTCCATCAGCGTCAGCGCTGATCGATAACTCGTCCTGGCATCGCCAGCCTTGCCCTGCGCGACGAAGACATCTCCTTTCAATTCCGAGAAGCGTGGCCTGAAAGATTCGACTGGTTCCGCAGTCAATTGTTTATGTGCCTCAGCGTAGTTCTTTTCATCGAGCAACAGTGTCGCAAGTCGCAGCCGTGCCAAGTCGCGCAAAGCATCATCCTTGGTATGTTCGGTAACCCACTGCAGCTGCACCTTGGCGTTTTTGGCTTCACCTTTTTCGACCTGTATTTTTGCCGACAGGAGGGCCGCCAGACTGGCGTAGGCGGTTCCGGGATATTTGTCGATGATTTCACCAGCCAGTTCCCGCGACCGCTTGGCGTCACTTTCAGTCACCGCTTTCTCAACACCGAAATAGAGCATCGAGGCTTGGCCGGCCTGGCCACGCTGCCACCAGTTCCAGCCCTGCCATGCGGCCAGCGCCAGAGCTGCCACCAGCAACACACCGGTTACCATATTGCCGTATTGTTTCCACCAGGTTTTCAGCTCTTCCAGCTGTTCCTGTTCTTCAAGATCATAGACGGCCATGTGCTTTTCCTATTCTTCGTTGCCAAAAATGAGTTGCGCGACGGACTCCGCAACCTGATCAAATGCCACCTTGCGCTGCTCAACCGCGTCACGCAAAGGCTTGAGCATGACGTGGTCACTGGCGGCTTCGTCATCACCAATGATGATCGCGAGAGATGCACCGGAGCCATCGGCCCGCTTCATCTGGGACTTGAAACTGCCTCCACCGCAATGCAGATGTATGGCGAACCCGGCATCACGCACCAGCTCTGCAACACGGAATGCATAGCGTCCGGCAGCTTCGCCCTGATGCACGATATAAATGTCCGGAGCAGATTTCTCGTGTTTGAACCCCTGCGCCGTCCACAACGCCAGCAGGCGTTCGATGCCCATTGCAAAACCACAGGCCGGCGCAGGCTTTCCGCCAAATTGGGCGACGAGATTATCGTAACGCCCGCCCGCACAAATCGTACCTTGGGCACCCAGTTGATCCGTAACCCACTCAAACACAGCATGACTGTAATAGTCCAGGCCGCGCACCAGACGCGGATTGATCCGGCAAGGAATCGCGGCATCCCTGAGCAGCGCCTGCACACCCTCAAAGTGTTTGAGCGAGAGCTCGCCGAGATAGTCGATGAGTTTCGGCGCCGCTTCAACCAGGGACTGCAAGTCCGGGTTCTTGGTATCAAGGATGCGCAGTGGATTGGTATGCAAGCGCCGCTTGGCGTCAGCATCAAGGCGGGACTCATGGCGCTGTAAATAGGTGATCAAATCAGCGCGGTGTCTGGATCGCTCTTCAGACTGCCCCAGGGAATTTATTTCAAGCCGGATGCCCTCCAGCCCCATGTCGTCCCACAGCCTGGAACACATGGCGATCTGCTCTGCATCGATATCCGGCCCCGGGAAACCGACGGCTTCGACACCAACCTGGTGAAATTGACGATAGCGGCCCTGCTGCGGACGTTCGTGCCGAAACATCGGGCCCATGTACCACAGCCGCTTGGGGCCATCATAAAGCAGGTTGTGCTGGAGCACGGCGCGCAGGCAAGAGGCGGTGCCCTCCGGACGCAACGTCAGTTGTTCTCCATTGAGACGGTCTTCGAAGGAATACATTTCCTTTTCGACGATGTCGGTCGCTTCGCCAATGGCGCGGGTGAACAACGGCGTCGGTTCGACCAGCGGCATGCGGATCGGACGGTAATCGTAGGCACGCAACCAGTCGCGGATCAGCTCCTCGAACTGTTCCCACTGCTCGGCTTGATCGGGCAGGATGTCGTTCATCCCGCGGATGGCTTGCAGGGTTTGGCTCATTCCTGGCGCGCGGAAAACTTCCGCGCCACGTAATCGTCGACGATTTGTTTGAACTCTGTGGAAATGTTTTCACCACGCAGCGTAATGAATCTTTCTCCATCGACATACACTGGTGCTACCGGTGCTTCGCCGCTGCCTGGAAGGGAGATTCCGATATTTGCATGCTTGCTCTCACCCGGGCCATTCACGACGCAGCCCATCACCGCCAATGTCATGTTCTCAACGCCATTCCGTTCCAGTTTCCATTTGGGCATGCATTCCCTGACGTAGCCCTGAATGTCCTGCGCCAGCTCCTGAAAGTAAGTGCTGGTGGTCCTGCCGCAGCCTGGACACGCGGCCACCAGTGGCGTAAACGCGCGCAGCCCAATGGTTTGCAGAATCTCCTGGGCAACGATGACTTCTTTGGTTCTGTCACCGTTCGGCTCCGGAGTGAGTGACACGCGGATAGTGTCGCCGATACCCTCCTGCAACAGCACTGCCATCGCTGCTGTCGAAGCGACAATCCCTTTGCTACCCATCCCGGCTTCTGTCAGCCCGAGGTGCAAGGCATAGTCGCAGCGACGTGCCAGATCGCGATAAATGGCAATCAGATCCTGCACACCGGACACCTTGCACGAGAGCACAATATGATCAGCCGGCAGTCCAAGTTCGACCGCTCTTTCAGCAGACTCCAGGGCCGATGTGACCATTGCCTCGCGCATGATTTGTGTGGCATCCAGCGGCTCACTGCGCTTGGCATTTTCGTCCATGACGCGTGCCAACAGCGTCTGATCAAGACTGCCCCAATTGACGCCGATGCGCACCGGTTTGTCATGACGGCAGGCGATCTCGATCAACTGCGCGAATTGTTCATCGCGCTTGGCGCCTTTGCCAACATTTCCCGGATTGATTCTCAGTTTTGACAGCGCGGATGCAGCCTCGGGAACCTCACTCAACAGCTTGTGACCATTGAAATGAAAATCACCGACTAACGGTACCGTGATTCCCATGGTATCGAGACGCTCCACGATCCTCGGCACAGCGGCGGCGGCTTCACGTGTGTTGACCGTGATACGCACAATCTCCGAACCAGCACGAGCCAACTGGGCAACCTGCATGGCGGTGCCAAAATCGTCGACGGTATCGGTATTCGTCATCGACTGAACCACGATCGGATTTTCACCACCGACCAGGACCTTGCCTACACGCACACAACGCGAGGCACGACGACGAACAGTCCCTGACATATCCGTTTTCATCGTCATCAATCGACCGTAAGCCGGGCGACACCCTCTCGCGTGTGGGGCAGCAGGTCTATCAAACGATCACCTTGTTTCATCCGGACCGCAGCGGCATTGCCTATCCATACCTGAAACGGCGCATGTCCTGAAACAGCTTGATGAAAGCCACCGGGAAATTCTCCCGTCAGGACTACGCTTTCAGTCGCATCCTTGATTTCGATCCAGGATTTGTCGTCGAAGTCGACTACCAATTGATCGTTCATAGCAGACGCTATAGGTGCAGCGGGCGCCACTATTTCAGTGCTGCTGCCGACAACCTTGGCAACTGGAATAGGCTGTGGTGTTTGCGAGACCGGGATATCTTCACTCATGAGGCCGGTCAACCACACATATCCCGCACTTAAAATGATCATGACAGCAACGACAATGCTGCTCCACTTGGCATGGCGCTTCATGAATGCCTGCGGCACGGCATCTCCCATGTTGCCGGGCGCAACAACCTCTGCCGCAGCGTGTGGCGATCCCGCATCAAGCATTGCTACTAACGGCACAGGGTCTATCTTCAAAACTCTGGCGTAGCTGCGGATAAATCCACGAATAAAGGTCGACCCGGACAATACCTGATAATCGTCGCGCTCCAGCGCATCGATCTGACGTTCGCTGAACTTCAGTGTCCTGGCAATATCGGCAACAGATAAACCACGCGTTTCGCGGGCACGGCTCAAATACTGCCCCGGCAATTCAGCCGGCAGCGCCACGTCAGTGTCGGAAGGAATAGTCTCTGTTTCGCTCATTGGAACTGGCCCTGCTGCAGCTTTTGAAACTCAGCACTGTTTGGAAAATTGCGGCGCAATGCCCCCATAAAAGCAGCTTCATCCCGCCGATTGCCAAGACCCCGGGCGATACGCAATGCCAGCCATGTGGATTCGGCTGTCGGCTCTACCCGACTATGATATACAGAGATGCGCTGCCTTGCGTCAGCAAAACGACCAGTACGGAAGTACAAATCCGAAAGCTGATACAGCGCGCGTATGTTGTCCGGTTCATCCCGCAACGCACGCAGCAAGTAGTCTTCGGCGGATTTGTCATCCTTCAATTTGGACGAACAGATTGCGGCGTTAACTAACGCAGTAGACGGAGTTGAATAAAGCGGATCACTTAACGCCATCTGGAAATAGGCCAGCGACTTCCGTTCCTCGCCGTTCTGACAAAGAAACCAGCCATAGTTGTTGCTGATATCAGGATCCCCTGGCGCCAACTGCAAGGCACGCTCGAATGATTCCTGCGCGGACGCCTTCTGTCCTAGCTCCATGTAGATCAACGCGAGCAAGTTTTGCGCAGGGGCATAGCCGCCATCGAGCGCAACTGCTTTGCGCGCTTCTTCCAATGCAACGCCGAACTGCCGGTCCTGATAATAGGCGCTGCCCAGTTCAACGCGGCTTTTTGCCTTGGTCCGCGCCTCACCAACGACCTGTTGCTGCATTACGGGTTCGCGAATGCGGCGGGAACTGCCACCGCTCGAGACACACGCGGCTAGTATGATCGGCAACAGCCAAATTAGTCTTTTCACGATGAGATCTCCACCAAGGGTATTGTCTTATTCCGTCTCTCTTGACGTCTTGACTTATCCTTGACCTGTCCGGCAAGTTGGCCGCACGCGGCATCAATATCATCGCCACGGGTCTTGCGCGTTGTGGTCACAATACCTGCCGAAAGCAGAATTTCGGCAAACCGGCGGATGCGCTCCGCTGGTGACCGCCGGAAATCACTATTGGGAAACGGATTGAAAGGTATCAGGTTAAATTTGCACGGAACGTCATGGATCAGAGCAATCAGCATCCGTGCATCATCGTCGCTGTCATTGATGCCATCGAGCATTACATATTCGAATGTGATGAAATCACGCGGTGCCACTTTCAGATACTCGCGGCAAGCGGCAAGCAATTCGGATAGAGGATATTTACGGTTGATCGGTACCAATTGGTTACGCAAGGCATCAGTGGGCGCATGAAGCGATACGGCCAACGAAACCGGACATGCCTCGCGTAGCCGGTCAATCGCCGGAACGATGCCCGAAGTCGACAACGTGACACGACGGCGCGATAGACCATAGGCATGGTCATCCAGCATCAATCGCAGCGCAATGACAACGTTGTCGAAGTTGGCCAAGGGCTCACCCATGCCCATCAGTACCACGTTGCTGACGATACGCTCACCCTTCGGGTCGTGGCCGAGCGCCCGGTTGGCCAGCCATAGCTGGCCGATGATTTCGGCCACGGTCAGATTGCGGTTGAAGCCCTGTTTTCCGGTTGAGCAAAATGCGCAGTCGAGTGCGCAGCCAGCCTGGGTTGAGATGCACAGGGTCCCACGATCATTTTCGGGAATAAAGACCGTCTCGATCGCATTGCCTGCACCCACGTCAATCAGAAATTTACGGGTACCATCATCCGAAACTTGGTCGGATATGATGACGGGTGGTTGTATCACTACAGTTGCCTTGAGCTTTTCGCGCAAACCCTTGGCGATGTCCGTCATCGCATCAAAGTCACTCTGCCCGAAACGATGGATCCAGCGCAGCACTTGTGTCGCGCGAAACGGCTTCTCGCCGAATTCTGCGAACAAGGCGACGAGCCCAGGTCCATCGTAATCGAGCAGGTTGATTGACATTAGCGCGAGTAGATATTCAATGCCGGGAAGAAATAGGCGATTTCGACTGCAGCAGTTTCAGGCGCGTCAGAACCGTGCACGGCATTTGCGTCGATGGAGTCGGCAAAGTCTGCGCGGATGGTGCCGGGAGCCGCCTTTTTAGGATCCGTCGCACCCATCAAGTCGCGATTCCCGGCAATGGCATTTTCGCCTTCGAGCGCCTGCACCATGACCGGTCCCGAGATCATGAAGTCCACCAGATCCTTGAAGAAAGGTCGGGCCTTATGCACCGCATAAAATCCCTCGGCCTCAATGCGCGACAGCTGAGTTAACCTGGCGGCAACAATCTTGAGGCCGGCATCTTCAAAGCGGGTGTAAATCCTGCCAATCACATTTTTGGCCACAGCATCGGGTTTGATGATGGACAGGGTACGTTCAATTGCCATTTATATTTCTCCTGAGTAACTTGGCTTCGAAAAACACCGGAGTTTACCAAGTAACCCCGCTAAACTCTAATAAAACCCCTGTTTCCGGGGAAGAACACTGATAACCATCGGCAATACCAATGCCGGGAACCCATACAAGGTCACTTCCGCAATACATCAAGGGCATCCGACCCCGCTGCCACGGAGCAATTCCAGCCTCCCGCAGCAGATCCTTGAGCGGACGGCATGGCCCGCCTGGTCGAAGCCGAATTCTTTCCCCACCTTTTCGAGACATAAAGCTGATCGATGCTTCTTTCATCGCCCTGCCGCATACCCCTGTATTTGCGCCCGTCTTGATCCTGATCGTTTCAGTTCCCCAAGAAACGATATGCTCGCCCGACCATTCGAGCGTATCCGGAATATTCGCCTGATATGGAATAAAACAAACCTCGCCGTGATGGCGCCTTATCTCCAGATTCCCAATCTGAAAACGTAGTTGCCGGTCAGCTGCCGCTTCGATAAGTTGCCGCAGCAGCTCCTTCAATTGGTCACGGCTTGAAATCTGAACCTCGTGACGGCGCAGATGAAACGCCAAAAGATTCAGCGCTCGCAGCTGCTCGAGCCGCCGCAGCTGTTCGATTTTTAGCGGTCCGGGACCATCCTGATCAAGCAGCGCCAGTTGCTCCAACAGCGCATTTGCCTCAACAAAACCCCGAGCCGCACGAGCCAGGTTTGCTTGCGCCGCAGGAAAGCGTTCAAGGAGCTGGGGGAGAATGCGATTACGCAAAAAATTACGCGTGAAATGCTCATCGGCGTTACTGCCATCCTCGATCCATGTTAATGCATGTTGTTCTGCATATTCCCGAATTTCGTTGCGCGCAATACCCAGCAACGGCCTGAGATATCTGCCCCGGACGACCGGCATTGCCGCTGCACCAAGTATGCTGGCGCCACGCAGCAGATTCAGCAAAACGGTTTCGGCTTGATCATCTTGCTGGTGTGCCAGCAGTATGCGGTCGACCTCCAAGTCATCCAAAACCTGATAGCGCGCCAATCTGGCAGATGCTTCAAGCCCTTGCCCCGATGCCTTATTCACCGACACGTGTTTGGTAATCAGGGGAACGCCGCACTTTTGACACTCGTCTGCGCAGTGTCTGGCCCATTTATCGGCATCGGAATTGAGCCCGTGATGAACGTGAATTGCGCTGATCCTGTAGGCTTCCAAATTCGCTTGATAGCGGCACAGAATATCCAGCAACACGGAAGAATCCAGCCCTCCCGAGAACGCCACAGCCAAGTGTTGACCCGGCTCTGAGTTTCGCCCCAAGCAGGCCTTTACTGCTTGAATCAGCCGCTCAGTTAAGTGCCTGTTCCTTGAATTTTCCATAGCTCATCAGCCGCTCGAAGCGCCTTTCGATGAGATCAGACGTTGATAGCGCAGACAGGTGTTTGAGTACATCCTGAAGCGATTTTTTCAGAGAGACGGAAATCGCCCTTGGATCACGATGTGCGCCGCCGACAGGTTCTGTGACAATCCGATCAATCAGCCCCAGTGACTTCAAACGGGACGCGGTAATCCCCATGGTTTCAGCCGCGTCGCTGGCGCGCTCTGCGCTCTTCCAGAGAATCGACGCGCACCCTTCCGGGGAAATGACTGCGTAGGTAGAGTATTGAAGCATCAGTACACTGTCGCCTAAGGCAATCGCCAATGCACCGCCTGAACCGCCCTCGCCAATAATCGTAGCGATGATCGGCACCTTCAACTCGGCCATTACGTAAAGGTTATGGCCAATCGCCTCGGATTGTCCGCGTTCTTCTGCATCGACGCCAGGATAGGCACCGGGCGTATCGACAAAGGTAAAAATCGGCAGGCCAAATTTTTCGGCCAGATTCATCAGCCTGAGCGCCTTGCGGTAGCCTTCCGGACGCGGCATACCGAAGTTGCGCTGGATCTTTTCCTTGGTGTCGCGGCCTTTCTGATGGCCTATCACCATGCAGGATTGTCCATTGAATCGTGCCAAGCCACCTACGATTGCTTGATCGTCTGCAAAACCGCGATCACCGTGCAGCTCTTCAAAGTCCGTAAAAATATTTTGGACGTAGTCGAATGTATAGGGTCTTTGCGGATGGCGCGCCACTTGAGCGATTTGCCATGAGGTCAGCTTCGCATAGATTTCCTTGGTCAAAGTCTGACCCTTTGCTTCAAGGCGACTGATTTCCTCTGAAATGTCTACGGCGGACTCTTCCTGGGCGAACCGAAGTTGCTCGATCTTCGCCTCAAGTTCAGCAATCGGTTGCTCGAATTCAAGAAAAGTTGTTTTCATGACGCTATTGTAGCAATCCCTGAAACGCAAACCCCCTCCACGGCACGCCGGGAGGGGGTTATTGTTGGGAGTCTGGCGCTGACCTACTTTCTCACCCGTAATAGGCAATATCATTGGCGCGGTCTCGTTTCACGGTCCTGTTCGGGAAGGGAAGGAGTGGTTCCAAGACGCTATGGGCACCAGACAAAACTGGCGTATTTCGATTGCGGCGCTATGCCTTGTCGAAACACATGATCTGGAAGAAGTAATGAAATTGGATTGCGATTGCTGTGCGTTCGTTGCACTGAGCTTAATGCTCAAAATTATAGGGTCAAGCCTCACGGGCAATTAGTATTGGTTAGCTTAACGCATTACTGCGCTTCCACACCCAACCTATCAACGTGGTGGTCTTCCACGACCCTTCAGGGGGATCAAGTCCCCGGGATATCCCATCTTGAGGCGAGTTTCCCGCTTAGATGCTTTCAGCGGTTATCTCTTCCGTACATAGCTACCCGGCGATGCCACTGGCGTGACAACCGGTACACCAGAGGTACGTCCACTCCGGTCCTCTCGTACTAGGAGCAGGTCCCCTCAAATATCCAACGCCCACGGCAGATAGGGACCAAACTGTCTCACGACGTTTTAAACCCAGCTCACGTACCACTTTAAATGGCGAACAGCCATACCCTTGGGACC
>JAYUFR010000066.1:0-6601 GCA_043738625.1 Sterolibacteriaceae bacterium
GGCGTCTGAAAATCATCCTGCATCAGCAAAACAGCATGGGCGACCACGGAGATCGCCAGCGCCCAGATAAGCCTGCGGGAAGCGGAATAGCTGGGAAAAGTCACAGAGGTTTGGTACGCTTATAAACTATTGATTCTAATCGAAGCCCTTGAAGCACCCATGAGCACTCATCCGCTGATCCTGACGCTTGACCAGCATGGCTCGCCCAACCGCTGGGTGAGCTGGCAGCATGCGTGCTTTTATTACGCCAAGGATCTGGTGGCGTGGGCTGCGGGCGAGAATAGCTTCGTCATTATCGGAGGCATTAACCGGCTCACCGGCATGCGTTCGGAAATTCACGCCAACAGCATCATCGCCATCCGTGGCAAGCCGCTCACCGGCAAGTCTCTGCACCAGGTGCCGCCGCTTTCCAACCGCGAACTGTTTCACCGCGATCGTCAAATTTGCGCCTACTGCGGTGACCTGCTGCCCGGCAACCGACTGACGCGAGACCATGTATTGCCGGTTTCGCAGGGCGGTCGCGATACCTGGATGAATGTAGTGGCGGCATGCAAATCGTGCAATCAGCGCAAGAGCGGCCGCACGCCGGAGCAGGCCGGGATGGAATTGCTTTATGCGCCCTATGTGCCCAACAAGGCCGAGTACCTGATTCTCTGTAATCGCCACATTTTGGCCGACCAGATGGATTTTCTGGCGCGCCACGTGCCATCGCAAAGCCGCGTTAAATCGGCCTGACCCAGGGGCGCCAAGCGCCTTCACTTCCATGATGCAAACAGCCACCAGCCCGAAATCGATTGCCTCGTATCGTCCCTACTGGGCGCAGCGTTTTGGCATCGCACCTTTTCTGCCAATCTCGCGCGCCGAGATGGCCCAGCTCGGCTGGGACTCGTGCGACATCATCCTCGTCACCGGTGATGCCTACATCGACCATCCCAGTTTCGGCATGGCGCTGGTCGGCCGGCTGCTGGAAGCGCAGGGCTTTCGCGTCGGCATCATCAGCCAGCCGGACTGGCATTCGGCTGCGGACTTCAAGCGGCTCGGCAAACCCAATCTGTTCTTCGGCATCACCGCCGGCAACATGGACTCGATGGTCAACCGGTACACCTCCGACCGCAAAACCCGTTCCGACGATGCCTATACCCCACATGCCGAACCCGACAAACGCCCCGACCGGGCCGTGATCGTCTACGCCCAGCGCGCACGCGAAGCATTCTCCGACGCCACACTGGTGATCGGCAGCATCGAAGCCTCGCTGCGGCGCATTGCGCATTACGATTATTGGTCAGACAAGGTACGTCGTTCCATCCTGCCCGACAGCAAGGCCGATCTGCTCATCTTCGGCAACGCCGAACGCGCGCTGGTGGAACTCGCCCACCGCCTGGCCAAGGGCGAGAAAATTGAAACCATCCGCGACCTGCGCGGCACCGCCTTTATGACGCCGGCCGGATGGCTGCCTTCCGCCGAGTGGACCGAAGCCGACTCGATCACAGTGGACATCCCCGGTGCCGCGCATGTCCACACCGATCCTTACGCCATGGAACCCCAGCGCCAGACTGCCGCGCCGGCATCGAACGCGGGGGAAGGGACATTGCAGCCGATCCGCATCGTCCCCAAGACCGAACGTCTCGCCGCGCGCCGCGATGCACGCGCGCATACCGTGGTCCGCCTGCCCGACTATGAGATCGTCAAGGACGAT
Organism: Sterolibacteriaceae bacterium; assembly: GCA_043738625.1. Classification (GTDB taxonomy): domain Bacteria; phylum Pseudomonadota; class Gammaproteobacteria; order Burkholderiales; family Rhodocyclaceae; genus JANYCD01. The sequence continues at coordinate 1,697 of JAYUFR010000066.1, forward strand.
CCGATTCTCTACGCCCACGCCTCGCGCACCTTTCATCTCGAATCCAACCCCGGCAACGCCCGCGCCTTGGTGCAGCGCCACGGTGATCGCGATGTGTGGCTCAACCCGCCGCCGATCCCGCTCACCACGCCCGAGATGGATTACATCTACGGCCTGCCCTACGCGCGCCAACCACATCCGGGCTATGGCGATGCAAAGATTCCGGCGTGGGAGATGATCCGCTTTTCGGTCAACATCATGCGCGGCTGTTTCGGCGGCTGCACTTTCTGCTCGATTACCGAGCACGAAGGCCGCATCATCCAGAGCCGTTCCGAACAGTCGATCCTCCACGAGATTGAGGAAATCCGCGACAAGACGCCCGGCTTCACCGGCGTCATCTCCGATCTCGGCGGCCCCACCGCCAACATGTATCGACTGGCCTGCAAGGACCCCAAGATCGAGTCTGCGTGTCGCCGGCTGTCGTGCGTCTATCCTGGTGTTTGCGAAAACCTCAATACCGATCATGCACCGCTGATCCAGGTCTACAAGAAGGCGCGCGAGCTGCCGGGCATCAAGAAAATATTGATCAGCTCCGGCCTGCGTTACGACCTCGCGGTGCGTTCGCCCGAGTATGTGAAGGAGTTGGTGACGCATCACGTCGGCGGCTATCTCAAGATTGCGCCCGAGCACATCGAAGAAGGCCCGCTCTCAAAAATGATGAAGCCGGGCATCGGCAGCTACGACAAATTCAAGGCGATGTTCGACAAGTATTCGAAGGAGGCCGGCAAGGAACAGTATCTGATTCCCTACTTCATCGCCGCCCATCCCGGCACCTCCGATATCGACATGCTCAACCTTGCGCTCTGGCTCAAGCGCAACAACTTCCGCCTCGATCAGGTGCAAACCTTCCTGCCCACGCCGCTGGCGCTGGCGACTGCGATGTGGCACACCGGCAAAAACCCGCTGCGAAAAGTCACGGATACTTCCGAAACAGTCACCATTATCAAATCAGGCACACAGCGCCGACTGCACAAGGCCTTCCTGCGCTATCACGACGCGAAGAACTGGCCCATGCTGCGCGAAGCACTGAAGCGCATGGGCCGCGCCGACCTGATCGGCAATGGTCAGCGTCATCTGATACCGGGTTGGCAACCAGCCGGCGATGCGGCAAGAGTTGCCGGCCTGCGGGGCAAGAAAGGAAGCGCGCCGGCGAAAATGCGGCGCAGCGCCTGATCCGCTACGAACCCCGCACCGAGGTCAGTGCAGCACCCGCGGCATTGAAAGAACAAACTCGGCGATCGGCGCATCGAACTGGGTGCCGTCTTCGGCGGTCATTTGATAGCTGCCGGACATGGTCCCGACTGGCGTGTTGAGCGCGCAGCCGCTGGTGTATTCAAAATGTTCGCCGGACTGGAGCAGCGGTTGATGGCCCACCACGCCGAGCCCGCGTACCTCCTGCACGTCACCTTCGGCATCGGTGATGAGCCAGTGACGTGAAACCAACTGGGCGGCGATATTGCCCACGTTCGAGATGTTGATGGTGTAGGCAAATACGTAGCGGTTCGCCGCCGCGTCCGACTGCTCGGCAAGATACTGGGTTGCCACGTCGACACGTATTGCGTAGATCCTGGATTCGGCCATTGCTTTTCATTTCCTGTTGTAGTCCGCCATTGCACACGAAAAGCGTGCGTATGGCAATGTCCGGCAGGAACATGATCGAGCAGATAGAATTCGCACACCATAGTGTTCCGGACTCGGTCATGCCTCGTTCATCTTTCCGAATTGCGCCAAGCATTCTCTCCGCCAACTTCGCCAAGCTCGGCGAAGAAGTGAACAATGTCGTCGCTGCCGGCGCCGACTGGATCCACTTTGATGTCATGGACAATCATTACGTCCCCAATCTGACCATCGGTCCGCTGGTATGCGAGGCGCTGCGGCCTGTTACGCAGGCGACCATCGACGTGCACCTGATGGTGAAGCCGGTGGACCGCATCGTGCCCGACTTCGCCAAGGCGGGTGCCAACATCATCACCTTCCACCCCGAAGCCTCGGAGCATGTCGACCGCACGCTGGGCCTGATCCGCGAACAGGGCTGCAAGGCCGGGCTCGTCTTCAATCCGGCAACGTCGCTGGAGTACATGGACCATGTGATGGACAAGCTGGACATCGTGCTGCTGATGAGCGTGAATCCAGGTTTCGGCGGTCAGAAGTTCATTCCCGGCGTGCTTGAAAAGCTCAAGCTGGCACGGGCACGGATTGATCAATACACCGCCCGCACCGGTCGCGAGATTCTGCTCGAAATCGATGGCGGAGTGAAGGTGGACAACATCGCCGAGATCGCCCGCGCCGGCGCCGACACTTTTGTTGCCGGCTCGGCGGTATTCAGTGCCGGCAAGGACAGTGACCCGCATCGCTACGACTCTGTGATCGCAGCGCTGCGGGCCGAGTTAAAAAAAGTCTAAAAGCTATTGCACCACAGAGGACGCAGAGGAAACCAGAGTTTCTGGCCCAAGTGTTCTGACTTCCTCAGTGTCCTCAGCGTCCTCTGTGGTGAAAGATCTTGAGTTTTCCAATCCCCATTCGCTCCGTCACCCTCGACCTTGACGGCACGCTGCTTGATACAGTGCCCGACCTAGCCGACGCCGCCAGCGCCATGCTGCGCGAACTCGGCCTGCCGCCGCGCAGCGAAAACGAAATCCGCAACTTTGTCGGCCGCGGCATTCCGCACCTCGTACGCCGTTGCGTGACTCTCGACCACGAACCCGACCCGGTATTACTGGAACAAGCCACACAGAGTTTTCGCCGCCACTATGCGGCAAGCAATGGGCAAAAAACGCAACCCTATCCCGGCGTGATGATTGGCCTCGAACGCTTGCGCGGGCTGGGCCTGAGGATGGCCGTCATCACCAACAAGGCCGCCGCATTTACCGAACCGCTGCTGGTCGCCAGCGGAATCGCGCCTTACATCGAGTTCGCGGTGTCCGGCGATTCCCTGCCCGAAAAAAAACCCCACCCGATGCCCTTGCTTCACGCCTGCACACGACTGGGAACGCTGCCGCAACACAATCTGCATATCGGCGATTCGCGCCATGATGCGGCCAGCGCCCGCGCCGCCGGCTGTTCGGTATTCCTCGTGCCCTATGGCTACAACGAAGGCGAGGACGTGCGAAAACTGGATTGCGATGCTATAGTTGAGTCGCTTGAAGACGCGGCCGCATTGCTGGCAGCCGCCAACTGAGACTCCCAAAAGTGCGCTACGACACACTGCAAACGATGACCAAATACGCCCTCGGGGCGGAGGCATGGCCCTGGCGTCAGCCTTGACTGTCACGCCCGCGCGTGGCGCTCATTCTTGAGCTAACGCGCATCGTCCCTGCTGAAAACGTCTCGTGGAGTAATCATGACTGAATCCGAATTCAACCGGCTGGTTGCCGAGGGCTACAACCGCATCCCGGTGACCCTCGAAACCTTTGCCGATCTCGACACACCGTTGTCGATCTATCTCAAGCTCGCCAACAGGCCCAACAGCTACCTGCTTGAATCGGTGGTCGGCGGCGAGCGCTTCGGCCGTTACTCGTTCATCGGCCTGCCCGCCGCCACCCTGCTGCGCGCCAATGCCTTCGTCACCGAAGTCGTAACCAATGATGTCGTCGTTGAACGGCACGAGGGCAACCCGCTGGAGTTCGTCGCTGAATATCAGGCGCGCTTCAAGGTGTTCGTGCCGCAGGGGTTCCCGCGCTTCTGCGGCGGCCTGGCCGGCTACTTTGGCTACGATGCGGTGCGTTACATCGAGCCCAAGCTGGCGGCGGGTTTCAGCAAGCGCGATGATATCGGCACACCGGATGTGTTGCTGTTGCAGACCGAACAACTCGCCGTCGTCGACAGCCTTGCCGGCAAGATCACCCTGATTGTCTATATCGACCCGGCGCTCCCCAATGCCTATGCCAACGGACTGGCACAACTGCGTGAAATCGCCGGCCGCATGCGCAGTGCGGTCACGATTCCGGAAAGCCCGCCGGGCAAGGCGACCGAGACCATCCGCGATTTCGGCAAGAAAGATTATCTCGCCGCCGTGTTGCGCGCCAAGCAATACATCGCCGATGGCGACATGATGCAGGTACAGATCGGCCAGCGCATCCGCAAGCCCTTTACCGATTCGCCGCTCACGCTCTACCGCGCGCTGCGCGCGTTGAATCCCTCGCCCTACATGTACTACTACAACTTCGGCGAGTTCCACGTCGTCGGGGCCTCACCGGAAATTCTGGTGCGGCAGGAAGCCACGCCGCAAGGTGCGAAGGTAACAATTCGCCCGCTGGCCGGCACCCGCCCGCGCGGCGCAACGCCCGAGCAGGATCGCAACAACGCCGAGGAATTACTGGCCGATCCCAAGGAGCGCGCCGAGCACGTGATGCTAATCGACCTCGCCCGCAACGACATTGGCCGCATCGCCCAAACCGGCTCGGTGCACGTCACCGACCAGATGGTGATCGAGCGCTATTCGCACGTGATGCACATCGTGTCCAATGTCGAAGGCTTGCTCAAGCCCGGCATCCGCAACCTCGACGTACTGCGCGCCACTTTCCCTGCCGGCACCCTGACCGGCGCCCCCAAGGTGCGGGCGATGGAAATCATCGACGAACTGGAACCAGTCAAGCGCGGCCTTTACGGCGGCGCCTGCGGCTACCTGAGTTTCTCCGGCGAAATGGATCTGGCCATCGCCATCCGCACCGGCGTGGTCAAGGACAACATGCTTTATGTGCAAGCGGCAGCCGGCATCGTGGCCGATTCGATACCCGAGAGCGAATGGCTGGAAACCGAGAACAAGGCCCGCGCACTGTTACGCGCTGCGGAACAGGTTCAAGCCGGTCTGGACCATTCAATCTAAGGAGACGACCATGTTATTGATGATCGACAATTACGACTCCT
>JAYUFR010000067.1:0-2091 GCA_043738625.1 Sterolibacteriaceae bacterium
GTAGCGGCCATCGGGCAGCGGGATGCGGCTGATCTGCCATTCGTAATACTCCAGCGTCTGGCGGTCAGCGCGGGGCTCAATCATTTCAGGGACAAAGCAGGCCTCGCCGGTTTCCAGCGTGTGGCGAAATTTCTGGATCACTTCATCGGCCTGCGCCTGGGGCCACAAAATGTGCATCACCCCGGCAAAGTCACGGCCAATCAGCTCAGGAATATTTCCAAACGCCGGCAGCGCAGTGGGGTTCACCTGCCGAATGCGGAAGTCGGCATCAATCAGGTAAACGCCGAGGGGCGCTTCATTGAGCACGGTCTCGAACTGGGCGGTGCTTAGACGCAGGACTTCCTCCGCCTGTTTGCGTTCGGTGATGTCGGCGACGGTTCCGTCGAAGCTCAGGAGCTTGCGTGCAGCGCCTTCCCCAGCGCCGAAATTCGCGCGACCCTTGGCGAAGACCCAGCGGATGGCTCCGTCCGGATGAACCACCCGGTATTCGGTGACGTAGGGAACGGGGGCGTCGGTCCGGGTGGCAGCCGCCACCGCATCGCGTTGCCCGGGCCGATCTTCGGGGTGGACGGTGGCGAACGCTTGCTCGTAATCAACGTCTCCGGACGCGATGCCGAAGATCGTCCGGAAGCGCGCGTCCGCCGTGAGGGTATTGCTCGGGAGCTCGATATTGAACGTCCCGAGTTCGGCCGCGTCGAGCGCAAGCCCTACCCGTTCCTCACTCGCCCGCAGCGCTTCCTCCGCCTGCTGGCGCTGCGTCACGTCGCGCGACACCGCGAGCAGGCGCGCAGGCTGGCCGTTCGCATCAAGAATCGGCGAAATCGCCACGTCCCACCACTTGGCCTCGCCACGCGAGGTGCGGAAAAAACCGACGAAGCTGCCCGCCCCGCCCGCCGCCGCCGACGCGACCGCCGCTTGCGCCGCGCGCTTGTCGTCCGTGCCTTCCCAAAAATCGATCCACGATTTATTCAGGAAGGGTTGAATGTCTTCGATGCCCAGCAGTTCCTGCCCACTCTCCATCGAGAGCAATTTGCCTTCGATGTCAAGCACCTTGATGCAGTCCGGGCTGCTTTTGATGATGCTGCGGCTGAATTCTTCGCTTTCGCGCAAGGCCGCTTGCGCCTGCATGCGTTCGGTGATGTCGTAAAAATAACAGACCACGCCAAACTGCCCGTCGGGCAAAGTGATGCGCTCAATCTTCCAGTCATAGGACTCAATCTCGGGGATGTTCTGGCGCTGTTCGGTGGTATTCGGCGCGGCATAGGCCTCGCCGGTTTGCAGTGTGTGGCGGAAGTGCGCCAGCGCCTCGGATGCGAAAGGATCGGCCCAGACCAGCCGCAAGACCTCTTCGAAGTCGCGGCCAATCAGCGGGTCAATATTGCTGAAAACTTTCTGCGACGCGGTGCTGACCTGGCGCAGCCGAAACTGCGCATCGACGACGTACAGGCCGAACGGCGCGTTCTCGATCAGGTTGAAAAAAGTGTCGTGATTCTGGCGCAACAGCCGCTCGGCCTGCTTGCGCCCGGTGATGTTGCGCATCGTGACCTGAATGGCCGGTGCGTCATCAAACACCGTCGCTATGTTTTGCACTTCGACATCAATGGGTGTGCCGTCCAGCTTGAGCAGTACCTCCTCAATCGTGGGCGAGGCGGCGTTGTTGAGCCGTGTTACGTTTTTTACCCGCGCCTGCACGGTGGCGTGAAATTCCGGGGGAACCCGCTCCATCACGGACTTGCCCAGCACTTCGTGGGATGATTTGGCCCCAAACATCCTGAGCGTGGCCGGATTGGCGTAGATGATTTTGTTGTCGCGGTGCACCACGATGGCGTCGGGCGACCATTCCACCATGGCGCGGTAGCGGGCCTCACTGGCCTGCATGGCGGACGCCATGATCTTGGCATCGGTCACGTCGTTCAGCACCATGCGCTGCATCGGCGCGCCGTTGCTGTCATGCGCAAACGTGGTCGTCATGTTGACCCAGAAATTGGAGTCGTCGCCTTTTGACATTTGCAGCTCAAAGGCCTGCGGCTCGCCCGCCGTGAAGATGCGCTTGTTGTAGAGGTAATAAGTGTCCTGGCAGGCCTTGACGAT
>JAYUFR010000068.1:0-6566 GCA_043738625.1 Sterolibacteriaceae bacterium
TGATTGAAGCATGTACCACTGAGATCCCAAGTGGTTGGAGAGTCCTTGAGTACCACTGGGATCCATCAAAGTGCGGAAGACCTGGTAGTGCCCTGAACAACGTCATGACCATTCAGCGTAGCTATTAATCAGGGAGAGTCGGGGTTCACTAACCGGCAACGGTTATAGGGTGATGTTTCACTTGCTTCGATATTTGATTATGTTTCGGTAAATCAAGCCCTGTTCAATTCAGTCAGGCTAGTTTCATAAAGTGCTGCGACCAAATCCGTCTGCGTCACCATCCCAACTAACTGTCGGTTGCCATTTACGATCGGCACATGGTGTAGTCCGATGTCAACCATTAAGGGTACCAGTTCGACAAGCGGACAACTCTCAGGTGCGGTTCTCACCAGCGTGCTCATGATTTGGCCGACGGCCTCATGCTTGTCGGAGTGCGAATGTCGGGTACGGTGCAGAAATGCACGCAAACGCTCACCCAGCCCCTCATAACGACGAGGATCTGCGTGGCGCAGAAAATCTGACCGAGACACAATTCCGATTACCCGTTTTGCACGGTCAATTACTGGCAGCACCTGTACAGAGTGTTTCTCCATGAGGCTCCACGCTTCCGCCAGCTCGGTCGCATACTCAACAGCGACAATGTCTTTTGACATGATGTCCCTGCACTGCGTCTCGCCAAAGCGACGACGGAAGGCGTGCATTTCCGTGCGATGAAATAGTGCCTCAAGATCATCAATGCTGACATCGATGACCTGGTTGTAGTCGTGCAGGACGGCCAAAAGGTCGTCAGAAGTGAATCCGAGCCGATTTATGGGAACCAAGTCCACCGTCTGATGAGGGTGTTGTCCGTCGAGCCGCTGACTATGCGGATAGCGACGACCAAGCAAATTGTTGTAGAGCAGTGCCATCGTCAGCAGCAATACGGAATTCAATGCCACTGGCGAAATTACGAACCCGTATCCACTGGCGCGAATCTGCGCACCACCAAGCACTGCAGTCAAGGCTATCGCCCCGCTCGGAGGATGCAAACAGCGGAGCGCGAACATTGCAGCCATTGCCAAGGCGATAGCTATTGCAGCAGCTACCATAGGCGCCGCAATAAATTTGGCACAGGTCACGCCGATCACGGCTGCAATCACGTTTCCGCCAATAATTGACCATGGCTGTGCCATAGGGCTGGCGGGGACTGCAAAAAGCAACACGGCTGATGCACCCATCGGCGCAATCAGCCAAGTCGCTACGGACGCGGAACCCAATACGGTTACGCTTAGAGCGCCAGTCAGCAATATCCCAAGCATTGCGCCAACGCATGAACGTACGCGTTCGGCTTGATTGACTGATGTCTTGGCCGGTAGGAGATTTCGCAGCCACAGCGGCGTCAATGTAATCATATGAATTCCGCGTAATCGATGGGGACGCGAATTACATCACGGCACCTGCGTCAAGTCGATCCGGTCACGCGAGTTGGCCGAAATACCTGGGGCCGACGTAGCGGCAAGCAAGCCGATAACGGCAACCACCACCAGCAGTTCAAGCAAGGTGAAGCCGCGGCTTTCAGTTTGCCGATACTCATTATTTGCATGGGTAGCCGTTCCGTAAAAAGCCCCCCGGCACGTCGCACGCGCCGGGGGGCTCTTTTGTTGCTAACGGGAAGCGTGTGCCAGTAACGGGTCGATGTGCTGCTTGACCATGAATGGCATGTTCCCCGTTTTTCCTACCTAACGCCCTCGAGCGGCGTTAGTGCTACGGCCGCCGCCGTCGTGCCGCGGATGATACGATCATATATGATCGAGCTCGGTTGGCCGAACGCGGCGTGATAGTTGGCCAATTTGAAGTAGCAGGAGATGCCGCTATATAGCGTCGGGCCATTGTAGGTGAGGACCTTCTTGCCGTTCAGCCAGGCTTCCATCAAGCCATCGCTGCCCGAACTCCACTTGGTGTGATAGACAAAGTCGTACCAGACATTTTTTGTCACACCCAACGATGCGCCATAGGGGTCGGCGACCACGGCTTGATATTGCCCGCCGTTGATGGTGGAGCCGCCGTAGCCACGCATGCGCAGGCCGACGCCGGGGATGGTCCCGACCTCGAAGTTGGCCTGTCCCGAACTATAGTTGTGGTGAAAGTCCATGATAATGCCGGCTTCCGGTCCGGGCGGGAACACATAGTCGCTGGGGAACAACATCGAGCTTGCCCACCATTCCTCCTGGCCCGCGTTACAGTAGCTTGACGATGGCGAGAGAATCGCGTCGTCGCGCTCCCAGGTGCCGCTGCCGTGGACATTGTTGTCGCCGACCTCGGTGTGCAGGCGCAAGGCCGTCCCACCGTCGCGTCCGATATTGGCGATCGTGGAGCGCGGCAGATCATTGTAGGATTGCTCGCTAAAGCCGCAATTAGAGATTGAACTCGGGAACGTGCAGGAGAACGCTACCGTGCCGGTTGGCGGAGGCGGAGGCGGAGGCGGAGGCGTTGCGCTGGCGCTCGCATTCACCTTCACCGAGTTGAGGTTGAAGTATTGCTGATCGGAGACGATCTTCAACACATGCTTGCCAGCGGTGATGGCGAAGGCCGGCGTGCTAACCCACTGGAAGGTCGACCAACTGCCCGTGTTGGGCACGGCGATGGTCCCGGTCACCTTGACACCGTCTACTTCGACATGGAAGGCGGGGGCAGCGGCCGTGTAGTTGTTGGTGGCCCGCAATTGCACGGTGTACTGGCCGCTGCTGGCGACATTGACGGTGTAGGCCAGCCATTCACCGGTGGTAAAGTTGTTGATGTCGTAGCCGCCGCCCACCGAGTCGGTGGAGGTAATGATGTCTACGTTTTCGCTGAGCCGGTATTGCCCCCCCTGGTTGCCCGGGGTGGTGTCATGGTAGCCAATGCCTTCTCCACCCTTGTCGAAGTTCTCCGCTTCGAAGGCTCCGGGAATGGCGATCGGCGTTCCCGTATAAGGCGTTGACGGGCTGGGGGTCGGGGGCGGCGTGGGCGGCGGTGTGGGGGGCGTGGGGGGCGTCGTGGCGGGCTGCGTGCCGCTCAAGCCGAACAGCATGGCCGGAGCGCCGGCCTCGGCGGCCCCGATGTCGGGACCTGCGCCGATGAAGCCATCGTTGAAGTTCGGAATACGCGCGCCCCGGTCATAGCCCGGACTGTTCGTGGCGAGCTGATACAGACCGCGGGCCTCGCTGCTCCAGCCATTGCCGGCCAGGTAGATCGGTGTGCCCTGGATGCCGCTGGTTTCCGTTGCGCCGGCACTGCCGTTGTAAAGGTCATAGCCGAAATCGTTGCTGGCGCCCGCCTGCTGAATGGCGGCGTAGGAAGATTTCCAGGTTTGGTAGATGTTGTTGCGCGAGACCGTGTTGCTGATCAGCTGCGACGAACCCGTGCCGGAGATGCCATACGCGGCGCCCAGTCCATTGGAAACGCCGGATTGCGTGGCTTGCAGCATGGTGTTATGGATAATGTAGCGTCGCCCTCCGCCGAAGCCGCCCGCATCGCCCGACTTGGCGAAGCCGTTGCGATCATCCGAGTCGAGCGAGCTCGCTTCCAGGGTGCGGCTGCGGTTATAAACATTGCGAAAGATGTAGGCGGGTCCGATGGCGACCACGGTGGTGGCCACACAGGTAGCGGTTTGATCGCAATAATTGCCCCAGACGCGGATGTTTTTGTCGCCCCCTTCCGCCTCGATGCCGTCGTCCCATGTCTGGGAAATCTTGTTTCGGTAGATATCCGAGTCGGCATTGGGAAAGCCGACGTTGGAGAAGTTATCCCCGCCGCCGAGGCCGTCGTTGAAGTAATGTCCGGTGGTGCTGTAGATTTCATTTTGGCGGATGACATGGTTGCCCCCGCAGGATTCGAAACTGAGCGCCTGCGGTCCCATGGGATGACCGTCGGTCCAACTGTTTGCGCCGTAGCGCGGGTCGTGGATGCGGTTGCGCTGAACGACCACACGCACCATGTTCTGGGTCGAGCAGAGCGCGTGAATGCCGGAATCCATGTTGACGCCAATCTGATAGCCGCCGCTGCTGTTGGAGCCCGTGCTTCGTCCCCAGCCGCTGATGTCATTGTCTTCAATAACCACGTCATGGGCGCTATCGGCAATTTTGATAGCGTCGCTCTGCGCGCCCTTCAGCGTCAGCCCGCGCACAATGACATAGGGCGCCGAAATGGTGATGTTGTTGGCACTGGCGTTGCCGCCATCAATGGTCGCTGTGGTGCCGGCCGCAGGCGTGTAGAGAACGTAGCCCGCTGCCGTACCGCCGTTGGTTATGTTCAAAGGCTGTGAGCCACTGGGCACAGAAACCGTCGAGGCGACGGGGAAGGTCTCGCTCCAGGTCGAAGCCGCCAATTGGCGGGAAGGCGACTGGCCGGGCAGGGCGAACTGGACTTCGTAGTTGGTACCCGAAGAGAGTTGCACGATGCTGCCGCGGCACTCGCTGTTACGCGTGTCGTACCACATGGGCAGCGCGTCCTTCCAGGCAGGATCGCCCGATTTTCGGTATTGCACCTGGCAGCCTGCCGACCCCGGATTCGACCCCGGCGTCCAATACAGCCCCAGCGACTCGAAGGTGGCGACCGCCTTGGTGCCCGTCGAGGGCAGTGTTAGTGCCGCCGAACATTCAAGTGTCGTAACGAGCATCGCGGCCGCGACAATGAGTCGGCGCCTGCGATGTATGTGATGTTGGTACGGGTCGACGTAATGCAATTGGGTTTTAGCCATTGGGTTTTGTCCTTTTGTGGTTTGCGCAAAAGCGCGATTTGATTTGCTAGTGCGAGGAGAGATCGTCTTTCAGAAGTCTTCCTCTGGCGTTGATACCTGTTTCCTGTATCAGCACCGAAAGCTTCGCGCTGCGTATAGTCAGCGCGGAAAAGCTTAGCGCTTAGCATAGCGCTAAAAGCAACTCGTATAGTTTTAAAAAGCTGATTCGTAGCCCACATGGACCATGCGACTAATCCGATTGGAGTACAGGAAACGGTTTTTTTAACAGAATCTGGCAAAGCAATACTAAGTGGCGCTGAGAAATCAATCGTATTGCCGGTCGCGTCGCGCAGAGATTGCCCACAACAAATTACCGCCCCGGCTCGAATTTTGCCGCCGGAGAGCATTGCGAATCGGGGCGCCATTTCTGCGGAAAAAAGGTTTCTCCGAGGTGGGCTGCATCCGTCTGAACGCCGCACAGTGCGGGCATTCGAGCGGGCTATTAGGCGGTATTGGAATTGGGGGACTGGCTGGCGGAGAGGGCGGGATTCGAACCCGCGGTAGGCTATGAACCTACACACGCTTTCCAGGCGTGCGACTTAAACCACTCATCCACCTCTCCGGTAGTCGTGCTTTTTCTGGCGCGGCGCGGATGTTACCAGACAATCAGCGCTCGACGTGCCGCAGCGACAGGTCGATGGCACGGATGTCCTTGGTCAGGCTGCCAACGGAGATGCGGTCAACGCCGGTCTCGGCAATGGCGCGCACGGTTTCCAGCCGTACGCCGCCCGAGGCTTCAAGCAGAGCGCGGCCACTGTTGATCTTTACCGCCTCACGCATGTGCGCGAGATCCATATTGTCGAGCAGGACCATCTTGACGCCGACATCGAGCGCTTCGCTCAGTTGGGCGAGGTTCTCGACTTCGATCTGGATAAAGACATCATTGCGACCGAGTGCGCGCGCCTGTGCCAGCGCGGCAGTGACGCCACCGGCGGCGATGATGTGGTTTTCCTTGATGAGAATGCCGTCATAGAGGCCGAGACGATGATTGGCGCCGCCGCCGCAACTCACTGCGTACTTCTGCGCGAGACGCAGGCCGGGCAGTGTCTTGCGGGTGTCGACAATCGTGGCGCCGGTGCCGGCAATTGCCTCCACATAGCGCCGCGTCACGGTGGCGGTGGCCGAGAGCAGTTGCAGAAAGTTCAGCGCTGAACGTTCGGCGCTGAGCAGGGTGCGGGTATCGGCGAGAATCTCGCACAGCACCTGGCCTTCACGAATGGTGTCGCCGTCCTGCGCAGTCCAGCCGATTTTCGCTTCCGCATCGAGCCGCAGGAAACATGCATCGAACCAGGCGATGCCACACAGCACGGCGTTTTCGCGACTGACGACGGTGCCGCGCGCGGCGTGCCCAGCGGGCATAAGCTGGGCGGTGAGATCACCGCCACCGATATCTTCTGCCAATGCGGCGACTACATTACGGTCCACTTCGGCGGCGAGTTGCAGCGGAAAAATCATGCTATCGTGCATAAAAAAAAGATGCATTGATTTTAGCATTCACCGGAGGGGGGCATGATCCAGATATTTAACGTCAGCATTGGCGTGTTGATTGCATTGGCCTTTGCGGCTGTCCTGCTCTACTTCTACGTCAAGGACGTGTCGCAGAAAAAGCATTCCATTCTGCGCAATTATCCGATTATCGGACGCTTCCGTTTCCTGTTCGAACAGTTCGGCGAATATTTTCGCCAGTATTTTTTCCTCAATGATCGTGAGGAGCGGCCGTTCAACCGTTCCACGCGGAGCTGGGTTTATCGTCTGGCGAAGAACGAAGGTGGCGTCATTGGTTTTGGCTCGACCTACAACCTGCACGAGT
>JAYUFR010000069.1:0-6549 GCA_043738625.1 Sterolibacteriaceae bacterium
GGCATCCCGCATCTGCGCGCGCGCGCCGGCCTCATCGCGAGCCACGTGCATGACGAGCCGAGCGCGCGGCTGCGGATGATCGGCGTGACCGGCACCAACGGCAAAACGACGTGCAGCCAGTGGATAGCGCAGGCGCTCAATCAGTGCGGCGTGCGCACGGCGGTCATCGGCACGCTTGGCTATGGCATGCGCAGGCCGTTGCGGCCGCTCGCCAATACCACGCCGGATGCGGTGTGGCTGCACGCCGAGCTGGCGAAGTTTGCGCGCCGCGGCGCGCGCGCGGTGAGCATGGAAGTGTCGTCGATCGGTCTCGATCAGGACCGCGTCGCGGGTGTTGAATTCGACGCGGCCCTGCTCACGAACCTGACGCGCGACCATCTCGACTATCACGGCGACATGGCGAGTTATGCCAAGGCCAAGGCTGCCCTGTTCGAGATGCCGGGTCTCAAAGCGGCGGTGATCAATCTTGATGATGAATTCGGCCGTGATCTTGCTCGCCGCTTGCAAGGCAGGGTGCGATTGATTGGCTATGCGCTGGGTAATCAAGAACGCGTTGGCGAGATGCTGGCAGCGGAAAATCTGGTGATCACCCGCACTGGCTTGCGCTTTACGCTGCATGGCTTGCCGGTGACGGCGCCCGTGATCGGCCGTTTCAACGCATCGAATCTGCTGGCGGTAATTGGTGTCCTACTAGCGGGCGGCACAACACTGCCCGATGCGATTGCATCTGTTGCCGGTTTGCATCCGCCGCCTGGACGTTTGCAGATCGTGGGTGGAAATGACCAGCCGCTGGTCGTGGTGGATTACGCACACACGCCCGACGCGCTGGAAAAGGCGCTGGATACGCTGCGCGAAACTGCCGCGGCGCGCAGCGGAAAGCTGATTTGCGTGTTCGGCTGCGGTGGTGATCGCGATGCCGGAAAGCGTTCGCTGATGGGTGCGACCGCTGAACGTTTGGCCGACCGCGTGATATTGACCAGCGACAATCCGCGCAGTGAGACCGCCGATAGCATCATCGCGGCGATTCGTACCGGCATGAAAACTGCACCGCTGATCGAACCGGATCGGGCCAAGGCGATTCGCGCCGCAGTGGGCAGTGCAGGTCCGCGTGACGTGATTCTGCTGGCGGGCAAAGGCCATGAGCTGTACCAGGAAATCGGCGGTGTGCGCTACCCGTTTTCGGATGTGGCACAGGCGCAGGCCGCGCTGGAGCAGCGTGCATGATGAGCATCCGCGAAGCGGCGAACGCCATCAGCGCAACGGTGCGCGGACCGGAAACCAGGTTTGACTCGGTATTTTCCGATTCACGTGCGCCGGTTAAAGGCGGTCTGTTTGTCGCACTGCGCGGCGAGCACTTTGACGGCCATCAATTTGTCCGCGAGGTATTGTCGCAAGGCGCAGCAGCGGCAATGGTCGATGCGGCCTGGGCAGCGTCGGCGGCTACAGAATTGCCATTATTGGTGGTCGACGACACGCGCCGTGGGCTGGGGCTTCTGGCAGCCAGTTGGCGCAGCCGTTTTGCGATTCCGCTGATCGGCATTACCGGAAGCAACGGCAAGACCACGGTCAAGGAAATGTGCGCCGCGATATTGCGTGCGCATTTTGGCGTCGATGCCGTGCTCGCGACCAGTGGCAATCTCAACAACGACATCGGCTTGCCGCTGACGCTGCTGACATTGCGGCCGCAGCATCGCGCCGCGGTGATCGAGATGGGCATGAATCACGCCGGCGAGATTTCCTGGTTGACCAAACTTGCCTGCCCCACGATTGCCATCATCAACAATGCCCAGCGTGCGCACCTGGAAGGCCTGGGATCGGTGGCCGGCGTTGCCCAAGCCAAGGGAGAGATTTTCGAAGGACTGGAGGACGGTGGCGTGGCGGTGATCAACGCCGATGACCCACACGTCGATCTTTGGCGCAGCCTCAACGCCAAGCGAAAAGTCATCAGCTTTGGCATCGACCACAACGCCGATGTCAGCGCCGTGATCCGTCCGCAGGGGCTGGGTTCGGCAATGAATATTCAGACGCCCGCAGGCAGCACCCAACTCGAACTCCGTGCGCCAGGCCGCCACAACGCCCGCAATGCCCTCGCTGCCATCGCGGCTGCCATTGCGACGAATGTTCCGCTGACTGCGATTACCAGCGCGCTTGCGGCCTACACCGGCCTCAAGGGCAGGTTGCAATACCAGCCGGGAATCAACGGTGCGCAGGTGATCGACGACAGCTACAACGCCAATCCTGATTCCATGGCCGCTGCCGTTGCCGTGCTGGCCGGCCTGCCCGGCAAACGTATTTTCGTAATGGGCGACATGGGTGAAGTGGGTGAGGCCGGCGCACAGTTTCATGACGAGTTGGGCGGCTACGCCAAGAGCATGGGCATCGAACGGCTGTTCTGTTTGGGTGACCTGAGCGTTGCCGCCGCGCACAACTTCGATACCGGTGCCGAGCACTTCGGTCGCATTGAAGATTTGATCAAAGCCTTGAAACACGAGCTGGATCCGGCGACGACGGTGCTGGTCAAGGGTTCGCGCTTCATGCGCATGGAGCGTGTGGTCGAGGCTATCGCCGTGAGGAGTGAAGAGTGAGGAGCAAGGAGTGAACAACATGCGAAATTTAAGCGGTCATGCCATGAATGGGCTGAATCGTGGCGCAAAGGGCGATGAAGCGGAGGTTTTACTCCTCACACTTCACTCCTCACTCCTCACTGTTCAAGGAGCGAATCATGCTCCTTGAACTCGCACGCTGGTTGGGCCAGGACGTTCGGGCGTTCAATGTGTTCACCTACATTACCCTGCGTGCAGTGCTGGCAACGATGACGGCGCTGACGATCTCGTTCGTTTCCGGCCCTGGCGTAATCCGCTGGCTTGCCGCGAAAAAAATCGGCCAGGCGGTGCGCAGTGATGGTCCGCAGACCCACATTGTCAAGACCGGCACGCCGACCATGGGCGGTGCGCTGATCCTGATCTCGCTGGGCATCGCCACACTGCTGTGGGCCGACCTCGGCAATCGCTTCATCTGGATCGTGCTGATTGTCACGCTGGGCTTCGGTGCGGTGGGCTGGGTCGATGACTGGCGCAAGGTGGTGTATCGCGATCCCAAGGGCCTGTCGGCCAGGGCCAAGTTTTTCTGGCAGTCGGCCATCGGTCTGGTCGCCGCGATCTATATCGCCTTCTCGATCTCGGCGCCCAACAATGAAAAGGTGGTCGAGCTGTTCTTCCATTGGGTGGGCAGCGGATTCACCTTGGAGCTGCCGTCCAAGGCCGATCTGATTGTGCCCTTCTTCAAGACCGTTTCTTATCCGGTCGGCATGTTCGGCTTCATCATCCTGACCTATCTGGTCATCGTCGGCACCAGCAACGCAGTCAACCTGACCGATGGTCTGGATGGTCTTGCCATCATGCCCACGGTAATGGTCGGCGCGGCACTCGGACTGTTCGCCTACGTCGCAGGCAATGCAGTGTTCTCCAAGTATCTGCTGCTGCCGTACATCCCGGGTGCCGGAGAACTGCTGGTGTTCTGCGGCGCCATGGCCGGCGCCGGCCTCGGCTTCCTCTGGTTCAACGCCTATCCGGCCGAAGTCTTCATGGGCGATGTCGGCGCGCTGGCGCTTGGTGCGGCGCTTGGCACAGTAGCCGTAGTAGCGCGTCAGGAAATTGTGCTGTTCATCATGGGCGGCGTGTTCGTCGCCGAGACCGTATCGGTGATGGTTCAGGTCGGCTGGTTCAAGTACACGAAAAAGCGCTACGGTGCAGGGCGACGAATTTTATTGATGGCACCGCTACACCACCACTTCGAGCAAAGCGGCTGGAAGGAAACGCAAGTGGTGGTGAGGTTCTGGATCATCACCATCCTGCTCGTGCTGTTCGGATTGTCGACTTTGAAGATACGATGAAAATCATTTACCACAGAGGACGCAGAGGGCACGGCGGAAGGCTTGGTCGTCCTCTGAGTTTCTCTGCGTCCTCTGTGTCCTCTGTGGTGATGCCTTGGATCTGAAAGACAAACAAGTTCTCGTCCTCGGCCTCGGCGAATCGGGCCTGGCCATGGCGCGATGGTGCGCGCGACAGGGTGCTCACCTACGTGTGGCCGATACCCGTGCGGAGCCACCATTCAAGAGTGTGCTGATGGGTGCAGCGCACGATGCGGAACTTGTCTCCGGCGAGTTTCAAATGAGCCTGCTGGAAAACGTTGATCTGTTGGGACTATCGCCGGGTTTGCCGGCAAGTCTGCCAGTGGTGTTAGAAGCGCGGCGGCGCGGCATTCCTGTGACGGGAGAAATCGAACTGTTTGCGCAGGGGTTGCGCGCACCTGGTTTGCGTGATCGCGCCAAAATCATCGCCATCACCGGCACCAATGGCAAGACCACGACCACCGCACTGACCGGACATCTTTGCCGCGCCGGAGGAAAAACCACGGAGATTGCCGGCAATATTTCACCGGCAGCGCTGGATGCCTTGATGGCATGCCAGGACGCAGGCCGGACGCCGGATGTGTGGGTGCTGGAACTCTCCAGCTTCCAGCTCGAAACGCTGGAAAGCCTCAACGCCGATGCGGCCACGGTGCTCAATATCAGTGACGACCACCTGGATCGCTATGCCGGCCTCGATGATTATGCTACAGCGAAAGCGCGTGTCTTCTATGGTGAAGGTGTCCAGGTATTGAATCGTCAGGACCATCGCGTCATGGAGATGGCGCTGCCAGGGCATCGGAGCGTGAGCTTTGGTCTGGATGTTCCCACTGGTGCCAACGATTTCGGTCTGCGCGATAAATCCGGCACGCCGTGGATCGCGCGTGGCGGTTCCCTGCTGCTGCCGGTAACCGAGCTGCCGCTGGCAGGTTTGCACAACGCGGAAAATGTCATGGCAGCGCTCGCCTTGTGTGAGGCCATCGGCTTGCCAGCCGAATCATTGCTGACGGCGTTGCGCAATTTCAAAGGACTGCCACATCGCGTGGAGCGCATCGCCGAGATTGATGGGGTCGTCTGGTATGACGATTCCAAGGGCACCAATGTCGGGGCTACGGTCGCCGCACTGCAAGGCTTGCAGCGCAAGGTGGTGTTGATTGTAGGCGGGGACGGCAAGGGCCAGGATTTTTCTCAGCTCAAAGCCGCATGTGCATTGCATGCCCGCGCCGTCGTGCTGATCGGACGTGACGGGCCGCAGATTCGCGCCGCCATCGAAGGCATCGCTGCGCCGTTGCTGGCAGCGACGACGCTGGAACAGGCCGTGCGCATTGCCGCCGAGCAAGCCCGTGCCGGGGACGCCGTGTTGCTGTCGCCGGCCTGCGCCAGCTTCGACATGTTTCGCAATTTCGAGCACCGCGCCGAAGTTTTCGTCGCAGCGGTACGTGCGCTTACGGAGCGGGCGGCATGAATTCAATTACCTCATCCTATCGCCTGGGTGGGTCGCGGCCGTCGCCGTCGGAGGTCGATCCGTGGTTGCTGTGGTCGGCCATCGGGCTGCTGGTATTCGGGTTGGTGATGGTCTATTCCTCTTCCATCGCCACGGCGGAAGGCAGCCGCTTCACCGGGTTCCAGTCGTCGTACTTTCTGGTGCGGCATGGTGTCTTTCTCACCATCGGTCTGGTGGCTGGGCTGGTCACTTTTCAGATTCCCTTGCGGGTGTGGCAGCAGCTGGCACCATGGCTGTTCGTCACCGGGGTTGTGTTGTTGGCCTTGGTGTTGATCCCGCATGTGGGTCGGGCGGTCAATGGCGCTCAGCGCTGGATACCGCTGGGTTTGGTCAATCTCCAGCCTTCGGAATTGATGAAACTGGCCGCAGTGCTCTACGCCGCCGACTACACCACGCGCAAGCTGGCCGACATGGATTCGTTCCGGCGCGGCTTTGTGCCGATGGCCATCGTCATGGTGCTGGTCGGTGCGCTGCTGCTGCGCGAACCCGATTTCGGCGCATTCGTGGTGATCATCTGCATCGCCATGGGCATCCTGTTCCTTGGCGGCATCAATGTCCGCCTGTTCTCCATTCTGTTTATGTTCCTGGTGGTCGCTTTTGTGGTGCTGATCTGGACCTCACCCTATCGTCGCGAACGCTTGTTCGGTTTCATGGACCCGTGGCAAGACGCGTATGGCAAGGGCTACCAGCTCTCCCACGCGTTGATCGCCTTTGGCCGCGGCGAGTGGTTTGGCGTTGGCCTCGGCGCCAGCGTGGAGAAATTGTTCTACCTGCCCGAAGCGCATACCGACTTTTTGCTGGCGGTGATCGCCGAAGAGCTCGGTTTCGTTGGCGTGGTCGCCGTGGTCGGCATGTTCGCGCTGCTGGTGCAGCGCTGTTTTGTCATCGGCCGCCAATCGCTGTCGCTCGACCGCATCTTCGGCGGTCTTTTCGCGCAGGGTCTGGGTATCTGGTTCGGCGTGCAGTCCCTCATCAACATGGGCGTCAACATGGGTCTGCTGCCGACCAAAGGCCTGACCCTGCCGCTGATGAGTTTCGGCGGCTCCAGCATTCTCGCCAACTGCGCCGCGCTGGCGATTTTGTTGCGCGTGGATTACGAAAACCGGCAGCTCATGCGCGGACAGAAGATATGAAAACC
>JAYUFR010000070.1:0-6520 GCA_043738625.1 Sterolibacteriaceae bacterium
CAATCAAGCGCTCGTAAGGTCCGCAAACTGATGGCTGTAGCTCATCGAGCAAAGCGCAGATTGTCTTCACGATGACCAGGTTGGGCATCTCGTTCCAGCCACCGATATTGTAGGTCTCGCCCACGTGGCCCTGTGCCAGAACCACACGGATTGCGGCGCAATGGTCGGACACATGGAGCCAGTCGCGCACATTCATTCCATCGCCATAGATCGGCAGCGGCTTGCCAGCCAGCGCATTGGCGATCACCAGCGGAATCAGCTTTTCGGGAAACTGATACGGGCCATAGTTGTTCGAGCAATTCGTTGTCAGGACGGGCAAACCGTAGGTATGGTGATAGGCACGCACCAAATGGTCGGATGCTGCCTTGGACGCCGAATAAGGGCTGTTGGGGGCGTAGGCATGAGTTTCGGAAGATGCCGGGTCTTGCGGTCCGAGCGAGCCGTAGACCTCATCTGTCGACACGTGCAGGAAGCGAAATCCGCTGCGCGCCCGGTCTTCCAGCGCGCTCCAGTAGCCGCGCACCGCCTCCAGCAATCTGAAGCTGCCTTCGATGTTGGTGCGAATGAAGTCTTCCGGGCCGTGGATTGAGCGATCGACATGACTTTCCGCAGCAAAGTGCACGATGGCGCGCGGACGGTGTTCCCCCAATAGAGGGTCCACCAGCGTGCGGTCACAGATGTCGCCCAACACAAAGATGTGCCGTACGTCGCCTTCCAGCGCCAGCAGATTTTCACGGTTGCCGGCATAGGTAAGCTTGTCGAGATTGACGACGGGCTCATCGCAGTGACGCAGCCAGTCGAGAATAAAATTCGCGCCGATAAAACCGGCGCCGCCGGTAACAAGAATGGTCATAATTTTTATGGGGTGTTGGTGCTCGGGACCGGAATCGAACCGGTATGGCTTGCGCCGAGGGATTTTAAGTCCCTTGTGTCTACCAATTTCACCACCCGAGCTGCGCTAGCCTAGTCGCGGGCGCGACCGAGGACCCCGCGTAATGCTTCCTGCAAATCGGCCGGCAGAAGAATGGTTTTGGCATTTTGCGAATCCGCCAGTTTGCTCATCGCCATGACGTATTTTTCGCCCAGGATGTAACGCATCGGCGCATCCTGCTGGCCGATGGCGGCGGCGACGCGGCGGATCGATTCGGCGCTGGCCTCGGCCAGTGTCACTTGTGCTTCGGCATCACGCCGTGCCGCTTCAAGACGCGCTTCGGAATAGAGGATGGCCGACTGCTTGGCGCCTTCGGCCTTGGTCACCACGGCCTTGCGCTCCCGCTCGGCGGAAGCCTGACCCTCCATCGCCTTCTGCATCGATTCGGAGGGTTTGATGTCTTGTAGCTCGACTGACCTGACCGTGAGGCCCCAGTCAATCGCTTCGTTGGCGATACCTTCGCGCAGCCGCGCCTTAATCTTGTCGCGGCCCGTCAATGCTTCGTCGAGACTCATTTCACCGATGATCGAGCGCAGCGTGGTCATGATCATGTTGCGAATCGCCTCGGAAAAATCCGTAACGCCATACACCGCCTTGATCGGATCCGTCACCTTGATGAAAGCAATCGCATTGGTCAGGATCACCGCGTTATCGCGGGTGATGACTTCCTGCTCCTTCACATCGAGAATGATGTCCTTGGTCACCAGCTTGTAGGCGATGCGGTCGAGATAGGGGATGAGGATATTCAGCCCCGGCAAGAGCGTGCCGTGATATTTGCCAAGCCGCTCGACGATCCATTCCTCGCCCTGCGGCACGATGCGCACGCCCTTCGCCAGGGTCACTGCGGCAAACACCAACAATGCAACAACAAACACGAAACCTGCGCCCATGGCACCCTCCTCCATCAAATTTTTGCGATTTTCAGAAAGCTGCCTTCAACGGCCAGCACCTTGACTCTTTGCCCTGCCTCGATTGTTTCGTCGGCGATGCACGGCCAGACATCCGCTCCCAGCAGTGGTTTTTGAAAGCGTACTGCGCCCTTTTCGAAGGGCGCGACCGCGCGCGTCAGTAATCCCGTTTCGCCGATCACTTCCGCGTCCGCGGTGCCGATCCGCGTTTTGCGCTGGCCGGGCTTGAACACCCGAAACCAGAGTGCAACCATGACCACCGAAGCGATCAGCCAGATAGACAACTGCGCGGTCAGCGCAATATCCGCGTGCAAGGCAAGAATCAGCGCGACCAGCAGCGCACCCAGCCCGAACCAGATCAGCACGAAAGTCGGTACCGCCAATTCAGCCAGGATCAGCGCGATTCCGGCAACGGCCCAGTGCCACCACTCAGGTTGCATTATTGACTCCTAGTGTTGATGAGCGGCCAGCTTCAGCCACGTATCCACCACGGTATCCGGATTCAGCGAAATACTCTGGATGCCTTGATCCATCAGCCATTCCGCCAGATCGGGATGATCCGATGGGCCCTGCCCGCAGATACCGACATATTTTCCGAGCCGGTTGCAGGCGCTGATGGCCATGGCCAGCAATTGCTTAACGGCAGGATCGCGCTCGTCAAAGGCATGGGCGACAAGGCCGGAATCCCGATCCAGTCCAAGCGTCAGTTGGGTCAGGTCATTGGAACCGATCGAGAAACCGTCGAAGTATTGCAGGAAGGCTTCGGCCAGCAGTGCGTTGGAGGGAATCTCGCACATCATGATCAGGCGCAGGCCACCGGAGCCATCGGCGGAGCCTCCGGCACCACGCTTGAGACCATTCAAGGCCAGCAGTTCTTCCACGCCATGTGCTTCCTCGACGTTGCGCACGAAGGGCACCATCAGCTCGACATTGGTCAGCCCCAATTCATTGCGTACCTTCTTCATCGCCCGGCACTCGAGTTCGAAGCAGTCGCGAAAGCCGTGTGCGATATAACGCGATGCGCCGCGGAAACCCAGCATCGGGTTCTCTTCCTCGGGTTCGTAAATTTCGCCGCCGAGCAGTTTGCGATATTCATTGGACTTGAAATCGGAGAGGCGCACGATCACCGGCTTCGGGTAAAACGCGGCGGCGATGGTGGCTACGCCTTCGACCAGCTTTTCGACGTAGAAGGCCTCTGGCGAGACATACCCGCGCGAACGGCGCTGGATCTCTGCGCGCAGATTGGCCGCTACCTGGTCAATCTCCAGAATCGCCTTGGGGTGGATGCCAATCATGTTGTTGATGACAAACTCCAGCCGCGCCAGACCGACGCCATCGTTCGGTATCTGCGCGAAGTCGAAGGCCAGCTCCGGGTTGCCGACGTTCATCATGATCTTCACCGGCAGCGGCGGCAATTTGCCCATGTCCTGCTTGGTCACCTCAAAGTCGAGAATGCCGCGATAGACGTAGCCGGTATCACCTTCGGCGCAACTGATTGTCACCGCATCATTTTCACTCAGCTTCTCGGTGGCATTGCCGCAGCCGACGATGGCCGGAATGCCCAGCTCACGCGCAATGATGGCAGCATGGCAGGTGCGCCCGCCACGATTGGTGACAATGGCGGCAGCGCGCTTCATGACCGGCTCCCAGTTGGGGTCGGTCATGTCGGTAACAAGAATGTCGCCAGGCTGGACTCGGTTCATCTCCGAGACATCCTTGACCACGCGCACCGGGCCGGCACCGATTTTTTGGCCGATGGCCCGGCCGGTCACCAGTACCTTGCCGTGCTGTTTGATACGGAATTTTTCGACCACGCCGCCGCTCTGCGACATCACGGTTTCAGGCCGCGCCTGAAGGATATAGAGTTTGCCATCGCGGCCATCCAGGCCCCATTCGATATCCATGGGGCGGCCGTAGTGCTGCTCAATGATTACCGCATAGCGCGCCAACTCAAGAATCTCCGCATCGGCAAGCGAAAAGCGGTTGCGATCGGCCTCGGACACAGCGACGGTACGGGTGGACTTGCCCGCCTGCCGTGCATCCGTAAATTCCATCTTGATCAGCTTGCTGCCCAGATTGCGCCGGATCACCGCTGGCTTGCCCAAGGCCAGTGTTGCCTTGTGCACATAGAACTCATCCGGATTAACGGCGCCCTGCACGATTGTTTCACCGAGGCCGTAGCTGGAGGTAATCAGCACCACGCCATCGAAACCGGACTCCGTATCCAGCGTGAACATCACGCCGGATACGCCGCTGTCTGAACGCACCATGCGCTGAATACCGGCCGACAAGGCAACCTCGGCATGGGTGAAACCCTTGTGGACGCGGTAGGCAATGGCACGGTCGTTGTATAGCGAGGCAAAGACTTCCTTGATGGCATGCAGGATGTTGTCATAGCCATGAATGTTCAAAAAGCTTTCCTGCTGCCCGGCAAAGGACGCATCGGGAAGATCCTCAGCGGTGGCCGATGAGCGCACGGCGAAGGAAGCATCGCCGCCGCAGGTATCAACCAGTGTCTGGTACTGGGCCTTGATTTCCGTTTCCAGTTGCGACGGGAAAGGCGTGTCCACAATCCAGCCGCGGATTTTGGCACCGGTGCGCGCCAGCGTATCGACATCATCCACATCCAGCGTGTCCAGCGCTGCCTGAATGCGTCCGGCCAGCCCCTGGAAGGAGAGAAACTCGCGGAAAGCCGCCGCAGTGGTGGCAAAACCGCCTGGCACGCGCACGTTCGAGGCGGCGAGCTGGCTGATCATCTCGCCCAAAGAAGCATTTTTTCCGCCAACCTCACCCACATCGGTCATGCGCAAATGGTCAAAGGCAACGGCGTAACGCGTCATCGCGAACTCTTTTCTCAACGGAATGGAAGAAGGTTGATATTGTATCGGTTTTGATTCTCCGACCGCCCCATGACCAACGCGCGCACCGTATTCTTTGTATCCGATGGCACCGGCATTACCGCTGAAACGCTGGGCCACAGCCTGCTCAGCCAGTTCGAAAACATCCGCTTCAAGCAGGTGCGCATGCCTTTCATCGATTCGGTCGACAAAGCCAGGGACTGCGTCGAGCGAATCACCGCAGCGCGTCTGAAGGATGGCATTCGTCCCATCGTTGTCTCCACCCTGGTTGAACCGGCGGTGGCCGCTGTGCTGCGTGGTGTCGACGCCATCATCCTCGATTTCTTTGAAGCCTTCCTCGCGCCTCTGGAAGCCGAGCTGGGTGTCAAATCCACCCATCTGATGGGACGTTCCCATGGCGGCGCCGACTCCAGCAATTACGCGGCGCGCATGGAAGCCGTCAACTTCACCCTGGCACACGACGATGGTGTTTCGAACACGGACCTGGAAAAGTCCGACGTAATCTTGATCGGGGTTTCACGCAGTGGCAAAACACCGACCAGTCTCTATCTCGCGCTGCAATTCGGCGTCCGGGTGGCCAACTACCCACTGATCCCGGAAGATTTTGAGCGCAATCGCATGCCGGAAACTTTAAACCAGCACCGCCACAAACTGTTCGGGCTGACCATCGCCGCCGAAAGACTGACGCAGATTCGCCAGGAACGCCGGCCAAACAGTACCTATGCGTCGCTGGACAACTGCCGCTGGGAAATCGAACAAGCGCAAAAAATGATGCGTCGCGAAGGGATACGCTCACTCGATTCGACCACCAAGTCAATCGAGGAAATTGCCGCGACCCTGATGCAGACGATCAAGCTGGAGCCGGTGTCTTTCTAATGCCAGCAGCAGTCTTGAAATTTATTTTGAGCCCCTTTGAATTTCAGGATCAGCAGCGGCTACTGTGAGAAAACCGTGGTCTGTCTGTCCCTTGTTATCCGATCGTCGACGCAATGCGAGAATTCGACCGGGCGGCCCGGCAGGGCGGCCTGTTTTGATCAACTGAAAGCGGATCATGAAATTCAGGAATCCAGCAAACGGGTACGTTGACGACATATCGAGCGCCAGTTGATACTGGCCAGCATATTCGCTTTAATGGGCCCGTTTGGTTGGTTCCTGATTTTCGTGATGTCGATCAGCTATGGCTATGCGGCGGACGGCATCTTGAAGAGTGCCTATCTCCGTAAAGGATGGACAGAGGTTTCGGAAAGGCAGCCTTTTGATGCGCCATCGGCCTACCGCAAATGTCCGCTCTGCGCGGAAGAAATAAAGGCAGAAGCCGTCAAGTGCAAACACTGCGGCAGCGCAGTGGAAGCGCAATCTTGAGAGCGGCATAACACGAAATTCACCGGCCCAGGCCGCAAGCGGCCGGAGGGTCCCGCAATTAAAGGGGCCAAAATGGTCGAGTTTATTTCCATTTTTAAGCCTTGTTTATTCGCTGTCTGACCGCCTCGAACAGACACACGGTGGCGGCTGCGGCGACATTCAACGACTCGCTCCCCCCCGCCATCGGAATGGTGACACCCGCATCGGCCAATGACAACAACTCGGCGGAGATGCCCTGCCCTTCGCTGCCAAACAGCCAGGCGATATCGCCGCGCAAATCGATTGAATAGAGCGGCGTACCCCCATGGGCAACGGCGGCCAGCGTACGCCCCGAATAGCCACCGATGATCGCTGCCAACGCCGCCTGCTCGCGGATGCGCAAATTGAAATGCGCGCCTTGTGCTGCGCGCAGTACGCGTGGTGTCCAGGCGCCGGCGCAGCCCGGGCCGAGAATGATGTCG
>JAYUFR010000071.1:0-6465 GCA_043738625.1 Sterolibacteriaceae bacterium
GGAGAACGTGTAATTTCAGTCGATGGCAAGCCGCTGGCGACCTGGAGCGAGCTGCGAATGGCAATTCTGAATGGAGTGCTTGATCGCCACTCTCCGACCCTGGAAACCATCAATCCCGGCGGCCAAATCGCCTACCGTCAGCTTGATTTAAAGTCGCTGCAGGGAACGGATATGAGTGATGATCCATTGCACACACTGGGGCTAAGAATCTACAGACCACTGGTAAATGCAGTCATCGGGATAATCATTGATAGCTCACCCGCACAGCAGGCGGGACTCCTTCCCGGCGACCTTGTTCTTTCCATTGACGGAAAACCTGTCCGATATTGGGATGATGTGGTTACGATAATTCAGGCAGCCCCAGATCGCCCTCTGGTCATGGAGATGCTGCGCAACAACAAACATCTCTCGATTCAACTGACTCCGCAACGCGTGCTGGAAAATGGGCAACCAGTCGGGCGCATCGGGATTGCGGTCCAACAGGATCCCAAGGTGAGCGGGGCAATGCTGACATTGGTTCGTTATGGCTTCATCGATGCACTACTGAAAGCCTCATCCGAATCCTGGAATACCGCCCGACTCAGTCTCGTAATGATGGGACGAATGGTGATTGGCGAGGTTTCCTGGCGCAACATTTCCGGGCCGGTCGCCATTGCGGATTACGCCGGGCAATCGGCGCGATTGGGAATATCTCCCTACCTGAGGTTTCTGGCACTGATCAGCATCAGTATCGGGATACTCAATCTGCTGCCGATTCCCGTATTGGATGGGGGGCATTTGCTGTATTATCTTGTTGAATTCATCAAGGGTAGCCCAGTCCCAGAGCGGGTCCAGGAAATTGGACAAACCATCGGGTTTGGCATGCTGGGATTGCTGATGGCATTCGCGTTGTTCAACGACATTCACCGTTTGATATCCAGCTGATCGCATGAAAAAATCCCTGATCGCGGGGCTGTTATCAGCCTTGTTTGCAACCACGGCGAGCGCATTTGAGCCTTTCGTCGTTAAAGATATACGGGTTGAGGGCGTTCAGCGCACCGAGGCCGGCACCGTGTTCAGCTACCTTCCGGTCAAGGTCGGCGATACGATGACTGATGAAAAAGCGGCTCAAGCCATCAAGGCACTATTTGGCACCGGATTCTACAGAGACGTACGTCTGGAGATCGAAGGCTCACTCCTGGTGGTTTTGGTCGATGAGCGATCAGCCATCGCCAATCTGGATTTCGTCGGGATCAAGGCCTTCGACAAGGAATTATTGCGAAAGTCACTGAAAGAAGTGGGCCTGTCGGAATCCCGCATCTTTGATCGCTCACTGCTCGACAAAGCCGAGCAGGAAATCAAGCGGCAGTATCTCAGTCGCGGCTATTACGGCGCCAAAGTCACCACCACCATCACGCCGCTGGAGCGCAATCGTGTCGGCCTCAGTTTCAGCGTTGAGGAAGGTGATGTATCGCGAATAAAACAGATCAATATCATTGGCAACAAGGCCTTCGATGAATCCGAGTTGCTGGGTATTTTCACACTTCGCACACCGGGCCTGATGACCTGGTATACCAAGAATGACCAATACTCCAAGCAAAAGCTCTCGGGCGATCTGGAGTCATTGCGTTCTTTTTATCTGGATCGCGGCTACGTTGAGTTCAATACTGAGTCCACACAGGTGTCGATTTCGCCCGACAAGAAAGACATCTACATCACCGTCAATATCTTCGAGGGTGAAAAATATACGATTTCTTCGGTAAAGCTGGCGGGCAATTTGCTGCTCCCCGAGGCTGTGCTGCGACCTCTCGTGACGCTGAGACCAGGAGATGTCTATTCCAGGGAACGACTCACCGATACGACCAAAGCCATCAGCGAACGGATTGGTGACGAGGGTTACGCGTTTGCCAACGTCAACGCGGCGCCTGAACTTGATAAAGTAAAGCACCAGGTTGCCTTTACCATTCTTGTGGACCCGGGTCGACGCGTCTACGTGCGGCGAATCAATATTGCGGGCAATACCCGTACCCGGGATGAAG
This sequence comes from Sterolibacteriaceae bacterium, assembly GCA_043738625.1. Classification (GTDB taxonomy): domain Bacteria; phylum Pseudomonadota; class Gammaproteobacteria; order Burkholderiales; family Rhodocyclaceae; genus JANYCD01. Next base: position 2,019 of record JAYUFR010000071.1, read on the forward strand.
TGATTCGTCGCGAGATGCGCCAGATGGAAGCGAGCTGGTACGACGGAGAAAAAATAAACAAATCACGCACTCGTGTTGACAAGATCGGTTACTTTGAAGAAGTGACCGTTGAAACACCGGCCGTTGCGGGGACCACAGACCAGGTCGATATGAACCTCAGCGTCAAGGAAAAGCCCACCGGCAGCGTTACGCTCGGCGCCGGTTTTTCCCAGTCGGAAAAACTGGTGCTCTCGGGTGCGATCCAGCAACAAAACATCTTCGGCAGCGGCAAGAGCGTCGGCGCCCAGATCAGCACCAGCAAGAGTAATCAGGTGTATTCGCTTTCTTACACGGATCCTTACTACACCATTGACGGCATGAGCCGCGGGTTCGATATCTACAGGCGTAAAACAGATACCAGCAAGCTGAATTCCATCTCGGCCTATGATATATCGTCGTGGGGGGGAGGTGTCCGCTACGGGATACCGATTGGGGATGAAAACGGTATTGGAGTCGGTTTGGCGCTCGACTCGACTTCAATCACCCTAACCCCTTTTAGCCCGCTTTTCTATCAAAGCTTCGTGGCCACCGAGGGCAATAAATTCACTACCCTGGTTGGAAGCATTGGTTGGAGTCAAGATACTGTCGATAGTCGAATTTGGCCAACCAAGGGAGTTATTCAAAGTGCATCCGTAGAAATTGGGTTACCAGGCGGAAATTTAAAATACATCCGGCCAAGCTATCAGTATCAGCAATTCTTTCCCTTGACTCGAACCTTCACGCTGATGATGAACGGCCAGGTCGATGTCGCGAATGGATTTGGTGGCAAGCAGTTGCCGTTCTGGAAAAACTACTATGCAGGTGGTATTGGATCCGTGCGTGGCTACGAAAGTGGATCCCTCGGCCCCAGAGATCCGTCATTTAATGACAACGCGCTTGGCGGCAATCGTAGGCTCATCGGCAATGCCGAAGTGCTTTTCCCGCTGCCGGGTCTTGGTTTGGGGAAATCGGTGCGTCTCGGCGCGTTCTTTGACGCGGGAAATGTTTGGGGCTACGGTAGTAAGGTGTCAATTGGTGACATGCGCTACAGCGTCGGCTTGTCGGTCGCATGGACTTCCCCGTTTGGACCGCTGAAATTCAGCTTTGCCGATCCTCTGAATGTGAAAACGGGCGACAAAGTCCAGCATTTTCAGTTTCAGTTGGGTAACACCTTCTAAGGCAAGGAGACCAAGTTGAAAAATTCCGCGAGATTGCTACTCACCGCGTTGACTTCCGTGTTGATGGCGGCTTCGGTATACGCACAAGCAGAAGTCAAGATTGGCGTGATCAGTACCGAGCGCGTGATGCGCGATTCGGATCCGGCCAAGAAAGCCATGAAAAAACTCGAAAAAGAGTTTGAGAAGCGCGGCCAGGAGATGGAAAAGACGCGTCAGCAGCTACAGAAACTGCAGGAAGATATGGAAAAGAATGGCGTTGCTATGCCTGATGGCGAGCGCAAGGCAAAGGAAAAGGATTTTGCCGACCTGAACCGGGAGTACCAGCGCAAGCAGCGGGAACTCAACGAGGACGTCAACTCCCGGCGCAATGAGGAATTGCAGTCAGTAGTAGAGCGGACCAACAAGGCCATCAAGGCCATCGCCGAAAAAGAAGGCTTTGACCTGATCATTCAGGAAGCCGTTTATGCCAGTCCTCGTGTCGATATCACTGATCGTGTGATGAAGGCATTGAGTGACTCTGGATCCTCCGGCAAGTAAGCCGGGGCGGCGGATATCGCGGTGGCTGGCGTCACACTGGCGCAAATCATTGCCCGCCTGGGCGGTGAGGTGAAAGGCAATGAAGCGATCAGAATTGTTCGCGTCGCCCCTCTTGAAACGGCTGTTGCGGGCGATATCAGTTTCCTTTCCAATCCTCGATATACCAAGCAATTAGCCGAGACAAAGGCATCGGCAGTCATCCTGACGCCACAGTCTGCAGCAGGCTCTACGGTGGCCTGCATCATCACACCGCAACCTTATCTGTATTTTGCTTACCTGGCACAGTGGCTAACGCCGGTGGACCATGTTGCTCCGGGAATTCATCACTCCGCGACCGTCGAAACAAATATCCCCGCCAGCGTTGCGGTGGGGCCCGGCGCATGGATCGGGACAGGGGCAAAAATTGGTGAGAATGTCCAGATCGGGGCCGGTTGCACGATTGGCGAGGGCGCAGAAATCGGTGCGGGTAGTCGACTTTATCCTCAGGTCAGCATCTATGCCGATTGCCGCATCGGATTACGCGCCATCATTCATTCCGGAGCGGTCATCGGTTCCGACGGTTTCGGCTTTGCCCAGGAGAAAGATCGCTCCTGGGTAAAAATTCCCCAGAACGGCCGGGTTGTCATGGGTAACGACGTTGAAATTGGCGCCAACACCACCATCGACCGCGGCGCCATGGAAGACACCATCATCGCGGATGGCGTCAAGCTCGACAACCAGATCCAGGTTGGCCACAACGTGCATATTGGCGCACATACGGCAATGGCCGGCTGCGTAGGCATCGCCGGCAGCGCGCAAATTGGCAGTCGCTGCACAGTCGGAGGTGGCGCGGTTATCCTTGGCCACTTGAAGATCGGCGATGACGTCAATATTTCTGCCGGCACGCTGGTTGCGAAATCCATCCTCAAGTCCGGAAGCTATACCGGCACGGTGCCATCACTGCCGCACCAGGACTGGCTGAAAAACTTTGCACATCTGCGCCATCTCGATACCATGGCCGATAAAATACGCGCCCTCGAAAGCCGCCTCGCCCAACTGGAGAAGAAATCATGAGCGCGATGGATATCCATCAAATACTCCAACATCTGCCGCATCGCTATCCCTTCCTGCTGGTGGACCGGGTTCTTGAAATCGTCAAGGGCGAGCGCATCACCGCCTTGAAGAATGTCACCATCAATGAGCCGTTCTTCCCTGGGCATTACCCGCATCATCCGGTCATGCCGGGCGTTCTGGTCATTGAAGCGCTGGCCCAAAGCGCCGCCATCCTTTCCTTCCAGTCATTGGGGGACAAGCCGGACAGCAAGTCGGTTTATTATTTTCTTGGCATTGATCATGCCCGTTTCAAACGTCCGGTAGTTCCCGGTGACCAGCTAATTCTGGAAGCGTCGATTATCACCAACCGGCGTGGCATCTGGAAATTCTCCTGTACCGCCAAGGTGGATGGGAAGGTGGCTGCAGAGGCTGAACTGATGTGCGCCGAGCGAACCATCGAATGAGCGCAGAGGGCATTCATCCAACCGCCCTGATTCATCCCGCGGCGAAGATTGGAAAGAACGTATCAATCGGTGCCTATTCGATCATCGGCGAATACGTTGAGATCGGCGACACCACCTGGATTGGACCGCATGTCGTGATCACTGGCCACACGCGCATTGGGCAAGAGAATCGCATCTTCCAGTTTTGCTCAATCGGTGAAAGCCCACAAGACAAGAAATACGCCGGCGAGCCGACGCGCCTCGAAATCGGCAACCGCAACACGATCCGTGAATCCTGTACTTTTAATTGCGGCACCGCCCAGGATGGTGGTGTCACGCGCATGAGCAACGACAACTGGATCATGGCGTATGTTCATGTCGCTCACGATTGCCAAATCGGCAGCAACACCATTATCGCCAACAGTACCCAATTGGGCGGGCATATCATCATCGGCGACTGGGCCATTCTCGGCGGTTGCACTGCCGTGCATCAATTTGTCCGCATCGGTGCGCACAGCATGACGGCGGCCGGTACGGTGTTGTTACTGGATATGCCGCCCTATGTCATGGCATCGGGCAATACTGCCGAACCCCATGGCATCAACAGCGAAGGTCTCAAGCGGCGTGGTTTTTCTCCTGCGGCCATCACTGCGATACGGCGTGCCTATAAAACGCTGTACAAGTCCGGGCTGAAGCTGGATGAAGCGCGCGAGATGATTGCCAGCGAGGTTGCCGCTGTTCCCGAGCTGAAAATATTTAGTGATTTTCTTCATGGGCAGGGCAGGGGAATCATCCGTTAATGCCGGCACTCAAGATCGCTCTCGTCGCCGGTGAAGCCTCCGGTGATCTGCTGGCCGCACATCTGATCTATGCCTTGAAACGGCGGATTCCCGAAGCAAATTTCTATGGCATCGGCGGTCCGAAAATGCAAGCGCAGGGTTTTGACGCCATGGTCCCTGCCGAAAAACTCGCCGTGCGCGGCTATGCGGAAGTGCTGTTCCACTACCGTGAAATCAGCAGCATCCGCCGCAAGCTCCTCAAACAGTTGCTCCAAGACCCGCCCGATATCTTCATCGGCGTCGATGCGCCGGACTTCAACCTCTGGCTGGAAAAAAAACTCAAGCAGGCCGGTATCCCGGCTATCCATTTCGTCGGCCCTTCCATCTGGGCCTGGCGCGGCGGACGCATCCGCCACATTGCCGAATCGGTGACCCGCATCCTCGCCCTGTTCCCGTTCGA
>JAYUFR010000072.1:0-6449 GCA_043738625.1 Sterolibacteriaceae bacterium
GGCAAACAGCATTGTTCGACACTCCGATGACCAGCCGAAGGAGGAGTCTCATGAAGTCCATCCTGGATCGTTCGTTCCGATATACCCACAGCTCGAAAACCGACTTGAAGAAGACATTTGCGAAGTTCCGCCGTCTGCAACGCGAAAGCGAAGCTGGGCAATTCCAGGCCGATGCTGAGGCTACGAGCACGATGCTGCCGATCATGCAGATTAAAAAAAAGGCGAGCCCCACTCACCGACCATCACCCCACCCTCATTGAGGCCCAAGCACGCAAGGCTGTTTCATAACGCCGCACCGGCCATATTGCTACAACACAGAATCTGGAGATTAAAATGTCCGACACATCAGGATCAAAACGAAACACCATTATCGTATTTGGAGCACATCCGGACGACATAGAAATTGGAATGGCCGGGACCATCTGCCGTCTCGCGGCAGCCGGCAATGATGTGTATTCGTGCATTGCCACTATTCCAGAGGACCGTGAACGCAGAATAAGGGAAGCGCATGCGGCCGCCAGGATCATGGGCATCGCCGGAGTTATCGTCCTGCCGCTCAAAGCAAAAGAACTCGGTTATAACCGCGCCACGATCGGCGCCATTGACTCCATTATCCGGGACCTCGATCCACATTCGGTATTCACGCACTGGACTGAAGATTCCCATCAGGATCACGTCAACATGACGCGTTGCGTTATTTCCGCAACAAGAAAGAATGACTTCAACGTTTATATGTATGAACAGACAATCCCGGGAGGAATCACACCCGCCGCATTTCGCGCCCAGTACCTTATCGATGTTACGAAGTATATAGACCAGAAAATGGCCAGCATTCTCGCCCACACCAGCCAGACCATGCGCAATGGCGACTGGTGGATGGAGGGTATCCGGGGACGGTCCATGTACCGTGGCTACCAGATTCGCACTAAATATGCGGAAGCCTTCGAAATCGTAAAAATCAATGGCGACACCAATTTGTTTGCCGGCGAAAAAGCCGTCGCGCGAACAACAACCAGGGAGATTCACGGTGAACTTGCCTTGGCGTCGTAGCGACCGGTTGGCGATTGAGCCGCTTATTCCACGTTCAAAGCGACGTTTATTGGATGGCAATGGCATTACAAGCACAGATGCCAAATTTCCTCGAAGAACCCTAGAGGTCTTTTTTTTGGTAGCAGTTCACCTATGAGCATATCCCGGACAACTTTTCCATTTCGGCGAAGCCAGGCTTGCAAGTCGCTTCTGGTAACGGGGGGTATCGGCTACATTGGCTCACATACGGTGGTTGAACTGCTGGTTGCAGGACATGATGTAACGATTGTCGACAACCTCAGCAATAGCAAGTCATCAGTCATTGATCGGATAGAGAAAATTGCAGGCCGGCGGCCCAGATTTGTGGAGGCCGACATTCGTGACCGGCGAGCCATACGCCAGTTACTTTGCGAGAGCGATGTGACTGCTGTCATTCACTTCGCCGGGCTCAAATCGGTGGGTGAATCAGTGGCGGCACCCATGCGTTACTACGACAACAATGTCACGGGCAGTCTGGTGTTATTTGAATCGATGGCGGAAGCTGGAGTAAAGACTCTGGTATTTTCCTCTTCGGCAACAGTCTATGGCGATCCGGCATCGGTTCCGGTGAACGAGAATTTTCCCTTGGTGACCACAAATCCATACGGTCGCTCCAAATTGATGGTCGAGGAAGTGTTGAGGGATCTGGCGCTATCCGATCCGTCGTGGCGGATAGGATTGCTGCGTTATTTCAATCCCGTAGGTGCCCATTTATCCGGCCTGATCGGCGAAGATCCCCATGGAATTCCGAACAACCTGATGCCATACATTGCACAGGTAGCTACTGGCAAGCTCGAACAATTATCTGTTTACGGTGATGACTACCCAACACCTGACGGAACGGGGATCCGCGACTATATTCACGTAGTGGATCTCGCCCGCGGGCATCTGGACGCTTTGAATTCCCTTCAACAACATAAAGGTGTCCTGACCGCAAACCTTGGCACAGGTCAAGGTACCAGCGTGCTTGATGTGATCCGTGCATTCGGTAAAGCAAGCGGGAAACATATTCCTTTCAGGATCGTTGGGCGGCGTCCAGGTGACGTGGCCCAATGCTACGGAGACCCCTCCTATGCTCGTGAAGCCATGGGCTGGCACGCTCACTACGGGATAGATGAGATGTGCCGTGATACCTGGCGGTGGCAACGATGGGCGACGAGCCATCAACCTTGAAAACGAATGCAGTACCACTACCCTGTTTGGAAGCCCCGCCATGGCGATCCAGAAAATCACCCATGCTTTTCTTGCAGTGGCACCTCGGGTCTGAGCCCAGCCTGCAAACCCCGGAGCGCCGGTTTCGCGGCACGCCGTTTCAGTGAGATGAACGGATGCTCAACATATTTGTAGGTAATCGCGGATAGCAAAACTGCGATCATCGCCGCGAGCGCTGCAATGGACCAATACTCGTATTGGTCGAGCGACGCTATCGGCAGATGCTGGTTAACCGTGCGAACAACCACGTACAGCACAACGCAATGGACGAGATAGATGCTGTAGCTGATGGTTCCGAGGAGCCGGGCCGGACGCGATGCCAGCAACCCGACCAGGCTGTTGCCACCGACAACAAATAGAAAAAATACGAACATGAGGACTACCGGTGACGCTGCGTATGCCGTCGGGAATGTAAAGACGGCGGCCAGCGCGGCGATCGGCAGCGGAGCATAAATCCACGGTTTGGCTCGATCCCCGATGAGCTTCCTTTCGACCAGGACCGCCGCCAACGCGCCAGCTATGAAATTCAAGGTAACGGGGGTCTGGAGGCAATAGAGAAACGCGATCGAAAACACCAAAAATGCACCTGTGCCGCGGGCAAGAATCGCCAGTAATGGCAATGCGACGTAAAACCCCCACTCGAAGGCGAGGGTCCAGTAAACGGCATTGATATGATGTGCATCCTTGATGCCGTTGATATCGCCGGCGTACATAAAGCCGAACGAAAACCATGCCCTCAATTCCCGCAACAGCTCATACGGACTCACCTTCAAGCTGAACCCGCTCAGTGCCGCAACAACAACCAGCGACATCGCAACCGACGCCAGATACATGGGGACAATTCTTCGCAGTCGGGAAACATAAAATGTTTCGACGTTGAGCACACCATCAGAGCGCAATACCCGGCTCCAAAACAGGAATCCGGTGATCATGAAGAAGAGGGATACGGCCACCTGGCCGGTCATGTCGTAGAACGTCCCCGCCGGCACCTCCAACTTTCCCGCAACGAAATAGGAATGCATGATTGTCACATGGGTAAAAAACACACCCAGCGCAAGCCATCCACGCAATCCATCTATCATATTCGAATGATCGGCTTCCACCTTGCCAAGCAGCTCGCGATAGAAGCCGCTGTTGCGGAAAATCAGCCCAGCCAGCACAAAGCAAAGGAAATTGATGGCAAAGAACGGAGCGGGATTGTCTATGATCATGACTGCATCGAGGATACGAATTGAAGACAGTCAAGCGTAGTCCTTCGAATCAGCAAGCTCTCGCTTCCATTGTCTAAATTTGTAGGCCAGAAGAACTATGCGTTCTTTCCTCGCAATAGCCAACACTCGGAAGGCAACACAATAGCTGAACAAGAAATCCAGGTGGATAGTCGGCCCAAAGAACCATTCAGGGCCTTTCATAATGGAAACCGACAATCGGTAACCTCACTCCCGCATGGGCTTCAGGTTGTCATAGTCCAGTCGGATCATTAAGAAAATACAAAAATAATATAGAACCTTCACACATGGTGTGTTGAGAATGTTGGATCTGTATCGGAGGAGCTTTGGGTGCTTACACGGCCCGCGGGGCGGCGGCGAGGTATTCCTGCAATTGATGCCTTGCCCTCCGGCATCAATATGGTCAATAAATAGACGTCGCGTCCAAGCCGTGTTCCGCAGCGTCGCCCATTCCCGGCGCAGAGTTGGGCAAGCGACGATTCGCTGACGGCGAGTCCGCCAGCCTTGAAATATACCAGTCGATCGCCCGCTCCAAACCCTCCCTTACCGGCCACACCGGCTGGTACCCCAGAAAACGCATCGCCTTGCCGATATCGGCCCGGGACATGTGCATGTCACCTGCGCGAAATTCGCGATAGGCAGGTTGCATTGTCTGAACGCCGGGATAGTGCGGCGCGAGCAGCTCGCGGATTATTTCGAACAACTCATTCAACGAAGTCTGCATATTCATCGCCACGTTGTAGATCTGGTTGACGGCATCGGGCTCTTCAACCATGGCCGCCTGCAGGTTGGCCTGAACCACGTTGTCGATATAACAAAAATCCCTTGCCGTTGTTCCGTCACCATTGATATGGACGGTCTCGTTGCGCAGCATGGCGGAGATCCACTTCGGAATCACTGCGGCGTAGGCTCCGTCAGGATCCTGGCGTGGCCCAAACACGTTGAAGTAGCGCAGTCCGATCGATGGCAAGCCATAGCAGCGCGCAAAAATTTCGGCATATAACTCATTGACATACTTTGTCAGCGCATACGGCGATAACGGTTTACCGATCCGGGATTCGACCTTGAGGGATTGCGGGTGATCGCCATAGGTCGAACTCGATGCTGCGTAAACGAAACGCCGCACTTTGGCATCACGAGCGGCCACGAGCATGTTGAGCGAGCCCGTGACATTGCTTTCATTGGTTCCTATCGGATCCTCCATTGAGCGCGGTACGCTCCCCAACGCCGCCTGATGCAGCACCACCTCCACCGATTGGCAAGCTGCCTGGCAGGTTTCGAGCGCGCGTATATCACCCTCGATGAACCTGAAATTGGACCAGCGAACGTCGCCAACCGCTTGCATTACCTGAATCAGGTTGCTCCTGCTTCCGGTGGACAAGTTATCCAGGCCGACGACATTCTGGTCAAGCCTGAGCAACATTTCCAGCAGATTTGAGCCAATGAAGCCGGCCGCACCGGTCACCAGCCAGGTGCGACGCTCGCTTCCAATATGCTCAAGCAATTTTTCATAGGACATCATGGTGATTTACTCCTTTTGTGACCTGCATTGTGATGCCATACCGTCGTTCGTCACGGTTGGGCGCTTCATCGCCGGCTCAGGCTCAAGCCGGCCGGCACAGAGTTTCAGCAACATTCTTTCGTAGTGATCGACCATCGCTGTTTCCGAAAAATTCGCTTCAACCAAGGAACGGGCTTCATTACCCATCCGCTTTGCAAGTGCATGATCGGCCAGGATCGCGAGTCTGTGCACCAGCGCCGGGGTATCACTCACCGGGAACAGAAAACCGTTACGGCCCGGGAATATCATCTCCGCGGCGCCACCCAGATCTGCATGGATGAACGGCTTGCCCATCGCCATCGCTTCGAGTGCCGCCAGGGAAAAAGTCTCGACCGCGATGCTGCACAGGACCATCACGTCACACAACGCGATATGGGAGCGAACCTCTTGCTGGAATCCCGTTATCCGCAGGCAGGTATCGACGCCGAGTTCGCACGCCCGGGCTGCAACCGCCTTTCGCATCGGGCCGTCGCCTATCATCAGCAGCCGTGCCGGAATGCCCGAGCGGCGCAATGCGGCCACCGCATCCAGCAACTGCAAATGGTTTTTTTCCGGGCGCAGCACAGCGGAGATGCCGATCACGTAATCGGTTGCGGACCAGCCGAGTTCTTTGCGCAGCGCGTCGCGTTCTTCAACGCTCGATTTGTCGCAGAAATGTGCGGTATCCACGCCGTTGTAGATCACCTGGTTTTTTCGTGAACACAATCCACGGCGCAGCCAGTAATGTTTCTGCTTTTTACAGACGAAGACGGATTGATCCGCGCTCCAGAAGAACGGGCGGTCCAACAGCGCTTTTACGTGCTCTTTGACGCCAAATAGCTGTGTCGTGTGAAAAGTGGCCACCACAGGCGCGTGCGAATGGGCACGCAGCTTCGCCAGCGATGCATACATCAACGCGTATCCGTTCGCTGCAACGATTACCGAAGGCTTGATACGTGAAATATGCGCCGTGAAATCCGTCAGGGCACCAAAATCGAGGTAACGCGCCGCATTCAGGCAGCGTGTGGTTGCATCCGTATGCAATAAAATTCGGTCAAGTTGACTAGGATCATTCTTGACATACACCGCGTGGCACTCATGCCCGCGCTCCGCCAAACGGTTCATGACAGTAATCGAATGACGCTCCGCGCCACCGTGAACCAGCGAACCGGTGACAAACATTGGCCGCAGCATGATCCGGTCTCAGCTTTCCGGGCTAAGGGTGGCGGCCAACCATCCTCGACCCAGTCCGAACAGCATCGGCAGCATTCCGTACGCTGCCGCCACAACGATCGCACCGACAGACAAACGGACAATCGTTCCACTTGACATGAAGAAATGGCCGTTAATAGCCCAGGCCAGCGCGGCGGAAAGCGCCGAAAACAGCAGCAGCAAACCCA
>JAYUFR010000073.1:0-6375 GCA_043738625.1 Sterolibacteriaceae bacterium
AAAGCCGATGTCCGGCACGCCGGTTTCACACCACACCAAGTCGGCATAGGGGGCGTAAGCAATGCCACGACTGATGGCTTGTTCCAGACCGTTTTTGACGCGGTAGAAACCCTCTTGAGTCCGCTCGCCAGTGAGGAAGGGCTTGTCATTGGCGTCGTGGTCGGACGTGATCAGGTTGGCCGCTTCAGCATCGGTGCGGGCCAACAGAATAGTCGGCACACCCATCACATCAGCCGCAAAACGTGCCGAGATCAGCTTTTCACAGGCCTCCTGGGTCGGCACCAACACCTTGCCACCCATGTGACCACACTTCTTCACTGCAGCAAGTTGATCTTCGAAGTGAACCGCGGCAGCGCCTGAGGCGATCATGTTCTTCATCAGCTCGAAGGCATTGAGCACGCCGCCGAACCCGGCTTCGGCATCAGCCACAATCGGCAGGAAGTAATCGACGAAGTCACGAGTGCCCGGTTCGATACCGCGCGACCACTGGATTTCGTCGGCACGCTTGAAAGTGTTGTTGATACGGCGAACCATCGTTGGTACGGAGTCGTAGGCATACAGCGACTGGTCGGGATACATGGTTTCGGAGGTATTTCCATCGGCGGCAACTTGCCAGCCCGATAGATAAACGGCTTCAAGGCCAGCCTTGGCTTGTTGCATGGCCTGACCTGCGGTGATTGCGCCGAAGGCATTTACGTAACCTTTCTTGGCGCCGCCGTTGACCTTTTCCCAAAGCTTTTCCGCGCCGCGCTTTGCCAACGTGTACTCGATCTGTAGGGAACCGCGCAGACGAACGACGTCTTCAGCACTATAGCCGCGCTTGACACTCTTCCAGCGCGGATTGGTAGCCCAATCTTTTTCCAGGGCGGCGATTTGAGCTTTGCGGTCGGTCATAACAATATCCTTTCGGTGGTAGGTCGAAAAATCAGTCGCAAATGGGTTGGCAGGACGTAGTATAAAACGATTTTTTGCAAAGCAACAAGTGTCTTATATAAGACATTGAAAAATACAGCAAAAACATAGAGCTATCGACTGGTTAATTTTGGGTTCGGCTTAAACGACACATCTCTTATATAAGACACACAGATGGACTTCAAGCCAGTTTTTTTGCGCTGACAATTACCCCATCCTGATCCGCATAAAGCCATTCTCCCGGAGTAAAGGTCACCCCGCCAAAGCTGAGCGGAGTATCAATTGCGCCGACGTTCAGTTTTAAAGTTTTTAACGGATGAGTGGCGAGCGCGAAGACGCCGATCGCCATTTGACTAATGGCTATCGAGTCGCGAATGCAGCCATAAACGATTATTCCGGACCATCCGTTGCTGATGCCGAGTTGAGCAAGCTGGTCGCCAACCAATGCGCGGCGCATTGATCCGCCGCCATCAATCACCAGTACTCGGCCTTCACCGGGTTGTTCCAGGCTTTTTCGAACAAAGGAGTTGTCTTCGAACAACTTGAGTGTCGTAATCGAACCATGAAAGGCCCCTTTGCCTCCATACGAGCGAAACATTGGAGCAACCACACGGATTTTGTCTTCGTGCGCGTCGCACAGATCGGTCGTCAAATATTCCATTGCAAGAGCACCTTGAGCATTGAAGTTGAGCAAGCCTGATTATCACAGCAGGGATTTATTTAGCCAATAGGCTCGCTTCAAAAGCTGATGGCTGTTACACTGCGCGCCGCTTGGTTTGCCCATCAGTCTGCAAATCAGCGTCTCGCGATTCGATTCTCGATCCGCGGTTTTCCCCTAAAGTGTTTCTGCCTAGACTGGTTCGTGCCTAGCACGCGGGGCCGATTCCAGGAGTTTATTCATGAGTTTTTCCCAGCTCGGCCTGCGCGCCGAAATTCTGCGTTCCATTTCCGAACAGGGTTACGACACACCAACCCCGATTCAAACCAAAGCCATTCCGTTGGTTCTTGACGGCTGCGACCTGATGGCCGCAGCCCAGACCGGCACTGGCAAAACAGCCGGCTTTACCCTGCCGATTCTTGAGCTGCTGAGCAGCAGAAATGGTGATTTGTCGCTGATCCGTTTTAAACCGCGTGCATTGATTCTGACGCCGACTCGTGAGTTGGCGGTGCAGGTGCATGAAAGCGTGCGGACCTATGGCAAGCATCTTTCGCTGCGTTCGGCGGCGATATATGGCGGCGTTGGCCTTGGGCCACAAGCCAAGGCCCTGCGCGCCGGCATGGACATTCTGGTGGCGACCCCCGGTCGTCTGCTTGATCACGTCAAGCAGCGTAGCGCCGACCTGTCAGGCATTGAGGTACTGGTGCTGGACGAGGCTGATCGCATGCTTGACATGGGCTTTCTCCCGGATATCCGCAAGATCCTCGCCTTGATGCCAAAGCAGAAGCAGAGCCTGATGTTTTCCGCGACGTTCTCGGAAGAAATCCGCGTGTTGGCAGCCGGTTTTCTGCGCGACCCGGTAAGTATCGAAGTCGCGAAACGCAACGCGCCTGCTGATGCGGTAAAGCACTCGGTCTATCGCGTTGACCGGGTCAAGAAGCGCGATCTTTTGATCAAACTGATCGAAGATCATGGTTGGCATCAGGTGCTGGTGTTTGCCCGCACCAAACATGGTGCCGATGCCCTGTCGGAGCGATTGAACAAGGCTGGTATTCGGTCTGCTGCCCTGCATGGCAACAAGACGCAGGGCGCGCGCCAGCGCGCACTGGAAGATTTCAAGCGTAACAAAGTCACGGTACTGGTCGCCACCGACATCGCCGCGCGCGGTATCGACATTGATCAGTTGCCCCACGTGATCAACTTTGAATTGCCCAACGTGGCTGAGGACTATGTGCACCGCATTGGCCGTACTGGTCGCGCCGGCGCCAGCGGCGAGGCAATTTCCCTGGTCTGTGTCGACGAGCATCGACTGTTGCGCGACATTGAGCGACTACTTAAGCGCGAACTGGAGAAAAAGGTTTTACCCGGGTTTGAACCAGACCCTGGCATTCGTGCTGAACCGATAGCGAATGGCCGACGCAGCGACCCCAAGCCGTCTTCACACGGAGCTGGCCAACGCAACGGCCAGCGTCCGGCTGGGGCAGGGCGAACTGCTGCTCCACGTCGAAACTCGACGTCACAGCATCCGTCAGGATCAAGGCACTACTAAAGAAATGGCCTGCGGCGCACTATGTGCGCCGCAGGCCGCGAGTGACGTTCAGACGGTTGCTGGAACCGTTTCTTCAAACACCAGCTTGACCTTGTCGTCTTCGTCGATATCGATCGTGATTTTGCCCCCGTTGGTGAGGCGACCGAATAGAAGTTCGTCAGCCAGGGCAGAGCGAATCGTGTCCTGAATCAGCCGTGCCATCGGGCGGGCTCCCATGAGTGAGTCGAAGCCCTTCTCGGCAAGCCATGCTCGCAGCGTATCAGTGAAGATCGCCTCTACCTTCTTTTCATGCAACTGGCCTTCGAGCTGCATCAGGAACTTGTCCACCACGCGCAGAATCACTTGCGTATCCAGCGCCTTGAAAGAAATGGTTGCGTCGAGCCGATTGCGGAACTCCGGTGTAAACAGTCGCTTGATTTCGGCCATTTCATCACCGGCTTGTTTGTTGGTGGTGAAGCCCATCGTTGTTTTCTGCAGTGCTTCGGCGCCGGCGTTGGTGGTCATGACGATGACCACATTGCGAAAGTCGGCCTTGCGTCCGTTGTTGTCGGTCAAGGTGCCGTGATCCATCACCTGCAACAAAATGTTGAAAATATCTGGGTGGGCTTTTTCAATCTCATCAAGCAGCAGCACCGAGTGAGGTTTTTTACTGATGGCCTCGGTCAGCAGACCGCCCTGATCGAAACCCACGTAACCAGGAGGCGCGCCGATCAAACGGGATATCGCGTGACGTTCCATGTACTCGGACATGTCGAAGCGGATGAGCTCAATGCCCATGCAGTAGGCCAGCTGTCGCGCAACTTCGGTTTTGCCAACACCAGTCGGTCCGGAAAACAGAAAATTGCCGATGGGTTTTTGTGGATTGCCCAAACCTGAGCGTGACATTTTGATAGCAGTGGTCAAGGCGCCGATAGCTTCGTTTTGCCCGAACACGACGCTGCGCAAATCACGCTCAAGATTTTTGAGCAGCGAGCGGTCATCCGCCGAAACATGCTGTGGCGGAATGCGGGCGATCTTGGCAACGATCTCCTCAATTTCCTGCTTGCCGACGATCTTCTTTTGCTTTGATTTTGGCAGCACACGCTGCGCAGCACCGGCTTCGTCGATTACATCAATGGCTTTGTCCGGCAGATGCCGATCATTGATATATTTCGCGGCAAGTTCAGCCGCAGAGTTGATTGCTGCCGCCGAATACTTGATGCCATGGTGTTCCTCGAACCGGCTCTTGAGTCCGCGCAGGATCTGCACGGTTTCCTCGACCGACGGTTCATTGACGTCGATCTTCTGGAACCGACGCGACAACGCATGGTCTTTTTCGAACACGCCGCGGTACTCATTGAAGGTTGTTGCGCCGATGCATTTCAGGCTGCCCGATGACAACGCAGGCTTGAGCAGATTTGAAGCGTCGAGAGTACCGCCCGATGCAGCACCAGCGCCGATCAGTGTGTGTATTTCGTCGATGAACAGAATCGCGCGCGGATTGTCGAGCAATTGCTTCAAAACGCCCTTGAGTCTTTGTTCAAAGTCGCCGCGGTATTTGGTTCCGGCCAGCAGGGCACCCATGTCAAGCGAATAAACCGTGGCATGGGCGAGAATTTCGGGAATCTGCTTGTCGACGATCCGGCGCGCCAAACCTTCGGCAATTGCCGTTTTGCCAACCCCGGCCTCACCCACCAGCAAGGGATTGTTCTTGCGGCGACGGCATAGCGTCTGAATCACGCGCTCCAGTTCTGCATCACGACCGATCAAGGGATCAATCTTGCCGGCGATGGCCATCTGGTTGAGATTTTGGGTAAAGCTGTCGAGTGCGCTGCCCTTTTCCTGGGTCTCGTTCTCGGTTTCCGGCGGTTCTTCGCTCTTGCCGGTCGTCTGCGGGTTCTTGGAAATGCCGTGCGAGATAAAGTTGGTTACATCAAGTCGCGTGACGTTGTGCCGTTGCAGGAAATAGACTGCATGAGAATCCTTCTCGCCATAAATGGCGACGAGGACATTGGCACCAGTGACCTCTTTCTTGCCGGAGGACTGCACATGGAGAATGGCGCGCTGGATCACGCGTTGGAAGCCGAGCGTTGGCTGGGTGTCGATGTCTTCGGTGCCAGCAACCGTAGGTGTGTGTTCATTGACAAAGTCTGCCAGTTCCTTGCGCAGCGCTTCAATATCCGACGTGCAGGCACGCAGGACTTCCGCTGTCGACGGATTGTCGAGCAACGCAAGCAGCAGGTGCTCGACGGTAATGAACTCGTGCCGTTTCTGCCGGGCCTCGACAAAGGCCATGTGCAGGGTGACTTCCAGTTCCTGGGCAATCATTTAGGTTTCCTCCATCACACAAGCCAGCGGATGCTGATGTTGACGTGCAAAAGCGGTTACTTGTTCCACCTTGGTCGCAGCAACATCCTTGGGATAGACGCCACAGACGCCCTTGCCCTCGCGATGCACCTTGAGCATGACCAGAGTAGCAGTTTCGCGGCTCATTCCGAAAATCCTTTCCAATACAACGACGACGAAGTCCATTGGAGTGTAATCGTCATTCAACACCATAACCTTGAACATTGGCGGGGGTTTGACCCTGCTTTTCTTTGGTTCGAGGACGGCACTGTCTTCCCGGCCATGACTAAACTTGCGTGTGGGCATAACTGGATTCTAATGCGAATTGCTGCGAGTGCAACCCAGTCGTGCCGTGCGCACACGCGCTTGATCCGGGCTCAAAGCCGAGCACGACCGACGGACAATATGCTGTCTTGCAGCATCTAAAGTGCTTGACGCATTTGAATAAGATGGGTAAAACCCAAAACCGTGTTTGGCTCAATCTTCACCGTAATGTCGAAAGCCCCGCAGTCCTTCAGCCTACTGAATCTCCGCTTGGCCCATTCCTCAGAAGTGAGATTGCAGTCCGGACATGCCCCGGCGCATCACTGTGCGCCGGATCGTTTCATCAACTGAGGAAGATCGTTTATGGCAACTGGTACTGTCAAGTGGTTCAACGACGCCAAGGGGTTCGGATTTATTACTCCTGACGATGGTAGCGAAGATTTGTTCGCGCACTTTTCTGCGATCAACATGCCCGGCTTCAAGACCTTGAAGGAAACCGAAAAAGTCTCCTTTGATGTTGTCCAAGGTCCGAAAGGCAAACAGGCATCCAATATCCAGAAAGCCTGATAGCGGCGTCGGCGACTGTACCGACACCTGGTTTATAAGAATAAAAATGAAAAGCCCGCCATCGGCGGGCTTTTTTTTGCCTGGATAAGTGCGCTTACAT